>NZ_JBEXCR010000047.1:0-109336 GCF_040605375.1 Nonomuraea sp. NPDC005650
CCCCGCATCATGGCCATGCTGACCAGCACCCTGTGGACCATGGACCCCGCCACCGACGGCTGGCGCCGCTACCTGGCACTCATGCTCGAAGGTCTGGCACCCGCCACCACCAGCCCCCTGCCGCCGCCGGTCACCCTGCTGAAGGAGCAACGGGCGGGCGACTGGTCACTCTGATCGCAGGATGGCAGCGGCCGGTGCCGCGCGGTATTCAGAAGGCGACTGACCGGTGCCGGCCTTGAAGACTCGGCTGAGATAGAACGCGCTGCGATATCCGCACTGTTCGGCGATGTTCTGCAGGGTACAGTCGGTCCCGGTCAACAACTCCCGCGCTTTCCGCAACCTGACGCCGCGAAGGTATTGGACCGGGGTAACGCCTCGAACGTCGCGGAAGCGCCGCGAGAGCAGGGAAGGGCTGGCGCCCAGCGTTCTCGCCAGGTCACCGAGTGAAAAATCCGGCGAGGTGAAGTTGTCCAGGATGAAGGCGACGGCCTTACGCACCAAGGCATCCTCACGCATGCCTTCGCGCATCCGTTCCCAATGTATGGCTATGAGTACGTCGTTGACGACATGGGCCGCGACCATCTCGGCATCCATCCTCTGACGACCTTCTTGCGAAGCGGATTGCATGGATTCGAGAAGTGAGAGGTTGGCGTAGAGCCGGTCGATGTCACGTAGTCGGCTGCAGCCGATCGGCGGCTCCAGAACGGTCAGGAATCGCGCGAAGAAGAACGACGTCGGCGCGTGCATCTGTCGCCGTAGGGTGCTCCCGGGTGGGCTGATGACCACATCGCCGAAACGCGCTTCGCCACGAAGCCCCGCCGCACCCACAGGTCCAGACGCCGCCACGTCCTCGACTTCGTAGGAGAACGCCCCGTTTCTCGGCAGCAGCATGCACCAGCCCTCGTACCTGTCGGAACCGAGGCTGAACCTGGGGCGCCGGGGCGCCAGCACGTAGCCATCAAGACTCGGACAAGCTACAGACATCCTGTGGTCTCCCGTAAAGAATGTGCATGGCCTCGACGAAAACGGTTATTCCGCACGCTGTCGCAACCGGTAACGATAAGAATCGACGCTTCGACGGGACGGAATAGATGGAACTGAGTGCCGATATCTGTGTGTACGGGGGAACGCCCGCAGGCTGTGTCGCCGCCATCACGGCACATCAGGAGGGCGCGTCCGTAATACTCGTCGAGCCAGGTCGCCGGCTGGGCGGAATGCTCAGCGCGGGAATCAAACCGCTGCAGGACCGCCCCCTTCCCGAGGCGGTGGGCGGTCTGACGAACGAGGTGATCTTCCGTTTCGGAGACCATCCCCAGGACATCGCGCGCGGCTTCCACCAGTGGGTCGCCGATGCCGGCGTCACGGTCGTTTTCGAGCACCGACTCCTTTCCGTGACGCGAAACGGCGAGCTCATCGACGCCATCCAGGTTGGGGCCGCGCCGCCGGACAAATGGGGGGTTCCCCCAGCGACCGCCGAATCGGGAGAGCCCTGCGGCATCTCGGCGTCGATTTTTGTCGATGCCTCTTATGAAGGCGACCTGATGGCTCTCGCCGGGGTTCCTTATCGGACCGGACGCGAATCGCGCCACGCGTTCGGCGAGACACCGGCCGGCGTCGGTCAAGTCACGAACTGGACACCGGTCGACCCCTATGTCGTACCGGGCGACAGCACCAGCGGGCTCATCCCGCTCATCGACGAGGATCACGGATTGCCGATCGGCTCGGCGGACGGTTACACCCAGGCATACAATTTCCGCTTCTATCTGACGGCGGACACGCGGCACAAGGTTGAGATCACCGCGCCGGAGGACTACTCGCCCGGCGAATTCGAGCTGGTCCGCCGGTACGTCGAGCACATCAAGTCCGTGAGCGAGACCACCGGCGACCAGTTGGACAGGCTCCGCGACATATTTCCCGGCTGGCTCAACTCAGGTGAATACAACTACCAGCGAACCTCTCTTGTCACGAATGCGCCCGTCGGCGTGAGCCACGACTACCAGGACGGCGACTGGACCGTCCGATCGCGGATCTGGCGTCACCACATCGACTATCTCCGCGGCCTGCATCACTTCCTCTCGACCCATCCGGAGGTGCCCGAGGAGTTCCGGCGGGAGACGGCCGCGTACGGCTTGGACGCCGGCGTCTTCCCGGAGACCGACGGGTGGCCGCACCAGCTCTATGTACGGGTGGCCCGGCGGCTCAAGGGCCGATACACCCTCACGCACTCGGATGTGCTGAACCAGACCGATCCTTCCGACGCCATCGGACTCGCCCTCTTCGGCGTGGACGTATATCCCGCTCGGCGCATCGCTCATCGCGATCCCGCGACGCGGCGGCTCGGGGTGGCGACCGAGGGGGACATGTTCATCGGTGGGCACATGGGAACGGGCCGGCCGTATCCCGTTCCCTACCGTGCCATCACGCCGCACAAGAGCGACTGCGGAAATCTGCTCGTGCCCGTGTGCCTGTCGGCGACGCACATCGCGTATGCGGCCACCCGCATGGAACCGGTCTTCTGCGTTCTCGCCGAATCGGCTGCCGTCGCGGCGACGTTGTCGATCCGGAATCAGGTCGCCGTTCAGGACATCGATCTCGAGCAGCTGCGGAACCGCATCATCGAGAGAGGCCAGATCATCGCCTGGAGTCCCCAGGAAGCGGGCTGATGTCGGCTCGTTCCCGTCAGGATCGACCGGTGCGGATGTCGTCGGGCCACTCGAGGGTGACACCGAGGTCATCCCGCAAACGTCGCTGCAGGCGGCGCAGGCTCGCCGGGTCGGCCCGCAGTCGCGCCGGGGTCTGCGCCGTCTCGGCGACCTGGGCCGCCAGCGCGCCGACCGCCTCGCCGATCGACCATTCGACCGGATGCAACCGGTACGCGCCGTTGGCGATATGGGTGGTGCCGATGTTCTTGTTCGCGGCGACGAGGTTGTCGACGTCCACCGGGATGAGAGCTCCGAGCGGGATCTGGAACGGGAAGCAGTCGATGTCGACGTAGCCTCTTCCAGCCGTGCTGGGGTGCAGATCGATGCGGTAGTGGCCGATGCCGACGCTGTCGTCGAAAAGGGCGCTTCCCGCGCCGGGCCCCCGCATCTCGACCCCGATGTGCGCCTCGGTCACCCGGAACAGGGGGTGGATCCGGCGTGATTCGCGAATGTACGCCTCCTTCGCCAGGCCGTCCGAGGTGCCCATGACATCGCCCCTGGGACGCAGCTCGGGATAGCCGGTGCCGCCGTCATGGCGAGGGGCCTCGGTCTGCATCCAGTGGACGAAGCTGCGCGTCAGGGATCGCGCCTCCGCCAGCGCCTGCTCGCGCTCCTGCGGGCTCACGCCGAGCAGCGGGCGCTCCCAATAGTCGATCTGCGGCCAGTTCACCAGCGTGATCTCGCCACCGGGAAAGCTCGGGTCGAGGTTCTGCCGCGACAGGATCCGGCGGTAGTGCCACAGGTCGTCGGCGGCCGTGTGGACCGCGTGCTCGGGCGAGTGGGCGAACAGCGGCCGCCACCGCACCTCCCCCGTGTCGGGCACGATGTCCTTCCAGGACAGCTGCGGGCCGGGCCATCGTGGGTCGACGGTGTCGCGCCAGTGTTCGTAGCCGGCGGGCCGGTCGATGGTGTGGTTTTCGCCTTCGCGATATTCGAGCGCCACACACCAGGTGATCGCCTGCTGGTCTCGTGGATCCGGCTCCGGCGGCGCGTGCAGCTCGCCGGTCTCGTCGTGTGGCTCCGCCCCGAACGTGTAGTGCAGGCCGGCCAGCTCAAGGAGATCGCCTTCTTCGGTCGCGTCGGCCACGAGGCGGGCGGTGACCTCCACGGTGCCGCCATCCCGGCCGCGCAGCCGTACGCTCGCGATCTGCCGATCACGACGGTCCACGTTCACCACGTCGTGTTCGCGCAGCACGGTGATCGCTCCCGAGGCGAGGTGCGCAGACAGCAGCTCCTCGATCGCCAGAGCGCTCACCCTCGGTTCATGGCACAGCGCGGAGACGTTGCCTCGGCCCGGATTCAGCCGCGGGTCCCCGGCCGCGTTCGGCGCAAGCGGATAGAGCCGGCGATAGTGAGCGCGGACGGTCTCGCGGAGCTCCCTGTACGAGGCCGATCCGAGCTCGGTCTCGATCCACCGGTGCTCGTCGGGCGGGACCGCCTGCGTGGTCAGCTGGCCGCCGAGCCAGTCCGACCGCTCGGCGAGCACCACCCGGACACCGAGGCGGGCCGCGGTCAGGGCGGCGGCGACGCCCCCGAGCCCTCCCCCGACGACCAGCAGGTGGGTATGAAGCGCACGCTCGGTCATGACGCGTTCCTTTCGAGTTCATGGACGATGGCGGGTCCGGCGGTCGGCCCCATGCGCGCGAACCAGTCTTCGGCGAAGGCGATGTCAGGTGCCCGTCCGGCAGGCAGGACGATCGGCAGAACGCTCGCCGGCTCCGCAGGCGCCCGCTCACGCAGTTCCGCGACCACCTCGGACACCCGCGCCCCGATCGGTTTCGTCCGCCCTTCGGCGTCTATGAGGCCCAGGCCGTACTCGAGTTCGTCGAAACCGGCGAAGCGGCGGCTGATGTCGTGGGACGCCCACCAGGTCACGGCGCCGAGTCCGGGGATCGCGGCGGCCCGCCGCAGCATCCGCTCGGCGAAGTCCTCGACCGCCAGGTCCGCGAGCCAGAGCGGCGAGACCCCCACCTCCTGGATCCACACCGGCTTGCCCGCGGCGCCGGGAGTCGCGCGGGCGACCTGCGCGAGATAGTCGGGAATGGCCCAGGCGCGCTCTTCCCCGACCCTGGCCAGGGCGCCGGTGAAGTACGGCCACGCGTGCACCGGGATGAGATCGCACGCGCCGGCCAGGAACGCCCGGCCGATCGGAGCGTCGTCGCTCATCCACGGCACATGGTCGACCCCCACGGTGACCGGCACGCAGGCCGCACGCGCGGCGCGGAGCATCCGCGCGGCCCAGGCCTCGCCTTCACCTGCCTTGAGGTGCCTCATGAGTACGTTGGGTTCGTTCGCGACGTCGACGCACCACAGCGCCGGGTGGCCTTCGACCGCCCGCGAGACGGCGCCGACGAGCAGCTCCGCGGCGTCGACGGCTCCGGCGTCGGTGAACGGATCGACGTCCTGCAACCAGGTGGGCCGGAAGTCGAAGCCGCTCAGCCAGCCGTCCAGCACGGTCACGCAGACGTCCAGCCTGTTCTCCGCCGCGCGATCGAGCAGGTGGACGAGGCGGCGGAGCGCCCGCGGCGACACCCACGACGGGCTGGGCTGGAAGAGCGGCCACAGGCACTGCACGCGGACATGGTCGAACCCGAGCGAGGCGATCTGGTGGAGGTCTTCGGCGAAGGTGTCGTCGTCCTCCGCCCAGGCGTACCACCAGTTCTCCCGCGGCAGGTAGTTGACCCCGAAGCGCGCGCTCACACCCGTGCCGCTCTCGTCAGGAGGGCGGCCTGCCGCGGCCATTGGCCGGCGGCCCCGCCTTCATGGCCGTTGAACGAGTACACAGTGATCTCCTTGGGGCCCCCGTAAGCGTTGAACGCGGCGAAAACCGTCGATGGGGGGCAGGTCTGGTCCATGAGCGCGACGGAGAACAGGGCGGGAGTGGTCGCCAGAGCCGCCAGGTTCACGCCGTCGAAATAGGAGAGCGTGTCGAAGACCCGCTCGACGCTCTCGCGGTGCACGGCGAGATAGCGCGCGATCTCCGCGTACGGCTCGCGGTCGGTCAACCCGACGGCGCGCTCGAAATGGCACAGGAACGGCACGTCGACGAAGACGGCCATGAGATCCTCCGACAGGCCCGCGGCGGCGAGCGCGATGCCGCCGCCCTGGCTGCCGCCGGACACCGCCACGCGGGCGGCGTCGACGGACGGGTGCCGGCGCACCGCGTCGACCGCGCGGACGGCGTCCGTGAACAGCCGCCGGTAGTAGTACGTCCCGGGGTCCTCGATGCCGCGGGTCATGACACCGTTCGCGGCGGGTCCGGACCCGTGCGGGTCCGGAGTGTCCCCGCCGACTCCCCACGTGGAGCCCTGGCCGCGCGAGTCCATCACGAAGCACGCGTATCCGGCGGCGACCCACGGAAGGTACTCGTGCGGCAGCCCGCGGCCTGCCCCGTAACCCAGGAACTGCACGACGGCGGGGTGGGGCCCGGCTCCGGGCGGCAGGAGCAGCCAGCCGGCGATCGGGTCGCCGGCGAATCCGGGGAAACGCACGTCGAGGACGTCGCACCCGACGAGCGGCGTCTCGGCCGGGGTGAAGCGGGCCTCTCCGCCCGCCTTCCTGGCGTCGGCGAGCGTCTGCCGCCAGAAGGCGTCGAAGTCGGCGGGGACCCGGACCTCTGGCCGGAACGTGCGGAGCTGGTCGATGGGCAGGTCGAAATGGGGCATCGGTGTCCTTCCGGTGCGAACGAGGCGTCGGCGTGAGCTCAGCCCTTGAGCGCGCCGGCGTTGCCCGCCGCCTGCAGGAACTGGCGCTGGAGGATGAGAAAGAGACCGACGGGGATGATGACCGAGATGAAGAGCGCGGCCATGAACTGCGAGAAGTCGATGGTGCTCTGCAGCCTCGGCAGCGCGACCGAGATCGGCTGGTCCTGCGGGTTCGGCAGGACCAGCAGCGGCCAGAGGAACTCTTTGTAGGAGGCCACGAGCGTGAGGAGGCTGACGACGCCGATGATCGGGCGCGACATCGGCAGGACGATGGAGAAGAACATCCTGAAGGGTCCTGCTCCGTCGATGCGGGCCGCGTTGAAGAGCTCACTGGGAATGTTGGCGAAGAATCGCTGCATGAGCAGCACGTTGACGGCGTTGGCCGAGGACGGCAGCCATACCGCCCACATCGAGCCCAGCAGGCTGACGTGAACGACCGGGAGGTCGATGACGGTCAGGTAGAGCGCGACAAGGGAGATCACGCCGGGAATGAACAGGGTGGCCAGGAGCGCCGCGAACACGGCCTTGGCGTATTTCGGCTTGAGAACGGCCAGCCCGTAGCCGCCGGTCGTCGCGACCAGCAGCCCCAGGAACAGCGACCCGGCCATGAGCGCGAGCGTGTTCCAGAAGTACCGGCCGAAGTCGACACGCGTCCACACCTGGACGAACGAGTCCCAGTGGATGCCGCTGGGCCAGAAGGAGAACGGCGCCGACAGCGTCTCGGCGGTGGTCGACGTGGCGGCTTTGAAGAGCCAGAAGAGCGGGCCCGCGCAGAGGATCACCAGGCCGGCGAGGACGAGCGCGCCGATCACCCCGGTCGCGGCGCGGACGGAGGGCCTGCGGCGGTCGAGGAAGGAGAGGATGCCGCGCTCGGACGGCTCGGCGTCGGCCCGCCGGGCGGCCCCCTTGATGGTTCCGGTGGTCATGACGTGCTCCAGCGTCTGGTCGCCGAGAGATACACGGCGGATAGGGCCGAGAGGACGAGCGCGAGCAGGATGCTCAGGGCGGTGGCCCGGCCGTAGTCGCCCGAGATGAATGCGTAACGGTAGATGAGCAGCAGAACCGTGACGGTCCGGTTCTCCGGGCCGCCGTTCGTCATGATGTACGGCTCGGTGAAGACCTGGAACGTCCCGATCACCTGGAGCAGCAGCATCACGAGCAGGACCGTGCGCATCTGGGGAAGCGTGATGTGCCAGAACCGGCGCATCACCCCTGCTCCGTCGGCCTCGGCCGCGTCGTACAACTCGGTCTGGATGCTCATCAGCGTCGCCAGATAGATGATCGTCGCGGTGCCGAACGACGCCCACGTCGCCTGCAGCACGATCGACGGCATGGCCAGGTCGCCGTCGTTCAACCAGGCGATGGGGCCCAGGCCGAACCAGCCCAGAACGGAGTTGAACACCCCCTGCGGGCTGGGGTCGAAGAACGCCTTCCACAGCAGCACGGCGACGACCGGAGGGAAGATCACCGGCAGGTAGACGAGGACGGATGCGATCTTCCGCGCGCGCCGCAACTCGGCGATGAACACCGCCAGGAGCACCGGGACCGGGAACCCGATGAAGAAGGCCAGCACCGAGAACCACAGCGTGTTCGAAACCGCGGTCAGCAGGAGAGGGTCCTGCAGGACGCGGGCGAAGTTGTCGAGCCCGACCCACTCGGAGGTGAGGAAGTTCGTCCGCTGCAGGCTGAGCAGCAGGGAGCGCAGGATCGGCCACCACGAGAACAGCCCGAATGACACGAGAAGCGGAATGAAGAAGATCAATGTCGAGATCCCGCCGCGGCGGACCCAGCGCGCGACCCGGCGCGAACGCCCTGGCTCAGGGGTGATGATTGCGTCCGTCATCGTTTCGGAAGCGCCTTTCTCCGTTGTCGGCCCCGTCGCGCCGGAGAAGGTGACCGGCGCGACGGGAAGCGACGGTTCAGCCCGCGTCAATTGCGGCCTGGACCTTCTTCTGAGCGTCATCGAGCAGGGCGGGGATGTCGGCGTCCCGTCGCGTCAGCACCGCCTGCACGACGGTGTCGAGGATTCCGTAGGTCTCCTGCGCCTTCGCCGCGGGTTCGGGCACGAGCGGCAGGGTCTTGGCCGAGTCGAAGTAGGCCGTGAAGTGCTCGCGCGGCACGTTGACGTAATCCTTCACCCACGTCAGATACCGGTCGGTGGTGGCCTGGTCGAAGAGCGGGAGCACCGGGGCGCCCACCGGCAGCTTGTCGGCGGCGGCGGCCTTGGCGCCCGTGACCGCGGCCTGCTCGTTGTTGTACTTGTTGAACTCCGCGAAGTCGATCCACTTGAGCGCGGCCTTGATCTCCTCCGCCGAGGCCCGCGGGTTGACGATGGCCACGTTCCCGCCGCCCAGAGTGCCGAGACCGCCGGGCGCCTGCGGCAGCGGGGCGAGGCCGAAGTCGTCCGGCTTCATCCCGAGGGACTGGACGACCGGGGTGTAGGTGTCCGCGCCCTGCACGATCATGCCGACCTTGCCGCCGGCCAGGGCATTCGTGATGTCCTTGTACCCGACGAGGAAGTTGGACCCGAAGGTGTCGTCGTCCCAGCGCAGTGAGCGGTAGAGCTCGAGCGCGCCGCGGGTGGCGGCGTTGTTGAGGTTGGCCTGCTTACCGTCATCCGACTGGATCTTGCTGCCGTAGGAGTAGCTCATGGTCGTGAGCGCCCAGCCGCCGGTGTTGTCCTTGGTCATGGCGCCGAAGCCCTGCACGCCGGTCTTGGCGTGGATGGTCTTCGCGGCGGCCCGCACCTCGTCCCAGGTCTTCGGCGGCGCGTCGGGGTCGAGACCGGCCTTGGTGAACAGGGCGCGGTTGTACAGCAGCCCCATGCTGTAAGCGTTGATGGGAACGCCGAAGACCCGGCTGTCCGGGCCGGTGGCGACCTTCAGGATCGATGGGTTGATCCGCTTCACCGCGGAGTCGGCGCCCACGTAGCCGGTGAGGTCGGCGGACTGTTGCCGGGCGATGATCCCCTGCATCTCGGTGAACGGCACGTAGAACACCGTGGGGAGCTTTCCTCCGGCGACCAGCGCCTGGAAGGTGTTCACGTCGAATGTGGATTCGTCCCCGGTGACCTTGATGCCGGGGTTGGCCTGGGTGAAGTCGGAGATCTTACGTTGGAACGCCTTGAGCAGATCGGGGTTCTCCTGGGTGGGCTGGCCGGCGACGGTGATGGACACGGAGCCGGGCTGCGACGGGCTCTCGGCGGCACAGCCCGACGTGAGAGCGAGCGCTGCAGCACTGGCACTGAGGGCGGCAGCCAACGTTCGGACACTGGTGGGGGGCATGGATCTCCTCAGTACTTCGGTGCTGGTGTTGTCGTAAGGCAGCGGTCAGGGGGCGATGAGCCCTCCGTCCAGTCCTCGGACGCGGGCAGCCCAGGCATCATGCCCCGACAGCCCCGCGGGGTGGCGGGCGGCGGCGGATTCGTCGAGATCGATCCCCCAGCCCGGACGTTCGTTCGGGCGGAGCCAGCCGCTCTCGATGCGCAACGTTCCCGGGAACACCTCGTGCACAGCCTCGCCGTACAGGTGCCCTTCCTGGATGCCGAACGCCGGACTCGTCACGTCGAGCGCGACGTTGGCGGCGGCGCCGACCGGCGAGGTGTCGCCGGGACCGTGCCAGGCCGTGCGGACGCCCACGAGCTCGGCCGCCGCCGCGATCTTGCGCGCGGCGGTCAGCCCGCCGATGTCCGACACATGTGAGCGGATGAAGTCCACGCCGCCGCCCAGGACCAGGCGCGCGGCATCCGCCACCGACGTCGTCAGCTCACCGACCGCGATCGGCACGGGCGAGGCGGCGCGCACCTCCGGCAGGCGGTCCCAGTGCTCGGGGGCGACGACGTCCTCAAGGAAGAAGAGCCGGTACGGCTCCAGCGCGCGGGCGAGCACGATCGCCTGCTTCGGGGTCAGGCGGGAGTGTACGTCGTGGAGCAGCTCGATGTCGTCGCCGAAGCGCTCACGGGCGGCGGCGAACAGCTCCGGCGTCCGCTGCAGGTACTCCGGCAGGCGCCAGCCGCCCGGGTACGGCGCGGTCCCGTCGGAGATCTCAGCCGTCGGAGGAGCGCCGTAGGTGCCGCGGCCCGACTGGCCGACCTGGAGCCGGATATGCCGCAGCCCGGCCTCGCGGAGGCGTTCGGCCTGGTCGAGGGTCTCCGCGATCGACGCCCCGCCCGCGTGCAGGTACGTGTCGGCGGCGGCGCGCACCTTGCCGCCCAGCAGCTCGTGAACGGGTCTGCCGGCTCGCTTGCCGGCGATGTCCCACAATGCCTGGTCGAGCCCGGAGATCGCGTTGTTGCCGACCGGCCCTTCCCGCCAGTAGCCGGAGAAGCGGGCCAGACGCACCAGGTCTTCGATGTCACCCGGATAGCGCCCGATGACGAGCCTGGCGAGATGATCCTCGACGTACGAGGCCACCGCACGCCACCGCTGCGTGTACGTGGCACAGCCGAGCCCGTAAAGGCCGTCGTCGCTGGTGGTCACCTTCACCACGAGCAGCGGGATGCCTTCGGGGGCGGTGGCGATCGCCCGGACGCCCGTGATGCGCACATCGTCGGGCGCCTCCCACGGCTGTGCGAACGCGGTGGTGTTGTCGCTCATGCCGGCGTCTCCAGGTAGGTCGCGTTGATCGGGCCGCCCGGGTCGCCGAGCCGGTGCCGGGGAGTCCAGCCGAGGACGCGGCGGGCGGCGGAGGTGTCGATCGGGGCGGTGCGGCCGGGGAAGTCCCGGCGGCGTTCGCTCGCCGGCGCGAAGCGGTCGAGCAGGAGGTCGGTCGGCTCCCCCACGATGGTGTCCTCGGCGGCCAGCAGCAAGGTGTGCATCCCGGAGACCGGCCGCGTCAGCCCGCGCAGCACCGCGTCCACCGCGTCCGCCATCGCCAGATACGCCCATCCTTCCCGGGCTAGACGTGCCTGCTCGACCGGGTTGCGGCTGAGGCGCGCGGCGCTCGCCCGCAGCTCGGGAAGGTCTCGCACGAGAGGGAATCGCAGCGCGATGACCGTGATGCCCCAGCGGCTGTACGCCCAGGCCCCGGTCTGCTCGTCGACCCACTTGGACAGGGAGTAGGCATCGTCGTGCGCGACCGGCGACAATTCGTCGAGCGGGTAGTAGGCGGGGGTGAGATCGTGCCGGTTGAGGGGCACGCCGAACGCGTTGATCGAGCTCGCGATGACCGCGCGGCGGACGCCGAGCTCGCCGGCGGCGTCCAGCACGGTGAAGGTGGCCGAGGTGTTGCCCACGAAGACCTCGCGCGCCGTGCCCAGGCCGGGGTGCGGTATCGCGGCCAGGTGCACGACGGCGTCCACGTCTTCGAGCGCCCGCCGTACGAGGGTCTCGTCCGCGGCGTCACCGGTGAACACCCGGTCGGCCGGCGACGGCGCCGACCATGCGGCCGAGAGTGCCGTCACAGACATGCCCGCGGTCAGCAGCGCCTGCACAACGGGCCGGCCGATGGTGCCGTCGGCACCGGTGACCAGCACGCGCGCGGGCTTGGCGGATTCAGTCAAGAGCAGTCCTAAGAGCGCCGAGCAGATCCATGTGCGAAACCGCTTTCGTAGAAGACCACAAGATCGCAGAGGGTGTCAATTGTCGTGTTACTCCGAATTCACCGTGGAACCCGGTCGGCGGTGCAGCGCCTGTTCGGTCAGGGTGTTCACCTGCGGCACGTGACCGCCTTGTAGTCCAGCTCGCGGTCCTGGTAGACGAAGTTTCCGCCGCCGTCCAGATACGACGCGGAAATCACCGCGGTTCCGCCGTCGAGTTTTTTGCCCGAACCGGAGAAGGTGTGCAGCACCGCGCGGCCCGGAGCGACTCGCATATTCGCCCTTTCGCCGAGCGGCGTGACGAAGCGGAGGTCGAGCGTCTCCTTTTCCAGGTTCATCGCCATGACGGTGAGGCGCGGCGGCGAGGACGGACAGGATGACAGCGCCGTGGCCGTCACCCTGACCTTGCCCGGGGTGGCTGCCAGCAGGCGCAGCGGCCGGAACTTCGCAGGGTCCTTCGACTCCGCCACGCCCTTGCCCCACGTGCTCCATCCGCGCCGGACGGCGCCGTCGTTCTCGTTGACGGCGACGGTCGCCGAGACGATCCGGTCGGCGGGGTTCACTCCGATCACGCCGAACGGGACGGACAGCTCGTACGTGGTCGTCTTCGCGGCTTCGTCACGCGTGACCGCCGACGCGAGTCCCTCGGTCGTGGCGTTCACCGGCAACCAGCGCGCGAGATCCACCGGACCGGCGCCGGTCAGGGCCGTGCCGATCTCGCTGACCGGTGCGCCGCCTTCGCCGGGCCATCCTGGCGTCACGCCGAGTTGCACGCTGTCGCCCTGCCAGATGTTCGTGGCCCGCGCGGGCTGGGCGTGCACGTTGTCGGTGATCACGGCGGTCAGGTACAGGCGTCCGGTGTCGTGGGTGAGCCAGAGGCGGCCGCTGAGGTCCTCGTCACCCGCCCAGCCGGTGATGACCTGCTCGGCCGCGCCGAGCGTCTGGGCGGGAAGGACGGACACGGCCGCGTCGACCTTGCCGTCCACCTGCACGGGGCGGAACGGCACATCGACCGGGTCCGCGTCGACGAGGGTCCCGCGCGCGGTGGCGGTCGCGTCGCCGACGGCCGTGGCGGACCAGGCGCCGAGCTCGGTCAGAGGTACGTCGACGGAGACGCTGCCGTCGCCGGCGACGCTCGTGCCGGGCAGGGCTCGACCGCTCGACGAGCCCACGGTCCAGTCGATCCCGTCCAGTTTGACCGGTTCCGCGCCGTGGTTCACGAGGGTGAGCCGCAACAGGCCGGCGCCGGCGGCGTTGAGCGCGTGCGTGCCGGTGAGCCCGAGCCGGGGCGCCACCTCGGCGGTCGCCGTGAGAAGCCCGACCGTGCGATCGCCCTCGCGGACCCCGGCGGTCCAGGTACGCGTGCCCACGCCCGCCGCCGGCAGCGGGACGGCCACGGACCGGGTCTCGCCCGCCGGCACCTGCGCCGGCGTCGTGCCGGCGTCGGTGCGCAGGGACACGTCCAGCGCCCGGTTCCCTGCGGTGACCGTCCACTTCGCCGCGGGCGCGAGGCCCTCGACGGCCTTGTCGACCGTGAGCGAGTACGGCGACTGCGCGCGTACCTCCGCCAGTTCTCCGGTGACGTACACCGGGTCCTTGCCGACGGCGACGTGGACCCGGCCGTCGGCGTCCGGCCGCAGCGTCGCCTGGGCGCCGTAGAGGTCGGTCACCGTGACCTCGCCCGTCGCCCCGATGCTCCAGGTCTCCGGCTTCAGCGCCCACAGGGCCTGCATGCGGGTCGCGGCGGGCTCGCCGGCGCGGGCGCCGAACTCCACGCCGTACCGGCCGCTGCCGAGGGACAGCACCTGCCGGACCTCGCGGTCGCCGGTCTGGCGGGTCAGGATGCCCTGCGCGACGAACGCCGGCTTCGGGGTGTACGCGCCGCGGGGGTCGTTCTCGTTCCGGATCATCCCGAAGCGGTGCTCGGGGTTCTTCGGGTCGGTGCCGTCGTCCTTGAAGTCGTAGACGGTGTAGCGGCCGATCCCCTTGCCGAGGGCCAGCAGCTGCGCACGTGAGAGGTTGCGGGCCTGCGCCTTCTCGTCGGCTCCGAGCGGCGTGTCGGAGGTGTGCCATCCGTGCTCGCTGAGCCAGATCGGCATGTCGCGGTGCCCGGCGGCGTCGAGTTTCGCCCGGATCACGCCGACGTGGTTCATGAACGCCTCCGGCTCCGCGCCGAAGTCGTAGGGGTGCGTGGTGAACGCGTCGAGGTCGTCGAGGCCGCCGGCGGCGATGAAGTCGTCCACCCAGCCCGACCAGTCATCCATCGGGGCCAGCGCCGGGCCGGCGAGCTTCACGCCGGGATGGGCCGCGCGGACGCGCTTGGCGGTCGTGGCCAGCAGCGCCGCGTAGTTCTCCGCGGTCGCGCCGGCGGGCCCGGTCCGGTCGCGCAGGTTCCACTCGTTCCACACCTCGTAGAAGGTGTCGTCCGTCCCGAACGTGGCGACCGAGACGTCGGCGTAGTTCGCGAACGCGTCACGCCCGGCCTGCGTGGCCGGCGCCTCGCCTTCGTGGTAGAGGCTGTTGCCGTACGCGAGGATGTCGAAGAACTTGAGGCCGCTCTTCGACAGCGCGGCGGTGTAGGCGTCCACCTTCGCGGGGAAGTCGATCGTGCCCTTGACCTTCTCCGCCTGGGCCCAATAGGCCTCATCTCGGGCGAAGCCGACTCCCGCGTCCGCGATGAGCGGGATCGTGTCGATGGACCACGCCTGCCCGTAGTGCGTCGCGACGCCGATGCGTTCCTCGCGCGCGTCGGAGGCGGGGAGCACCGACACGTCGGTGCCGCCCGCGACGCGGCGGCCGTCCGGCTGCACGGCCACGAGATCGACCGAGTACCAGCCGGTGGGCAGCTTGCCGAGCTTCAGCGCGCCCCCCAGCTCCGAGGTGTCCCGCGCGCCGGAGGCCACCACGGCGCCGTCGACGTCGCGTACGGTCCACTCCAAGGACTTCGCCGCGGTGTGGACGCCGAACGACACCTCGTCCCCGGCGGTGAACGCGTTACCGGTCGTCGCCGGAACGATCGCGAGGTCGGGCGCCGGGCCCTGCACGGTCACGTCGTCGACGTCGATCGTCGCGGCCGGGCCGTTGACGAGGCGGAACGCGTCGACCAGGAGCGACAGGTTCTTGAGCGGGCCGTGCCAGACGCCGTCGTTCGCGCCGCCCCAGTGGATGTACTCCGCCGCGCCGGCCGGGGCGAAGTTACTCACGGTGACGTTCTGCCACCCCGATCCGGGGATGAGCGGGAGAGTCTGCTGGTGCGCCTGCCCGGTGCTGTCGGTCATCCGGACGACGACGCCCTTCAGCTGGGTGCTGCGCAGGGCGAAGCTCAGCGAGCGGACATCGATCGAGGGGACGCCGCGCACCAGCTCCGCGGTCCCGCTGGGCGCGTTCACCGCGAGCCGGGCGGCGCCGCTGCCGCTCGCGGGCGCGTCCGAGGTCACGGTCAGCGACACGCTCGTGCCGCCGCCGCTCGCCGTGAACCAGGGGGTGACGCCGTTCTCGAAGTCTCCCAGTACGACGTCACCCGGTGCGGCCTGGGCGGGTGACGTCGGTGCGACCAGCGCCGTCACGGCCACGGCGATCGCGACGAGCCCGGAGACGACCCTTCGGCGCATCCGGCTGCGTAATGGACTTCCTGTCGATCGGCGTGCGGGGACGGGGCCAGGGGACATGCTCGCTCTCCTCGCTGGGTGACGGCATCAGTGGCGTTATCAGTGGCGTTGCGAAACCGGTTTCGCATTAGGCGAAGTGTGGGCGGCGGCCAAGGTCGCTGTCAAGGCTCACTTTCCGGACGACGCATCGGTGCGTCGCCGTCTCCGAGCCCGGGGCGCGGCTCGTCACCTGGGCCGGAGGGACGGCTGAGCACGCTGATGCGCACGCGATCTCGGCCGGAGCGGGTCATTCGCGCGCCCGGTACAATCGCCCAGTGCCGTCCAATCGCAAGGGCAGTGTTCGGCTGAGTGATGTGGCTGCGATTGCAGGGGTTTCACTCTCGACCGCCTCGAAAGTGCTCAACGGAACGGACCGGATTTCCGAGGCGACGCGTGCGCGGGTGCTCGCCGTCGCCGAGCGCCTCGACTTCAGGCCGAATGCGCTCGCGCGTTCCTTCGCGCTGGGCCGCAGCCGTACGATCGGCGTGCTCACCCACCGCGCGGCGAGTACGTTTTCCGGGCCGGTGGTCATCGGCGCGGTCCTGCAACTCGGAAGGCTCCAGCAAGCCTCCCTGGTTTTCGACGAAGACATTCTCGTCCATCGCGAGATAACCGAAAGCATTCGCCAGTTCCAGGCCCGTAAAATTGACGGACTTCTCGTCATCGGCGACGGGCACGAGCGCCGGTCACCGTCGATCACGCACCATTTCACCGTGCCGGTGACGTATGCCTTCGCGGCCTCCGACCACCCGGAAGACGTCGTCTACCTGCCCGACAACGAAGGCGCTGGAGCTCTCGCCACCCGCCATTTGATCGAACGCGGGCGCACGCGTATCGCCCACCTCACCGGCGATCCGGCGAGCATCGCCGTGCGCCTGCGCGAGCGCGGCATGCTCACCGCGCTGGCGGAGGCCGGGCTTCGCCCCGCCGCGCCGACTCTTTATGGCTCCTGGGCCGAAGGGTCGGGAGAAAGGGCGATGCGGGAATTGCTCGATTCCGGCGCGAAGGTCGACGCGGTGTTCTGCGGAAATGACCATATCGCCCGCGGCGTGCTCAATGTCTGTGAGGCCAAGGGGATACGCGTGCCTCAGGACCTGGCGGTTGTCGGAGTCGACAACTGGGAGGGAATCATCATCGATCAGGGGGTGCGGCGGCTGACGACAATTGACCTTGAGCTCAGCACCATGGGACAACTCGCCGCCGCGAACGTTCTCGCCGAGGAACGCACCCCGGGAGAGCATTACGTCCCCCCCACACTCGTGCTCGGCCCGTCGTCCTGAGTCGTGGCGCGTGGCCGGGGGTCACCGGCGGACGGCCAGGTGCCGGGCGAGGTGGTCGATCACCTCGCGCGCGTCGGCCTCGATGCCGTGGATGAACGTGGACCTGCGCCGCCGCAGCACGGGCAGCCCCAGCGCGTACAGCCCCGGGCTGCCGACCACGCCGCCGTCGTGGCGCAGCCGGCCCTTCTCGTCGACCACGGGCACGTCGAGCCAGCCGTAGTCAGGCCGGAAACCCGTCGCCCACACGATCGCGCGGATCTCGCCGCCACGCAGGTCGAGTTGCCACCGCGCCGACTCGGGCACCCGGGTCGGCGCGAAACGCTCGGGAGGGCCGGCCTCGGCGTCGCGGCCGTGCGTCCCGGCCCACTCGTCGAACGTGCCCAGCAGGCGCTCCATCTTGAGATCCGCGAGGGAGAACACGTTGCGCAGCCCGCCGGAGAACAGCGCGCGGCCGTCGCGTACGGCCGCCCAGCGACCGACCAGTTCGACGCCCATCGAGGTGAGCGCGTTGAGATCGAGTGTCGTGCGCTCGGGCGTCCCGACGAGCTGCGGCGAGGGCAGCCGCCGGGCCCGCGCGAGATCGTCGACCTCGTCGTAGCGCTGGTCCCACACGCCTGAGGCGTCCATCCACCACAGCACGTCGCGTCCGCGATAGGTGCGGGGCAGCCGCACGTGCTCCCCCACCGAGAGGGTCACCGGCCGGCCCGACCGCCGCAGCTCGGCCGCCAGCTGCACGCCGGTCGCCGACGCTCCCACGACGAGCACGCCCCCTTCGGGGAGCCGGCCGGGTTCGCGGTAGTCGAACGGCGTCAGCTGCTCGACGCCCGACGGCACCGCGTCGCTGAACGGCGGCACCGTCGGCCGGTTGCAGGCGCCGCTCGCGATGACCACCGTCCGGCAGCGGATCTCGCCGTCGCTGGTCGTCACGTGATACCCGTCGTCGGTGCGCCGTACGGACGTGACATTCGTGCCGGTACGGACGGGAGCCCGCGAGAGCGCGGCGAAGCGCTCGATGAGCTCCGTCACCTCTCCCATGGTCATATAGCCGTCGGGATCCGGGCCCTCGTAGCGAAGGCCCGGAAGGCGGCTCTGCCAGTTCGGGGTGAGCAGCCGGAAGGAGTCCCACCGTTCGCGCCGCCATGAGTTCGCCACCTCGCCGCGCTCGATCACGAGGTGATCGATCGACCGTTCGCCGAGGAAGTGGCTCGCCGCGAGGCCCGCGTGCCCCGCTCCGATGACGACGGTTGTGACGCGCTCGATGCCCGGCCCCTCAGGCGACTTCGACGGTGACGTTCGTCGGGTTCGTGAGGGCGTCGAACACGGCCGAACGCTTCTGGGACTGCGCCACCAGGGCCTCGATGTCCTGCTTCGAGGCGTCCGCGTCGATGTCGAACGTCACCTTGATGTCGTTGAAGCCGTTACGGACGTCGCCGTCGACGCCGAGGATCCCGCGGATGTCATGCGTGCCTTCGAGCGTCGCCTCGACCGAGCGCAGCTGGATGCCGCGGTTCTGCGCGACGGAGGCCACGCCGGCCGTCAGGCAGCTCGCCAGACCGACGAGGAGATACTCGATCGGGGTGATGCCGTTGTCCTCCGCCGCGAAGACCTCCGGGTGGTCGGCGTCGAACACCGCCTCGGTCCGGTGACTCTGCTCCTGCCCGAGACCGAAGAACTCCTTGACCGTCGTGGTGCTGTGGACGCCGTTCTGCCATCTGGAAGATGCCCGCCAGACGAACTGCGCGGCCTCGGGCGCGCCCTTCAGCACCTCGCGCGCGTCCAGCAGCGCCTGCACGTTCACTCCGTTGGCGACCGTCGTCATGTCCCGCCCCTTCGGCCACTTCCCATATTCCCGGTAGGTATTTGAACCATATACCGACCGTGGCGGTTACCATAGTCCCCATGTCGCAGCCAGCCCCGACGCTCGCGGCCGGCACGGTCGGTGCCGTGGAGACGCAGTACCTCGACCTGCCGCATCCGGTACGGCTCGACTGCGGCCGGGAGCTGCATCCGGTCCGCGTGGCGTACGAGACCTACGGCGCCCTCTCCCCCCGGCGCGACAACGTCATCCTGGTGTGTCACGCGCTCAGCGGCGACGCCCATGCGGCGGGCCTGGCGAAGACGCCGTCCGGGGCGAGCACACGCGACGGGTTCGGCGCCGAGGACCGCGACGGCGCGAGCGGCAAGGCGCTCGGCTGGTGGGACGGGATGATCGGCCCCGGCAAGGCGTTCGACACCGACCGTTTCTTCGTCGTCGCGACGAATCTGCTCGGCGGCTGCCGGGGGACGACGGGGCCGTCGTCCGTCGACCCGGCGACGGGCCAACCGTACGGACCGGACTTCCCCGTGATCACGGTCGCGGACATGGTACGGACCCAGCGCGCGTTCCTGGACGCCCTGGGCATCGAGCGGCTCGCGGTGGTGGCCGGGGGCTCGCTCGGCGGCATGCAGGCGCTCGAATGGGCGGTCCTGTTTCCCGGCCAGGTCGACGCCGTCGTGGTGATCGCCAGCACGCACGCCCTCCACCCGCAGGGGGTGGCCTGGAACGCGATCGCGCGTGACTCGATCCTGCGCGACCCGGCCTGGCAGGGCGGCCGCTACTACGGCACGGGCCGCGCGCCCGACGCCGGCATGGGCGTGGCGCGGATGGTCGGCCACATCACCTACCTGTCCGCGCCGGCGCTCGACGAGAAGTTCGGCCGGCGGCTGCAGTTCGCCGACGACGTCCGCTACACGATCACCGAGCCGGAGTTCGAGGTGGAGAGCTACCTGCGCCACCAGGCCGACTCGTTCGTCAAGCGCTTCGACGCCAACACCTACCTCTACACCTCGCGCGCGCTGACGTATTTCGATCTCGCGCGGCAGCACGGCGGCGGATCTCTCGCGCGGGCGCTCGAAGGCGTCGCGGCGCGGACGCTGCTGCTCGCCTTCAGCTCCGACTGGCTGTACCCGCCGACGGCGTCGGCGGAGATCGAGCAGGCGCTGCGCGCCCTCGGCAAGCCCGTCGAGTTCGAGGTGATCGAGGCGCCGTACGGCCATGACTGCTTCCTGCTCGAAGAAGCGCGACAGACGCCCATCATCCGCCGGTTCCTGTCCCGGGGCGCGGCCGGGTGACGGCGAGGAAGAGGCCCTTGTGACCGACGAGCTCCCCCGTGCCGAAGAAGCCCGCGAGTTCGGATTCGAGACCCGGCAGCTGCACGCCGGGCAACGGCCGGACCCGAACACGGGTGCCCGCGCGGTGCCGATCTTCCAGACGACCAGCTACGTCTTCGAAGATCCGGAATCCGCGGCGGCGTACTTCAACCTGCAGGAGTACGGGAACACCTACTCGCGCATCATGAACCCCACCGTGGCGGTGTTCGAGGAGCGCGTGGCCAACCTCGAAGGCGGCAGCGGCGCGGTGGCCTTCGCCAGCGGGATCGCCGCGCAGGCGGCCGCGCTCTTCACGCTGCTGGAGCCCGGCGACCACGTCGTCTCGTCCTCGGCGCTGTACGGCGGGACGGTGAACCAGCTCAAGCACCTGCTGCGCAAGATGAGCGTGGAGCTGACCTGGGTCGATCCCGACGACCCGGACGCGTGGCGCCAGGCCGTGCGGGCGAACACGAAGGCGTTCTTCGGCGAGACGATCGGCAACCCCGCCGGGAACGTGCTGGACATCGAGACCGTGGCGGCCGTCGCCCACGAGCACGGACTGCCGCTGATCGTGGACAACACCTTCGCGACGCCGTACCTGTGCCGGCCGATCGAGTGGGGCGCCGACATCGTGATCCACTCGGCGACCAAGTTCATCGGCGGCCACGGCACGAGCATCGGCGGCGTCGTCGTCGAGGCCGGCACGTTCGACTGGTCCAACGGGCGCTTCCCGGTGGTCGCGGATCCGTCGCCGGCCTACCACGGCCTGCGCTTCCACGAGACGTTCGGCACCTACGGCTACCTGATGAAACTGCGGGCCGAGACCCTGCGCGACCTCGGCGCGGCGCTCTCACCGTTCAACGCCTTCCTGTTCCTGCAGGGGCTGGAGACGCTGTCGCTGCGGATGGACCGCCACGTCGAGAACGCGCGGGCGGTCGCGACCTACCTGCAGTCGCACGAACTGGCCTCCGGCGTGACCTACCCCGGCCTGCCGGACAGCAGGTACCGGCCGCTGGTGGAGAAGTATCTTCCGCGCGGCGCCGGCGCGGTGTTCTCCTTCGACTGCGCCGGCGGCCGAACCGGCGGTCAGGGCTTCATCGGCGGCCTGACGCTCTGGTCGCACCTGGCGAACGTCGGCGACGCCAAGAGCCTGGTCATCCACCCGGCCAGCACGACGCACCGCCAACTGGGCGACGACGAGCTGCGCGCGGCCGGCGTCGGGCCGGGGACGGTGCGGCTTTCGGTCGGCACCGAGTCCGTCGAGGACCTGATCTGGGATCTGGAGCAGGGTTTCGCCCGCGCCGCCACGACAGCGGGAAAGAAGGTGAGCACGGCATGACCGATCTCGGCCGATACCAGGACGCGCTGACCATCCAGCGCGTGCTCCACACCACCAGGACGATCGCGATCGTGGGCCTGTCGAACAACGAGCTGCGGGCCAGCTACTTCGTCGGCTACTACCTCAAGCGGCACGGCTACCAGGTGATCCCCGTGAACCCCCGCGAGCCGGAGATCCTCGGCGAGACCAGCTACCCGAGCCTGCTCGACGTGCCCGTACCGGTGGACCTCGTGAACGTCTTCCGCGCGCCGGACGCGCTGCCCGCGATCGCGCGGGAGGCCGTGGCGATCAAGGCCGGCGCCCTCTGGTGCCAGTTCGGCGTGATCAACGAGGAGGGCGCCCGCATCGCCGAGGACGGCGGCGTGACCGTGATCATGGACCGCTGTCTCAAGGTCGAGCACGCGCGCTACGTTGGCCGGATGCACTGGCTCGGCTTCAACACCCAGCGCATCACCTCCGTCCGCGCCGGGCTTCAATAGCCTGCTCGGCTACCACCGAAAGGACACCTTACGCATGAAGTACCAGTACGGCCCGCGCCCGGACGCGGCGGGACGCGCGCGGTGAGCGGCGACGAGCAGCTGGTCGAGCGCGTGCACGCCCTGCTGGCGGCGCCTCGGCCCTGGTCCGTCACCCAGGCCGGCGACCCCGTGCTGCGCCGCACGGCCGAGCCGTACGACGGCCAGCTCCCCGACAGCCTGCTGCGCGAGCTGCTCGACGAGATGTTCAAGCACCTGCCGGGCGTCGGGGTGGGGCTGGCCGCCCCGCAGGTCGGCATCCCGCTGGCACTGGCCGTCATCGAGGACCCCGCCGACGTGCCGCCGGAGATCGCCGCGGAGCGGGAGCGCGCGCCCCAGCCGCCGCTCGAACTCGTCAACCCCGTCGTCACCCCCCTCGGGTCCCGATACCACGCCTTCTACGAGGGGTGCCTGAGCATCGAGGGGCTGACCGCCGTCGTCCCGCGCCACGCGCGGGTCCGGCTGGCGGCTCTCGACGGCGGCGGGCGCGCGTACGACGTGGAGCTGTCCGGCTGGCCGGCGCGGATCGCCCAGCACGAGACCGACCACCTGAACGGCGTCCTGTACCTCGACCGGGCCGAGCCGCGCTCGTTGTCGACCGTCGGCAACTACGAGCGCTTCTGGGCTCCGCCCCGGCCCCAGCCGCCCTCGGACTGATGGCGGCACCGCCCCAGGCTGCGTGGTCCGCCTGGGGCGAGCCACCGCACGCGATCGCCGGGCGCATCGCCCGCCAGCGCGAGCCGGCCGGGCCGCTCGGCCGCGAGCTCCGGGGCGATGGTCATACGTTCGTCCCGGCGGGAGCGGCCGACGCGCTCGACACGACGGCCGGAGGCGGCGCGGGACGCCAGCCGAGCAGGGGCGCCAGCTCCTGCGCGCCGGCGGCCAGCAGCCGGACGTGCTCGTCGAACTCGGGCACGCCGGGGACGAAGCTCACCAGCAGGTCGGTGATGTGCCGCAACGCCGGATCGGCGGCCAGCTCGGCGGCCAGCGCCTCCGGCGGGCCGAGCAGCGCCCGGTCGGCCTCCAGGTACTCCTCGACGCTGAGGCCCGCGACGTCGCGTTTGGCGGACAGCCAGCCCTGCCAGCGGCGCGCGCCGGGCGTGACCAGCCGGATCGCCTCCGCGCGGTCGGGGTGGGGATAGACGGCGCGGGAGACCTGTATCCGAGGCTGCCCTCCGAGCTCGCGTCCCGCCCCGCGATAGGCCGCGATCCACTCGGCCTGCCGCTCCTGGGCCTCGCGCACGGTGCTGCCGCGCCAGCCGGTGGCGCGGGAGAGCTGCAGCCCGTCACCCGCCCGGGCGGCGGCGGCCGCGGCCGAGTGGGCCAGTGCCGGGTCTCCGGTGGTGGCCTGCCACAGCCGCTGCCGCACTCCCGCACCGGGCGGGTGGAGCACCTCGCCGAGGCTGTTGAGCGCCACGCCCTCCAGCACCTCGTGCAGCCGCGCCACCGAGGCGTCGAAGAGCCGGTGCCTGTCGGCCAGGTCCTTCCCGAACGCCTCCCATGCCCCCGGGAAGGGGCCCGACCCCACCCCGAGCTCGAGCCGGCCGCCGCTGAGCTCGTCGAGCGTCGCGGCGTCCTCGGCGATCTTGAGCGGATCCTCCAGCGGAAGCACCAGCACGCCGGTGCCCAGCCGGATCCGGGTGGTGTGCTGGGCGATCGCGGCGAGCACGACCAGCGGCGCGGAGACGTGTTCGTTTCCCTGCCGGAAGTGCCGGTGGATGACCCATCCGGAGTCGTAGCCCAGCTCCTCCGCGGCCACGAACAGGTCGATCGCCTCCCGGTAGGCCCGGGCCGGCGGCAGGTCGCCGTCGAGGTGCAGCAGGAAGCCCAGGCGGAAGGGCCGGCCGTCCTCGACGCCGGCCCCGATCGGAGCGGCCATCAGAGCCTCACCCCGGTTCCGTGCACACCGTGTTCGTCGATCAGCGCCAGCTCCTCCTCGGTCAGCGGCGGGAAGTCGAGCGCCTTGACGTTGTGGTCGAGCTGCGTCGTCGAGCTGGCTCCGATGAGTGCCGAGGTCACCTGCGGTTGCCGCAGCACCCACTGCAGCGCCAGTTGCGCCAGCGACTGGCCGCGCCGCTCGGCGATCCGGTTGAGCGCGGTGGCCCGGTGCCGGTAGGTGTCGTCGATGACGTCGGGCGAGAGGAAGACGCTGTTGCCCGCCCGCGCACCCGTGGGGATGCCGTCGAGGTACTTGCCCGTGAGCAGCCCCTGCGCCAGCGGCGAGTAGACGATCAGGCCGAACCCGTCCTCGGCGGCCAGCTTGAGCAGGCCGTTGAGCTCCGGCCGGCGGTCGAAGATCGAGTACCGGGGCTGGTGGATCAGCAGCGGCACCCCCGCCCGGCGCAGCAGCTCGGCCGCCTCGTGCGCCCGTGCCGGGGCATAGTTGGAGATGCCCGCGTACAGCGCCTTGCCCTGCCGCACGGCGCTGACCAGGGCGCCGACGGTCTCCTCCAGCGGCGTGGACAGGTCGGGGCTGTGGCTGTAGAAGATGTCGACGTAGTCGGTGCCCAGGTCACGCAGGCTGCGCTCCAGCGAGGCGAGCAGCGACTTGCGCGAGCCCCCCTTGAGGTAGGGGCTGGGGCCGATGGGGTTGCCGGCCTTGGTCGACAGGATCAGCTCGTCCCGGTACGGGGCCAGGTCCCGCTTGAGCACCTGCCCGAAGGACTGCTGCGCGGCGCGGTGCGGCGGGCCGTACCGGTCGGCGTTGTCGAAGTGGGTGATGCCCAGGTCGAAGGCGTGCAGCAGGATCTGGCGCTGGGTCTCGTACGGGTGGACGGTGCCGAAGTTCTGCCACAGGCCGAAGGAGATGGCCGGCAGGTCGAGACCGGAGTTCCCGGCGCGCCGGTACTCCAGCTTCTCGTAGCGGTCCCCGGCCGCGACGTAGGTCTCGTGGCTCATGAGCGGTTCTCCCTGCGGAGCGCGGCGGGCTGGAGGGACGGGGTGTCGCGGCCGGTGTCGCGTTCGAGGAAGTGGGTGCCGGGGTCGACGATCTCGTCGATCCGGTCGAGGACGTCCTCGCCGAGCTCGACGGTGGCCGCCTTGAGGTAGCTCTCCAGGTGTTCGAGCGTGCGCGGGCCGATGATCACGCTGCTGACCGCCGGGTGGTTGAGCGCGAACGCCACGGCCAGCTCGACCAGCGTCAGGCCGTTGTCCTCCGCGAGGCGGGCGAGCGCGTCCGCGGCGGCCAGTTTGCGCCGGTTGCGCCGGTGGGCGATGTCGAACCGGCCGGGGATGAGGTCGGCGCGCGCCGACTCCGGCTGCTCGCCGCCGATGCGGTACTTCCCGGACAGCCAGCCGGCGGCCAGCGGGCCGTAGCCGATGACGCCGAGGCCGTACTTCCGCGCGACGGGGAAGACCTCCCGTTCGGCGCTGCGGACGAGGAGGGAGTACGGCGGCTGCTCGGTGTGCGGGGCGATGAGCCCGTGCCTGTCGGCCAGCCAGTGCGCCTCGACGAGCTGGTGGGCCGGGAAGGCCGAGGTGCCGTAGTAGCGGATCTTGCCCTGCCGGATCAGGTCGTTGAGCGTGTGCAGCGTCTCCAGCAGGTCGGTGTGCGGGTCCGGCCGGTGCGCCTGGTAGAGGTCGAGGTGGTCGGTGCCGAGCCGGCGCAGGCTGTCCTCCACGGCGCGGCTGACCCAGCGGCGCGAGTTGCCGGCGTTGCGGGGGTTGTCCCCGACCTGCCCGTGGAACTTGGTGGCCAGGAACACGTCGTCGCGACGCCCCTTGATCGCCTTGCCGACGATCTCCTCCGACCCGCCCTGGGCGTAGACGTCGGCGGTGTCGACGGTGGTGATGCCGGCGTCGAGAGCGGTGTGGATGATCCTGATGCTCTCGTGCTCCTCCTGCCATCGGCCGAAGTTCATGCTGCCCAGGGTGAGCGGGCTGACCAGGACGCCGGTGCGGCCCAGGGTTCGGTTGGCCGTGATGGTCATCGGGTTCCTTTCTAGAAGAGGCCGGTGGTCGGCGGGTCCTCGCCGGTCAGGTGATACGCACCCGCCACCGCCGCCTTCCACTGCCTGGGGTTGTGGTTGGCGACCGTGCGGGCGTTGCGCCAGTGCCGGTCGAGGCCCAGCTCGCGGTTGGTGATCGAGCCTCCCGCCACGTCGAAGAGCAGCTCGGCGGCCCGCAGCGCGGACTCGATGGCGATCACGCCGGTCTGCGCCACGGTGACCGCCGCCTCCGCGCCGGCGGCACGTGCCCGCTGACCGGTGAGGCCGCGTACGCCCTGCACCGCTTCGGCGGCGAGCAGCACCGCCGACCGGGCGGCCAGGGCCCGGGCGCCGATGTCGCCCACGGTCTCGCGCACGTACGGGTCCTCCGCGCTCTTGCCCGCCGAGCTGTGCTTGATGGGCCGGGCCCGCTCGCGGACGAACCAGATCGCGTCGTCGAGCGCCGCGGCGGCGATGCCGGCCTCGACCGCCGCCAGGTAGAGCTGCGCGAACGCGCCCTGCCACGGGTTGTCCAGCCGGGCGTTGTCGCGGGCCACGACCTCGTGCCCGTGGGCGCGCACGTTCTTCAGCCGGGTGGTGCCGCTGGCGGTCAACCTCTGGCCGACCGCGTCGAAGTCGTCGAGCCGCTCCACGCCCTCGCGATCGACGGGCACCGTGAAGCTCAGCACGGTGCCGTCCTCGTCCTTGGCCAGGCCCGAGAACCACGAGGCGTACAGCGCGCCCGTCGAGTAGTACTTCTCGCCGTCGATGACGTACCCGTCTCCGTCACGCCGGATGGTGGTGCTGACGGACCCGTTGGCGCCGCCGGTGCGCTCGTTGGCGGTGCCGGCGAAGAGGTCGCCGGCGCGCAACCGCCGCAGGGTCGACGTGCGGTTGGGCAGGTCGGGCCGGCTCGCCACCTGGTTGGCGGTGAGGAAGCTGCCGCGCAGCGCCTGGGCCACGTTGGAGTCGGCCCGGGCGATGGCGATGACCAGGTCGATCACGTCCCGCGGCGTGCCGCCGGCGCCGCCGTCCTCCTCGGCGACGCCGATGAGCGTGATCCGCTGCTCGGCGAGCGCCCGGACGTCGTCGAACGCGTACTCGCGGGCGAGCTCGCGAGTACGGGCGCCCTCGCGCAGGCCGCGCAGGATCGGGGAGACGGCGGCGCGGATGCCCTCGACGCTGTAGGCCACGGCGGTGTCCTCGGTGCCGATCACGCCGGCACCGCCACGAGCTCGGGCAGGCCCAGCGCGGCCCGCAGGGTGGGCGGCGGGGCCGCCGGCCGCGGCACCAGCGCCCGCAGCGCGGTGACCACCGCCGCGGCGCCGCCCGTGGGCACGAGCTCGAAGCCGTTCAGCCGGTGCTCCCCGGCCCAGGCGCGAAGCTCGTCAACGGCGGGCGGGCCGTCGAACCCGACCTCGACCCGGCCGAGCAGCGCGACGTCCGCCCGGGAACGGCCGGCTCGCCGCAGCGCCTCCCCCAGCGCGGCGTCCGCACCGGCGACCTGCTCCCGATCCGCAACGACGACGTCCGCGGACTCCGCGACCGCCGCCACGCCGAGGGCGCCCAGGTCGGCGACGAGCACCGGGCGTCCCTGCACCGACGACGGCCCGTCCAGCGGGCCGGCGACACGGTAGAAGGCGCCCTCATGGCCGATCGGCTCGATGAGCGCGTCCTTCACGACGATGCCGGCCTCCTGGTCGCCGACCAGCGCCGCGCGCGGGAACGACTCCCACAGCCGGGTCAGCACGTGGGCGTACTCCGTCCAGCGCCGGGCGGGGTCGCTCGCGTCGCGGTCCGGCGCGGTCGCCTCGTCGCCCCCGCCCGCCCGCAGCGCGACGCCCGCCTCGCTCACCTCGTCGCCCCCGCCCGCCCGCAGCGCGACGCCCGCCCGGCCGCCGGTGGCCCGGTCGAGGGAGAGCACGCGGCGGGCGAGGTTGTACGGCGCGTTGTGGGTCGTCGGCACCTCGGCGATGTAGCCGACGCCGCCGTGGAGGCCGGCCAGGTAGGCGGCCACCACGGTCGGGTCGAGCCCCCCGCCGTCGACGAGCCGGATCGCCGCGACCCCGGCCTCTTCGGCCACCGCCGCGATGACGACGGCGTCGGCGAGCGGCACCGGCGCCGGCCGGCCGCTCGGCTCCCCCACCGCGAGGGCGAGCTGGATGACTGTACTCATGAGGAGATCACTTCCGATCGAGGGACAGGTCGCCGGGCGGGCGGGCGGCTCCCGGACGGCACCGCGGGGAGTCCGAGCCCGAGGTGGCCGCGCAGGGTCGTCCCCTCGTACTCGGTCCGGAACAGGCCGCGGCGCCGCAGCTCGGGAACCACGTGGTCGGCGAAGTCGTGGAAACCGGACGGCAGGACGTCGGGCATCACGTTGAAGCCGTCCGCCGCCCCCACGCGGAACCACCGCTCGATGTCGTCGGCGATCTGCTCCGGCGTCCCCACGACGATCCGGTGACCGCCGCCGCCGGAGAGCTTCTTCAGCAGCCGGCCGAGCGTCGGCCGCTCCCTGTCGATGATCGCCTTGACGACCCGGTAGAAGGTCTGCGAGCCGCCCGCCTCGTCGGGATCGACGAGGAGGCCGGCCGGGATCGGTTCGTCGTCCGACAGCCCGTCGAGGGAGATCCCGAGCTGAGCGGCGAGCCGGCTGCGGGCGTAGGCGTCGGGGAGTATCTCGTCCAGCAGCTCACGCCGGGCCCTGGCCTCGGCCTCGGTGCTGCCCACGACGGTGGACAGCCCGGGGAGGACCACGATCTCCTCGGCGCGGCGCCCGAACTCGGCCGCGCCGCCCCGGATCTCGGCCCGGAACGCGCGGGCGTGGTCGAGATCCTGGTCGGCGGAGAAGATCACCTCACCGACCCGCGAGGCGAGCCGGCGGCCGTCGCTGGAGCCGCCGGCCTGGACCACGACCGGCCGGCCCTGAGGGGAGACGAGCTCGGTCCGGGCGGCCCAGGCGGCGACCACCTGCTCGGTGAACTCGGCGGCGCGACGGTAGCGCAGCGCGTGCTCGGGTTCGGCGATGCGCCCGAAGTTGCGCGCCGCCGCCGGACCGGCGGTGGTCACCACGTTCCAGCCGACGCGGCCACCGCTGATGTGGTCGAGGTCGCCGAGCCGGCGCGCCAGCTCGACCGGGTCGTTGTAGGACGACGACAGCGTCCCGATCAGGCCGATCCGCTCGGTCTGGGCGGCGATCCGCGCCAGCACCGTCGTGGGCTCCAGGTTGTTGGCGGTGCGGTGCCTGATGTTCGGGTCGAGCGACGGGCCGTCCGCCAGGAAGACCGCGTCGAGCTTGGCCTCCTCGGCCTTCTTCGCGATCGAGGTGTAGTGCTCGATCGTGTAGCTCGCGGTGGGGTCGGTGTCCGGGAACCGCCACGAGCCGCCGAAGACGCCGGCGTTGAGGATGTTGACGTTGAGGTGCAGTCGGCGTGTCACGAACTCTCCTTAGCGTGCGCCGGCGGCGGCGAGCCGGGCTCCCGGGATCGCCTCCAGCAGTTGCCGGGTGTACTCGTGCCTCGGCGCGCGGAACACCTGCTCGACCGGGCCGGTCTCGACCACGGCGCCGTCCTTCATCACCGTGACGTCGTCGGCGATCAGGCGTACGACGCCGAGGTCGTGGGTCACGAACACGTAGCTGAGCCCGAGCCCGGCCTGCAGATCGACCAGCAGTTGCAGGATCTGGGCCTGGACCGACACGTCGAGGGCGCTCACCGCCTCGTCGAGCACCAGGATCCCGGGGTTGAGCGCGAGCGCCCGCGCGATGGCGACCCGCTGCCGCTGGCCGCCGGAGAGCCGGCTCGGGAGCCGGTCCAGGTAGCTCTCGTCCAGCGCCACCGCCTCCAGCAGCTCCACCACTCGCGCCCGGCCGGCGGCCAGGCCGAAGGCGCGCAGCGGCTCGGCGATGATCCTGCCGACCGTGAAGCGCGGGTCGAGCGAGGTGAACGGGTTCTGGAACACGAACTGCAGGTCCCGGCGGAGCTCCCGCAGTCGCCTGCGGCGCAGGCCGGTCAGTTCGAGGTCGCCGAGGTGCA
The DNA here is from genome assembly GCF_040605375.1 of Nonomuraea sp. NPDC005650. Classification (NCBI taxonomy): domain Bacteria; kingdom Bacillati; phylum Actinomycetota; class Actinomycetes; order Streptosporangiales; family Streptosporangiaceae; genus Nonomuraea; species Nonomuraea sp. NPDC005650. The sequence goes on from NZ_JBEXCR010000047.1 coordinate 29,810, forward strand.
CCGTGCCGCTGTCGGCGGGGGTGAAGCGGGCCAGGATGCTCGCCAGCGTCGATTTGCCCGCGCCGGACTCGCCCACGATCGCGTGCGTGGTGCCCTTGCGGACGACCAGGTCGGCGCCGTCCAGCGCGCGCAGCTCACGCCGCCGGCCCCGGCCCCGCAGGTGGTAGGTCTTGGTGAGCGCGCGTGCCTCCAGCGCGACCGGCGCCGCGGCGGGGCCCGGCTGCGTGTCCGGCTGCGTGCCCGGCCGTTTATCCGGCCGCGTGCCCGGCCGTGTGCCCCGCGTCGGTTCCAGCCGGCCGGAGTGCCGTGCGGGGGCCGCGTCGAGCAGCCGGCGGGTGTAGTCGTCGGTCGCGTGCTCCAGGACCTGGCGTACGGGGCCCTCCTCCACGATCACGCCGTCCCGCATGACCAGGATCCGGTCGGAGCGGTCGAGCGCGACGCCGAGGTCATGGGTGACCAGGAGGATGCCGATGCCGAGCTCCTCGCGCAGCCGCACCAGGTGGTCGAGGATGACCTTCTGGACGGTGACGTCGAGCGCGCTCGTGGGCTCGTCGGCCACGATGATCTTCGGCTTGCCCGCCAGCGCGATCGCGATGAGGGCCCGCTGCTTCATGCCGCCGCTGAGCTCGTGGGGGTACTGGTGGAACACCCGTTCGGCGTCCTTGAGACCTGCTGTGCGCAGGCTCTCCAGCGCCGATTCCCGGTGCCGCGCCGCATCGCCCCGCTCGGCCTCGTTGAACCGGACCGCCTCGATCACCTGCCGTCCGATCTTCCTGACCGGGTTGAGCGAGGTGTTGGGGTCCTGGGGGATGAAGCCCATGTAGTTGCCCCGTACCAGCGCCATCCGCTGGTCGTTCCAGCCGGTGACGTCGACGCCGGAGTAGGCGATCGAGCCGGCCCGGATCCGGGCGGAGCCCGGGAGCAGGCCGAGCGCGCCCTGGATCAGGGTGGTCTTGCCCGAGCCGGACTCCCCGACGAGCGAGACGAACTCGCCGGGCTCCACCTGGAGGCTCGTGCCGCGGACGGCGGGCGTCCACTGGCGGCGCCCCGTCCGATAGTCGATCGCGAGGCCGGTGATCCGCAGCAGCGGGTCCTTGGACGGGCCGGTCATCGGCGGTGCTCCTTCCGGTACGAGGTGCTGATGCGGTGAGTGGCGATGACGACGATCGCGAGCGCCACGCCGGGCATGATCGAGGCCCAGGGGTGGACCGCGACGTAGTCACGGCCCTCGGCCACCAGCAGGCCCCACTCCGGCTGCGGCGGCGGTGCTCCGTAGCCGAGGAAGCCGAGCGAGGCGACGGCGAGCACGGCCGTTCCGACCTCGAGCGCCGCCAGCGCGATCACCGAGCTGAGCGAGTTGGGCACGACGTGGCGGACCATCACGCCCAGCCGGCCGACGCCGAGGCCGTACGCCGCCTTGACGTAGTCCTGGGTCACGACCGCGAGCACCTGGGCCCTCATCACCCGCGCGAACGACGCGATGGAGGAGATGCCGACCGCCAGGGCGATGTTCTGCGTGGAGTACCCCAGGACCGAGACCACCACCATCGCGAGCAGCAGGCTGGGGATCGCCAGGAACACGTCGACCACCCGCATGATGGCGGTGTCCACGGCCCCTCCGGCGAAGCCGGCGACGAGCCCGGCGGCCGTGCCGACGCCGAAGGCGATGAGGACGGCCAGCAGGGTCGCGGTCAAGGTCGTGTGCGCGCCGTACACGCTGCGGGCGAACAGGTCCCGGCCCAGCCGGTCGGTGCCGAACCAGTGCTCCGCGCTCGGCGGCGCGAAGCTCGCGGCGGTGTCGCCGTCGTAGGGGCCGTACGAGGTGAAAAGGCCGGGGGCGACGGCCCAGCCGATCACGACCAGCACCACGATCCACGAGAGCACGAGGATCGGCTGCCGAGCGAGCTCACCGAGGCGCTGGACGAGCGGGCGGCCGAGGCCGGGCCACCCGCCCGCGCCGAGTTCGACGGTCATCACGATCCTCCGTTCACGCGGTGGCGAGGGTGGCCCGCAGCCGCGGGTCCAGCAGCGGGTAGATCAGGTCGACGATCAGGTTGATCAACGCGAAGCCGGCCGCGGTGAGCACGACGATCCCCTGCACCAGCGGGACGTCCAGCGTGTTGATCGCGGACTGCGTCAGCCGGCCGATGCCCTTGCGGGCGAAGACGGTCTCGGTGATGACCGACCCCGCGATCAGGTTGCCGAACGTGACGCCGGCGATGGTGAGCGCCGGCAGGCCGGCGTTGCGGAAGACGTCGCGGACGATGATGCCGCCGCGCGTGGCGCCCTTCGCGCGGCTGGTCGTGACGTAGCCGGAGCGGAACTCGGTCGCGAAGCTGCGGACGAGGAGCTGCGCGATCGGGCCCGACACCGGGATGGCCAGCGTGACGAGCGGCAGGACGACGCTCTTCGGACCGCTGTCGCCGAAGGCCGGGAACCAGCCCAGCCGGAACGAGAAGACCTGCAGCACCAGGATGCCGGACAGGAAGACCGGGACCGAGACCGCGCCCGAAGGCAGCGCCTCGACCAGGTGGCGCACCCATTCACGGCGGGTCGAGGTCGTGACGAGCGCGATCACGAAGGCGATGGCCAGCGCCAGCACGAGGGCGCCGGACGCGAGGACGAGAGTGCTCGGCAGCGCGTCGAGGATCGTGGCGGCGACCGACCGCCCCGACTGCACCGAGTTGCCGAAGTCTCCGGTCAGCGCGTGTCCCAGCCGGTCGAAGTACTGCAGGATCACCGGCTTGTCGAAGCCGTAGCCCGCCGCCACCTGCTCGCGGACCTCCGGCGGGATGCTGTTGATCTCGGCGGGGTCGAAGAGCAGGTCCACCGGGTCGGCCGGCAGCACGAACAGCAGGACGAAGGTCAGGGTGAACGCGGCCCAGACCACGAACAGGGCCCGGCCGGCCTTCAGCGCGAGGTAGCGCGGCACGACGTCACTTCCCGTTGCTCTTCCACGCGTCCACGAAGTGGTTGCGGGACTGGGCGTCGAAGATGATCCCGTGCACGTAGGGCGCGTGGGCGATCACCTGTGACGGGTCGTAGACCGGGTTCACCAGCGCGTACTTGTCGAGCAGGAGGTCCTGCGCCGCCTTGGCGTACCGCGTGCGCGCGGCGGGGTCGAGCGTGAGATCCAGCTTGCCCACGGTCTGGGCGACCTCGTCCACGTCGATCCCGGTGGACTCCTTCGCGAGGTAGGTGACGTTGCCGAGCTGCGGGTTGTACTGGAGGTTGAGGACCGCCGGGTCGTTGCGCGAGCGGTTGGACGCGGTGACGTTCCAGTCGGTCTTCGCCTTGGCCAGGGCGGCCGTGTAGTCGGGGATCGGGACGACCGTGAGCTGCAGGTCGATGCCGATCTTCGTCAGGTCCTGCTGGATCGACTCGTAGGCCGGCTTGTTCACCACCAGGTTGCTGATGCCGAGCAGCTTGACCACGAGCTTCTTGCCGTCCTTGACCCGGATCCCGTCGGGGCCCCGCTTCCAGCCGGCCGCTTCGAGGAGTTGCGCGGCCTTCTCGGGGTCGTACTTCAGGACCGAGCCGCTGTAGTCCGCGTATCCGGGAACCGACGGTGCCAGGACGGAGGTCGCGACGGAGTAGGAGTCGGTGAGCACCGTCTTCCTGATCGCCGCACGATCCCAGCCGAGCTGGATCGCCCTGCGCACCGCGAGGTCGTCGGTCGGGAACAGCTGGGAGTTGAAGTTGAACAGGATGGCGGTGCCGGAGACGCCCCGGTGGATGATCGTGAAGCCCTGGCCGGCCAGCGACTTCTCGTCCGTCGTGCCCACGTCCAGCGTGGCGTCGATCGCGCCGGACGTCAGCGAGCCGGTGCGGACGCTGGCCTCCGGGATCGTGTTGAACACGACCTTGTCCAGGTACGCCTCGCCCTGGTGCCTGAGCGCCGGCGGCGCCCAGCTGTAGCCCTTGCGCTTGACCAGGACGGTCTTGACCTGCGGCTCCCACGACTCGTACACGAACGGGCCGGTGCCGATCACCTTCTTGGGGTCCGTCCGCTCCTGCGCGCTGAGCTTCAGCGTCGAGAGCGACAGGAAGCCGGGCTGCGCGTTGGCGGTGAACGACGACGCCTGCAGGAAGCTCGCGAGCGGCTGCTTGAAGCGGACGACGGCGGTGTACGGGTCGGGGGTCCGCGTGTCGATGTAGCCGGACAGGAGGGCGGCGCCGTTGGGGATGATGCCCAGCTTCTCGTCGCCGTGCACGTACTGGTCGAAGTTGGCCTTGACCGCCTCGGCGTCGAACGGGCTGCCGTCGCTGAACGTGACGTCCTTGCGCAGGTGGAAGGTGAACTCGGTCAGGTCCTTGTTGTACTCCCACGACTGCGCCAGCCACGGCGTGATCTGACCGGTCTTCGGGTCCTGCCAGGTCAGCTTGTCGGTGATGTTGTTGCCGATGAGGGATTCGGCGTAGTTGGTGCCCCATTGCGGGTCCGGGCTGCGCTGGTAGTCGATCAGCGCGAACTGCAGGGTGCCGCCGCGTACGGGTGTCCCGCTACCGCCGGCGGCTTCGGCACGGGAGTCGTCGCCACGGGTGAGGGCGAAACCGGTCCCGGTGATGAGGAGGACGGCGACGGCGCCGGCGACCCAGGGCCACCTCTTGCGCCTGGGCGCGGCACGCTCGATCGAACTGCGAAGGTCTGACATGAACTTTCCTCGTTGCTTGACGGGCACTCACATGCGGACGGGTGCGACAGCCGATCAGCGCTGACACAGCGCGCCGGCGAAGAAAGCGAAGTCAATTTCGCGCCTGGAGTATCGAAGCAACCTGAACACAATCTACACTTTACCTACATGAAGACTAGGTTTTTACGTGATCCGAGTCACACCGCCCGCCGAGCAGAACAGGAAGATCCACCGATGAGCCTTCAGTTCCTCTGGTACATCCCGAACCAGGTGCAGCCCGGGCACCGTGGCGACGACGTCGTCGAGGACCACAACAGCCTGGAAACCCTCAGCGCCCACGCCAAGACCCTTGAGGACCACGGCTGGAGCGGGGCGCTGGTCGGCACCGGATGGGGACGGCCCGACACCTTCACGGTCGCCGCCGCGCTGGCCGCGCGGACGACGACGTTCCAGCCGCTGATCGCGGCCCGGCCCGGCTACTGGCATCCGGCCAACTTCGCCTCCGCCGCCGCCACCCTGGACCACCTCACCGGCGGCCGGGTGCTGATCAACATCGTGTCGGGCAAGGACAACCTGGCGGCGTACGGCGACAGCGAAGGCGACCAGGCGCACCGCTACGCCCGCACCAGGGAGTTCATCCAGATCGTGCGCAGACTGTGGACCGAGGAGAACGTCACCTACCACGGCGAGCACTTCAGCGTCACCGACTCCACCGTGGTGCCGCGCACGGTCGTCCGGGGCGGACGCCGGCACCCCCGGCTCTACTTCGGCGGCGCCTCCGAGGCCGCCGAGCAGGTGGCCGCCACCGAGGCCGACGTCCAGCTCTTCTGGGGCGAGCCGCTCGACGGCGTCGCCGCGCGGATCGAGCGGCTCAAGCACCTCGGCGAGAAGCTCGGACGCGAGCACCCGCCGCTGGAGTTCGGGCTGCGGATCACCACTCTGGTGCGGGACACCACCGAACAGGCCTGGGCCGACGCCGAGGCAAAGGTCGAGGAGATGGCGAAAGGCGCCATCAGGCGCGACCCGAACCGGCACGCCGCCGTCGGCCAGCAGCGGCTGCTCGACCTGGCCGCGCGGGGAGAGGTGCTCGACGACAACCTCTACACCGCGCCCGGCAAGTTCGGGGGCGGCGGCGCGGGCACCACCTGGCTGGTCGGCTCGGCCGAGGACGTGGCCAAGTCGCTGCGCAACTACCAGGCCCTCGGCGTCACCCACTTCGTCCTGTCCGACACCCCCTACCTGCCGGAGATCAAGCGCCAGGGCGACCAGCTCCTGCCGCTGCTGCGCGCTTGAATATCCCATACTTCTGGTAGGAAAATAGGGACACCTTCACAACCCCCGGGAGGAACACGGTGTCCCTGCCTGATTTCCTGATCGCCGGTGTGCCCAAAGCGGGGACGACGGCCCTGCACAGCGCGCTGCAGCGGCATCCGGAGCTCCATCTGTCCAGGATCAAAGAGCCGAAGTTCTTCCTGACCGACGGCCCGCCACCAGGCGGAGGCGGCCCCGGCGACGCCGCGACCTATCAGGAGCACATCTGGCGGCGCGCGGACTACGAGGCGCTGTTCGCCGGGGCGCCCCCGGGCGCCCTGACCGGGGAGTCCACGCCGTTCTATCTCTACGACCTGGCCGCTCAACGGCGCATCCACGCCGCGATCCCCGGCGTCAGGCTCATCGTGACGTTACGCGACCCGGTCGAGCGGGCCCATTCCAACTGGACGCACTTGTGGTCGGCCGGGCTGGAGCCGATCGGCGACCTGGTGCGCGCGTGCGAGGCCGAGCAGCGGCGCGTCGCCGACGGGTGGGGGCACTTCTGGCACTACGTCGGGCTGGGCCGGTACGGCGAGCAGCTGGAGCACCTGTTCGGCCTGTTCCCCCGCGACCAGGTGCTGATCTTCCGTTACCGGGACATCGTCGACCGGCCCGCCGCCACACTGGATCGGATCTGCGCGTTCCTGGGCGTGCGCCAAGGGATGCTCACCGAGGTCCCCCGGGAGAACGTGACGGCGCACCCGGCCGCCGGGGTCCGGCATCTCACGCTGGCGTCGCTGCGCAGGCGCCTGCCCGCCGTCCTGACCGGGCCGGTCGAGGCCCTGCTCCAGCGCCGCGGCCCGGCCCGCCGCCCCCTGTCCTGGGAGCAGCGGCAGCGGCTCATCCCCTACTTCGCCGAAGACATCCATCTGCTCCAGCGCGTCACCGGCGAGGACTTCAGCGACTGGCTGCGCCCCCGCGAGCGCTCCGGCGGCCTGGTCGGCGCCCGGCCGCCGGGGCAGCGGCAGTCGCGCAACGGCCGCCGGTCCTGATCACCGCAGTTCGGTACGCAGTTCGTGGGCGCCGTCCGGGCGGGTGTACTCGTAGTACAGCCGGACCCCGCCGCCGGGCAGGTCCACGAACTCCAGGTAGCGCAGGCCCCGGCCGCGATGCGGCGACTGCGCCGCGGGCGCCTCGCCCAGCGGGGTCAGCGCGGCCGGGTCCGTGCCGGTGGCGAGGCCGGTGCGCTCCTCGTAGTTCTCCGCCGCGCTCGCCCGCCCGTCGTAGAACGCCACCAATCGGTCGCCGTCGAAACGCACCGCGCTGACCCGGACGCCGCGAGCGTCCCACAGCCCGGGCCGGCCGCTCAGCGCGGTGCCGTGCCAGGTCCACTCCAGGCCGTCGGCGCTGGTGGCGTAGTCGGTGACCATCTGGTCGGCCTCGTCGGGGTCGGCCAGCGGATGGCAGGAGGCCCACAGGTGCCACACGCCGTCGCGCCGGACGATGACCGTGTCCTTCACTCCCGTCTTCGGATCGCCCGGCAGGACGGTGACGCGCGAGCGCGCGTCGAACGCCGCCGGGTCGGCCGCCTCGAGCACCTCCACCCGCCAGTGCTTGGTGCCGGCGGTGGCGCAGCTCAGGTACAGCCGCCAGCGGCCGTCCGGCAGGCGGAGCAGCGTGGGCCGCTCCAGCGACTCGGCGTTCATCTGCTCGCGGGTGACGGTGGTCAGCGTCTCGAAGCGCTCGCCGTCCGCCGAGCGGGCGACCACGACGGCGTACCCGCGGCCCTGCCCGACCGGCCGGCGCAGCCGGTAGGCGAGATAGATCGCCCCGTCCGCGGCCACCGCGCTGGGCGCGCCGGCCCAGTGTCCTTCCCCGGCGGCCGGCGGCTCGACCGCGACCACGGCGCGGTCGGGGTCGGGGAGGAGGGCGGCGTTCTCGTAGGTCGACATGATCGCGAGCCTAGGCGACGGCACGGAACCGGGCACGAACGATGACCTTCCTTTGAACGTTCCGGGCGGCATCCGTGCCACCGCTCATGATGACCATCGCCGCCACAACGACCGCCGCGGCGGGGAGGGCCGCGTCTCCTGCTCGGGCTCGGGCTCGGCCTCGTCGTCCGGGAGGTCGTACCAGTGCGTATCCCCCGGGAGGTCCGTGCGGACGGCCTCGTTGCGGTCCTCGTTCATGCCGGTAATGTACGGTCCGGCGGCACCATTATCAACTTTTCCTACTGACTTTACCGGAATATCCCTCCGTGACGCCGAGCGCCCGCAGCAGCTCGGATCGGATCTCGGCGGTGCCCCGGCCGTCGTCCAGCCGCTGCTCGGCCGCGATCCTGCCGTGGTCGAGCACGAGGACGCGGTCGGCCAGCGCGATGGCCTCGTCCACGTCGTGGGTGACCAGCAGCACGGCGGGCCGGTGTTCCTCGTACAGGCGGCGCAGCAGGCCGTGCATCTTGAGCCTGGTCAGGGCGTCGAGCGCGCCGAACGGCTCGTCGGCGAGCAGCAGCCGGGGCTCGCGGACGAGGGATCGCGCCAGCGCCACGCGCTGCTGCTCGCCGCCGGACAGCTCGTTGGGCCAGGCGCGTTCCCGCCCGGCCAGGCCCACCTCCGCCAGGCTCTCCCTGCCTCGCTCGACGGCGCCGTCGAGACCGAGGATCACGTTGTCGAGTACCCGCTGCCAGGGCAGCAGCCTGGCGTCCTGGAACACCATCGACACCTGCGCGGGCACCTCGACGAGACCCTCCCCTGCGGCGTCTCCGTCCACCCCCGCCAGGGCCCGCAGCAACGTGCTCTTGCCGGACCCGCTCTGCCCGAGCAGGGCCACGAACTCCCCCGGTGCGAGCTCCAGGTCCAGGCCGTCCAGGACCGCGCGATCACCGTACACGCGGGTCAGGCCCTTCACGCGGATCAGCCCGCCAGCGTCCGTCGCCACGACAGCGCCCTCCTCTCCACGAGTCGCACGCCGGCGTCGGAGAAGAGGCCGAGCAGGCCGTACAGGACGATGCCGACGAGGATCACGTCGGTCTGCCCGTACGTGCGGGCCAGGTCCATCATGTAGCCGATGCCGGTGGTGGAGTTGATGAGCTCGGCCACGACCAGGTACAGCCAGGCCGTGGTGACCGCGAAGCGCATGCCGAGCAGAAACCCCGGCAGCGCCCCCGGCAGGACCACCTTCCTGATGAACGCGCCGCGGCCGAGGCCGACGGTCTCGGCGAGCTCGACGTAGCGGGCGTCGATGCCGCGGAGCCCGTTGTGCGTGTGAATGTAGATCGGCACGAGCACGCCGAGGGCGATGACGGTCACCTTCATCCCCTCGCCGATGCCCAGCCACAGGATCAGCAGCGGCATCAGCGCGAGCGCCGGGATCGCCCGTTTGATCTGGATCGGCCCGTCGATCAGCGCCTCGCCCCAGCGGCTCAGCCCGGCGACCAGCGCGAGCAGGGTGCCGAGCGGCACGCCGAAGGCCAGCCCCAGCGCCACGCGCCGGACGGAGGCCAGCAGGTTGGACTGCAGGCGGCCGGACTCGGTCAGGTCGGCTGCGGTGGTGACCACGGTCCAGGGCGCGGACAGGAACCGGGGGTCGAGCAGGCCGGTCGCCGAGGCGGCCGCCCAGAGCACGAGCAGCAGGAGCGGGCCCGCCAGGAAGCCGAACCTGATCCGCGAGCCGGGCCGCAGGCGGCGGCGCCTGCGCGCGGGGGCGCCCACGGCCGGGCGGGAGGCGACGAGCGTCATCAGGCACCGTCCTTGAGCGCGTCCGCGCCGACCGCCTGGAAGCGCAGGTCGTACAGGTCCTGGGCCTTCAGCACCGGGTTGCCGGTCTCCGCGGCCAGGATGTCGATGGTCTCCTGGTGCCGGGCGATGGCCTCGGACCAGTCGGCGGGGAGGTCCGGCTCGCCCGCCAGCTCGGCCAGGTAGCGGCCGTCGGCGGCGCTGAGGCCCTGGTCCTTGACGTAGTAGCCGGCGATCCACTCCTCGGGGTGTTCATAGACCCAGCGCGTCGCGCGGGCCCAGGCGGCGACGTACTCGCGGATCGCGGCGGCCTTGGCGGGGTCCTGGAGGGTGACCGTCCGCACGTACAGGTGGCCCGGGTCGTCGCGCAGCCCGTGGCGGATGGTCGTGGCGCCGTCCTTGCCGAACTTGGCGGTGTAGCGCCTGATGTTGACGCCGCCGATCGGGGCCACGTCCACCTGCTTGGAGGCCAGTGCGTTGGGGTAGACGTCGCCGGTGCTCGGCAGCTCGACCAGGGTGACGTCGCCCTTCGTCAGCCCGGCCTGCTTGAGCACCTTGAGCACGAGCGCGCCCTGCGCCTGACCCGGACTGTAGGCGATCTTCTTGCCGCGCAGGTCGGCGAGGGTCTTCACGCTCACGCCCGGTGCGACGCCGAGCTCGTACGTCGGGTGCCGCAGCGGATCCTTGCGGAACTTCGAGGCGACGATCTTCACGGGCAGTCCGGTCCAGGTGGCGTGGATGGCCGGGATCTCCGCGACCGCGCCGACGTCCAGCGCGTCGGCCCGGAACGCCTCGCTGGTCTGCGGGCCGCCGCTGATGTTGGCCCACTCGATGTCGAACGAGAACTTGTCGATCTCACCGGACAGCTGCAGCGCGACCTTGGTGGGCGGGTCTCCGACGATCAGCTTGGTGCCCTTGGGGACGGAGGTCGGCAGCGGCGCGTCGGCGGCGAGCGCCGCCGCGGATCTCGGCTGCTCGCCGCCTCCGCCGCAGCCGGTCAGGGCGGCGGCCAGAAGCACGGCGAGTGCGGGTCTCAGGAGGGCGGAAACAGGCATACGGCATGTCCTTTCACGTGCGAAGTCGCAGATCCTTGACGAAGGCGGGCGGCCCGGCGGCCGGCGGTGGCGCGGTGGCCGGGTCCGACCTGCGCGGTGAGCTCGTCTCACGACTCCCGCCGCGGCAGTCCGGGCGGGTTGATCTGCGACTCGGGGATCGCCTCGTTGGCCAGCCCCCATCGTTCGAGGACCTCCTTGTACCTGCCGTTCCCGATCACTGTGTTGAGCGCCTCGTTGAGCGGCTTGACCAGGCCGTTGTCCTTCTTGGTCATGGCCGCGATGAGGCCCTTCAGGTCCGGTCCGGCGCCGGAGAAGGTGCCGGCGATCCTGGACCCGCCGCTGACGGCGATGTTGTAGGCGATGGTCGGGTTCGGGCCGAAGTACGCCTGGACGCGGCCGGACTTGAGCCCCAGCAGCACGTCGCCGTACTTCTCGTAGTAGAGGATCTCGACGGGCTTCAGCCCGGCGGCCTTGTTCTGCTTGTCCCAGTCGAGCAGGATCTTCTCCTGGTTCGTGCCCGAGCCGACCGAGACGCGCAGCCCGGCGATGTCGGCGGGCTTCTCGATCTTCCTGATCGGGCTGTCGTCGGGGACCTGCCAGCCGAGCTGGTCGATCCGGTACGTCGCGAAGTCGTAGGTGTCCTTTCGCTCCTCGGTGACCGTGACGTTGTTGAAGACCACCTCGTCCTTGCCGGACTTGGTGGCGAGGAAGAGGTTCTCCCACGAGCTGATCTGCGGGGAAACCTCCAGGCCGAGCACGTCGGCCACGAGCTGGGCGATGTCGGTCTCCACGCCGATCAGCGTGGTGTCGTCGTCGGCGCGGAACGTCAGCGGCGCCGCGCCCTGGCCGCTGAAGCCGACGGCGAGCTTGCCGTCGGCGGCGATGCCCTTCGGGACCTGCGCCGCGATGGAGTCCACCTTCTCGGTGCGCACCCGGTTCTGGTCCGGGCTGAGGTTGATCTTCTTGCCCGCCACCACGGGCGCCGTGGTGGCCGACGGGGCGGTGACGGAGGGCTCGGCACCGCAGGCGGCGGTCAGCAGGAGCAGCGCGGGCACGGCGAAGGCCCGCGCGAGCGAAGCGCGCATGTCTTTGTGTCCTTAGGGAGTCAGAGAACCTTGCCGAGGAAGGCTCGGGTGCGTTCGTGGGCGGGGGCGTCCAGGAACTGGGCGGGCGATCCGAGCTCGACGATGCGCCCGGCGTCCATGAAGGCCACGGTGTCGGCGACCTCGCGGGCGAACCCGATCTCGTGGGTGACCACGATCATCGTGGTGCCGCCCCGGGCGAGGTCTTTGATGACGTCCAGCACCTCGCCCACCAGCTCGGGGTCCAGCGCGGAGGTCGGCTCGTCGAACAGCAGCAGCTTGGGCTCCAGCGCGAGCGCCCTGGCGATGGCGACGCGCTGCTGCTGGCCGCCGGAGAGCGTGCGGGGGTAGGCGTCGGCCTTGTCCGCCAGGCCCACCCGGGCCAGCAGGGCTTCGGCCAGCGGCTCGACCTCGGCGCGCGGCCGGCGCTGGGCCGACAGCGGCGCCTCCATGAGGTTCTGCTTGACGGTGAGGTGCGGGAACAGGTTGAACGCCTGGAAGACGAACCCGATCTGGGTGCGCTGCCGCAACACCTCGCGTTCGGGCAGCTCGTACAGGCGGTCGCCGCTCTGGCGGTAGCCGAGCAGGTGCCCGTCCACCCGGACCGAGCCGCGGTCCACCTTCTCCAGGTGGTTGATCGTACGAAGGAGGGTCGACTTCCCCGACCCCGACGGGCCCACGATCACCAGGACGTGCCCCCGGCGGACGTCCAGGTCCACGCCGCGCAGCACGTGCAGGGAGCCGAAGCTCTTGTGCACGCCGCGCAGCTCCACCATGGGACTCCCGCCCCCTCCTTCACCGGGACCTCGGAGGCGGCCGGGTTCGCCGGTTCGCCGGCTCATGCCCGCCCCCTGCCGTAGTACCGCTCCACGTAGTGCTGCGCGATCGACAGAACAGTGGTCAGGGCGAGGTACCAGATGGCCGCGACCAGCAGCAGCGCCATGACCCTGCCGTTGCGGTTGTAGATCACCTGCACCTGGTAGAACAGCTCGGGCAGCGCCATGATGTAGACCACCGACGTCCCTTTGACCAGGCCGATGATCTCGTTGCCCGCGTTGGGCACGATGGTCCGCATGGCCTGCGGCAGGATGATCCGGAACAGCCGCCGGGCCGGCGGCAGCCCCAGAGCGGCCGCCGCCTCACGCTGCCCGTGGTCCACCGACAGCAGGCCGCCGCGGACGATCTCGGCGGCGTACGCGGCCTGGTGCAGCGCCAGCCCGAGCACCGCCGCGGTCAGCGGCCCGATCAGGTCCATGGTGCCGAAGTCGAAGAACGCGGGCCCGAACGGCACCCCCACCGACAGCCGCGGATACAGCAGCGCCAGGTTGTACCAGAACAGCAGTTGCAGGATGAGCGGCACCGACCGGAACAGCCACACGTATCCCCAGGCCACCGACGACAGCAGCCGGTTCCGGGAGAGCCGCATCAGCGCCAGCACCGTGCCCAGCGCGAACCCGAGCACGATGCCCAGCGCGGTCAGCTCCAGCGTGAGCAGCACCGAGCGCACCACCGACGGCGCGAACAGGTACTGCCCGACGACGTCCCATTCCCAGGCCGGGTTGGTCAACAGGGCGTTGACGACCATCGCCAGCACGACGAGCACGCAGGCGGCGGCCGGCCACCCCAGGGGACGACGGGCCGTCACCACCTCCGGCGGCCGCCCCGCCTCCTGGTGGGGCGGCACCTGCACTTCGGGCAACGTCATGAGCCGCCTCCAATTTTGATCACGGAGTCACTCCTCGCTGGGAGGAAGGGGGGATTGACGATGAGATTTCGTGATCAGCGACATTGCGCGCTGGCGACGTGGCCGTGGTCCACGTGCGGGCGCCGGGTCAGGTTCGCGGCCTGGCTCATGACCACGAAGCTACGAGCACATCCGCATAAAGTCAACATTTCCTACCGGATATACATGTAGTTCGGCGGCTGCCGTCTTTGCGATCCGGCACGGGGCGACGGACGTGCGAGCTGATCGTTAAGGTGATCGGCATGGCGCTCCTGTCTCATATCGACCGTTTCAACCGGCAGCACCCGTGGAGCCACAACGACCACTACGGCCGCTGGGTCGCCCGCCAGGTGGCCGGGTCCGGAGCCCGTCACGTCCTGGACGTCGGGTGCGGCACGGGCAACCTCGCCGCCCTGCTCCGCCGCGGCGCCACCACCGTCACCGGGTTCGAACCCGACGCCGCGACCGCCCGCGCCGCGCAGGAGCGCTTCACCGACGACCCGGCGGTCACCGTCGTCCGAACCGACTTCGCCGGGCGCGACCCGCAGCGGCGCTGGGACGCCATCGCCCTCGTCGCCGTCCTGCACCATCTCCCGCTGGTGAACACCCTGCGTGAACTGCGCGGCTGTCTTGCTCCGGGCGGGCGTCTCGTGGTCGTCGGCTGCTACCGGGAGGCCGGGCCCGCCGATCTGCTCACCTCTCTGCTGGCGGTGGGCGCCAACCCGATCATGGGGCTGGTCAAGCATCCGGGCCGCGCCGACGAGCTGCCCTTGCACATGACGGCACCCACCGCCGCGCCGCGGGAAACCCTGGCCGACATCCGGGACGCGGCCGCCCAGGAGTTGCCCAGTGCCCGGATCCGGCGTCGCCTGTTCTGGCGATACACCCTGGTCTACGACGCCCCGCCGAGTTGACAGCGGTGAGCGCCCAGCCGATCTCACCCGCGTCACCCCTTGATCGCGCCTGACGCCGACATCGACCGGTTGGCACGGCGGAGCTCGCGAGATCGCCCGACAAAGGGGTCACTTCGATCTTTGTCAGGACCTTCACCCACCCGATTTGCTACATTCCTTGCGCAATGGGGGCAGATGTTGCCCAGGGGGAGGGCGGATGCGCAGGTGGACTGCTCCATCCGTGATCGGCTGGACGCTCGCGTCAATCTTCGTACCGGGTGCCGCGCATTTGCGCGCCGGGCGCAGGCGCACCGGCCTGATCATGGTGGGGATCTTCGGGGTGGTACTGATCGGCGCGGTGATCGCGCTGATCAACGGCAAGGAACTGGCCGGTCTGCTCATCGACCCCACCTGGCTGGGCGTGATCATCGGCGGGTGCGTGGTGGCCGGGCTGGCGTGGGCCGCGGTCGTGATCAGCTCCTACATCGTGCTGCGCCCCGGCAGGCTCGACCGCTGGAGCCAGATCGGTACGGGCGCGGTCGCGGGACTGCTGGCGGTGGCCGTGGCGCTGCCCTTCGGACTGGTCGCCTCGACCGCCCACACCTCTGACGACGCGCTCGGCGAGGTCTTCAAGTCCTCGCCGACACAGTCGATCAACCACGAGGACCCGTGGCAGGGACGCGATCGGCTCAACATCGCACTGCTGGGCGGCGACGGCGCGAGCTCACGCAAGGGGGTGAGCATCCGTACCGACAGCATCAACGTGGTCAGCATCAATGTCCGCACGGGCGACTCGACGGTCTTCGCGTTGCCGCGGGAGATGGAGAACGTGCCGTTCCCGCCGGGTTCCGCACTGGCCAAGCGGTTCCCGCCGCCGAAGAACTTCTGGCTGCCGCCGGGCCAGGGCCGCGGCTCCGCCGACCTCATCAACGGCATCTGGGCCTATGCCGACACGCACCCCGAGGTCACCGGCCACTCCCCCACCCGCGCCCCGGACGCGGTCAAGGGCGCGCTCGGCCAGATCCTCGGCCTCAAGGTCGACTACTACATGCTCGTCAACATGTGGGGCGTGGCGCGCCTGATCGACGCCCTCGGCGGCGTCACCATCCACGTCGAGCAGGACATCTGCTACGGCGTGGGCCGCTCCGACGGCGGCGTGGTCAAGGCCGGCACCCGCAACCTCGACGGCACCCAGGCCCTCTGGTACGGCCGGGCCCGCGACCATCCCGGCAGCACCTGCGCGGGCGCCGACAACAACACCCGGATGCGCCGCCAGCAGTGCGTGATGAACGCCATGCTCACCCAGCTCAACCCGGGCAACGTGCTGCTGAAGTTCAACGCCCTGGCCAAGGCGGCCAAGGAGACCTTCCGCACCGACATCCCGCGCGACCTGCTGCAGGACCTGGTGCCGCTGGCCCAGCAGGTCAAGGACGCCCGGGTGTCCAAGCTGAACTTCGTTCCGCCCGCCTACAACCCGGCCTACCCGGATTACCCGCGCATCCGTAAGGCGGTCAGGACCGCCATCGCGCGCTCCCGCGGCTCGGGCAAGACGGTCCGTGCCGAGGCCGCCTCCCCTTCCCCGGCGAGTACGGCCGGGAGCACGGCGACCCCCACGGGCACGCCACGTCAGCGCACCCAGCAATCCGGCCGGCTGGACACGCTGAACTCGTCATGCGTGACCGCGAAGAAGGGACCCTAGCCGACGGGCCGTTCCTCCGGCGGCGGCGCGGACACGGCGCCGCCGCCCGCCTCGTCGTCGCCCACCTTGGACATCTCGGCCTTCAGGATCCGCAGGGAACGCCCGAGCGAGCGAGCCGCGTCAGGCATCTTCTTCGACCCGAACAGCAGGAGCGCCACCACCGCGACGATCAACCAGTGCGACGGGCTCATTTCGCCAGTGAACATCTACTACCTCCTGACCTGCGCGAACAATGTATCAAGGCCGTCCACGGGGCCAAGCGCCGCCGCCCGGCCGAAGCCGTACCACTTATGCGATAACGCGGAGGAAGTCACAGCGCGTCGCTAGGCTTGCGCGGACGGCAACG
Source organism: Nonomuraea sp. NPDC005650 (assembly GCF_040605375.1). NCBI lineage: Bacteria > Bacillati > Actinomycetota > Actinomycetes > Streptosporangiales > Streptosporangiaceae > Nonomuraea > Nonomuraea sp. NPDC005650. The sequence continues at coordinate 46,227 of NZ_JBEXCR010000047.1, forward strand.
GCGGGCGATGGCAGGGGCGAATGAGGCTGAGGGATCGGCTGCGGTACTGGTTCGACAGGACGATGGATCGCGGCACGCCCGCGTTGATCGGCTGGCTGGCGCTGACCTCGGCCGTGCTGATCGCCCTCGTCACCGTTTTGGTGGTGCTGCTGACCGACACCGACACCGAGCAGAACGGCGGCTGGGCGGGCGTGGCCTGGATGAGCCTGCTGCGCACCCTGGACCCGGGCACGATGGGCGGCGACACGGGCAGCGTGCTGTTCCTCGGCCTGATGCTGACGGTCACGATCGGCGGCATCTTCATCGTGAGCTCGCTCATCGGCATCCTGACCACCGGCCTGGAAAAGCAGATCGCCAAGCTCCGCAAGGGACGCTCCCGCCTGATCGAGCGCGGTCACACGATCGTGCTCGGCTGGTCGGACCAGGTGTTCACGGTGATCGACGAGCTGGTCAAGGCCAACCAGAGCGAGCGGCGGCCCTGCCTGGTCGTACTCGCCGACCGGGACAAGGTCGACATGGAGGAGCAGATCCGCGCCCGGCTCGCCGAAACGGGCAAGACCCGCGTCATCTGCCGTTCGGGGAACCCGCTCCATCGTGGGGATCTGGAGCTGGTGAGCCCCGACACCGCCAAGTCGATCATCGTGCTGCCGCGCCCCGGCGCCGACGCCGACATCGACGTCATGAAGACGCTGCTGCTCCTGAACAACAGGGCGTGGAAACCCCGGCGCCCCCACGTGGTCGCGGCGGTCCAGGACAGCGAGAACCTGGCCGCGGCCAAGCTGGCGGGCGGCGAGTCCGCACTCGTCATCGACGCCGACGACATCGCCGTCCGGCTGGTGGTGCAGTCGCACCGGCAGGCCGGCCTGTCGACCGTCTGCACCGACCTGCTCGACTTCGCGGGCAACGAGCTGTACATGCGCGCCGAGCCCGCCCTGACCGGAGCCACCTTCGGCCAGGCCCTGCACGCGTACGAGCTCGGCGTCCCCATCGGGCTGCGCACAGCTGACAGCCGCACGCTGGTCAACCCGGACATGCACACCCGGATCGAGGCGGGTGACCAGCTGATCGTGCTGGCCGAGGACGACCTGCTGATCCGTCCCGCCGACGAGCGCCCGCGCATCGTCGAAGACGCCATCGTCGCGAAGGCCGGCCGGCTGGCCGAACCCGATCGCACGCTCCTGATCGGCTGGAACGCGCGCGGCACCAAGGTCATCGACCTGCTCGACCGGCTCGTCGAGCCGGGCTCGGTCGTCGACATCGCGGCACCGGGGCGGCCGGACGAAGCGATCAAGACGGCCCGCGCCAACCTGTCCGTCGGCCACAAACCCTGCCGGCCCACCAGCCGGGCGTCCCTGGAGCGGCTGGACCTCGGCACGTACCAGCACATCGTGGTGCTGTCCAACGACGACGTCGAGCCTGGCCACGCCGACGACCGGACCCTGGTCACCCTCCTGCATCTCCGCGACATCGAAGAACGCCTCGGCGACCCGTTCTCCATCGTCACCGAGATGAACGACGACCAGAACCGCGAGGTCGCCCAGGTCACCAAGGCCGACGACTTCATCGTCAGCAGCAGGCTGATCAGCCTGCTGCTGACGCAGCTCAGCGAGAACCGCCACCTGCACGGCGTCTTCGCCACGCTCTTCGACCCGGACGGCTCGGAGATCTACCTCAAGCCCGCCTCCTCCTACGTGCCCCCGGGCGTGACGGTGAACTTCGCCACCGTCGTGGAATCGGCTCGCCGGCGCGGGGAGACCGCGATCGGCTACCGGCTCCACGGCCACAGCCACGAGGCGCCGACCTACGGCGTGACCCTCAACCCGCCCAAGGGGACGGATCTAGCGCTGGAGGCCCGCGACAGCGTGATCGTGCTCGCAGAAAGCTGACACCCGGGCGCGGAAGCGACCCCGGGCCCGTACGGCAGGCGCCGCGCCCTCGTTCACTGGTCCGGCGTGGTGCTCACCGAGACGGGGTGGATGCGGACCTGGGTGATCGCGTGGCGGTCGACGGCGGCGATCCGAAGTTGCCAGTCACCCGCCGTGACGTGCTCCCCCGGCGCGGTGGGTACGTGGCCGAGCAGGGCCAGGACGAGGCCGGCGACGGTGGTGTAGTCGCCGTCAGGACGGCTTTCGAGGTGGACGTCGAGGTCGGGCAGATCGTGGATGGGGAAGCTGCCGGGGACCACCATGCTGCCGTCGGCTTCCGGCCGGATGTCGATGACGTCGCGGTCGGTCTCGTCATAGATCTCGCCGACGACCTCCTCGAGCAGATCCTCCAGGGTGACGATGCCGTCGACCACGCCGTGCTCGTCGATGACGAGGGCGAACTGCTGGCGTTCCGCCTTGAAGCGGCGCAGCGCGTCGGCGACGGGCAGGCTGTCGGGGAGCAGCAGGGGCGGGCGTGCCACGTCGGCGGCGGTGACGGCGCTCTCGTCGGTGAGCAGGTCGCGCAGGTTGGCGATGCCCATGACGTCGTCCAGGGTGTTGTTGCGGATCACGGGGGCGCGGGAGTGGCCGGAGGCGGCCAGCGACCGGCGGGCCTGCTCGACGGAGCTGTCGGCGTCCAGGGTGTAGACGTCACGGCGGGAGACGAGCACCTCGCGGAGCACGCGTTCGCTGATCTCGACGGCGCCGGAGATGATCAGCCGCTGTTCCGGGGTGAAACCGCGGTGGCTGGCGACCAGGTCGCGGACCTCCTCGGGGCTGATCTCCTCCCGGTGCAGGTCAGGATCCCCGCCCATGAGCCGTACGGCCAGGTCGGTGGATTTGGCCAGCGCCCACACGACGGGGCGGGACGCGGTGGCGACGAAGCTCAGCGGCCGGGCCACCAGCAGCGCCCACGTCTCGGCGCGCTGCATGGCCACGCGCTTGGGCGCGAGCTCGCCGAAGACCAGGGTGAGGAAGGTGAGCACGATGGTCACGAGCACGATGGCCACGGGGCCGGCGGCGCCCCCGAGAAAACCGAGCAGCGGCACCAGCGGCTCCGACAAGGTGACGGCGGCGGTGGCGGAGGCCAGGAATCCGGACAGGGTGATGACCAGCTGGATCGTGGCGAGGAACTGGTTGGGATCGCGGGCCAGACGGACCAGCATCCGTCCGCCCGAGCTCTGCTTCTCCAGCCGGCGCAGTTGCCCTTCACGTAGCGAGATCAGCGCCAGCTCGCTCCCGGCGAAGATGGCGTTGAGGATGACCAACACCACGACAAGGGCGAGCTGAAACCAATAGCCGTCCATGAGAGGAGGACTCCTTGAGATGATCGGGCCGACTGGCCGGTGGGGGTGGCGGCGAGTACGCGGGTGGTCGGAGCGTGCTCAGCCTGAGATCGCGCGACAGCCGCGCCAGATCGACTGCGGGTGAGCCGCTACCGCGGGGGCGTGCCTGATGGGGACGGTGCGCCGGGCCGATGCCCGGCCCGGTACTGCACTCCTCCACAGGTCCAGCCACTCCGTTCTTCGCTCCCGGTACCGCTTATAGATCGATAACGCAGGCAAAGCTGCCTTTAGTTCCCATTTGGTGCATTTAACACTTAGCGAGATCTGTCCGTCCGCCGACCGCACCGGAGCGCCGCCCGGCCAGCCGGCGTCCGACGCGCTGCAGGGGCAGTTCGAGATACCGGTGGCTGAGCCAGCTGCCCGGCAGCAGCACCACGAGGAAGACCGCGCCGATGCCGAGCTGCGCGGGCAGGGGCGACCAGCGCATCTCCCCCACCAGTTGCATGATGACGAGCAGGATCGGCAGGTGTACCAGGTAGAGGGAGTAGCTGATCGTGCCCAGCCAGACCAGGAGGGCGGGCACCCGGCGGCCGCGCCAGGCCATGGCGGCCGCGAAGGTGGCACCCGCCAGGACGATGGTCAGGCTCCACACGTCCGGCTGCACCCACCACCAGCCGGCGTTGACCGCCCAGAGCGGAATCGAGGCCACCAGCACGGCGGCGGCGAGCACCGGCCAGAGCGGCCCCTCGCCCCGCTCCCACCTGCGAATCGCCGTGCCGGCGAACATGACGGCGAGAATCGCCGCGCCGAACCACGGGACGCGACTGCTCGACAGCACCAGGGCCAGCGCCATCACGCCCAGGGCGCAGGCCGCGACCGTCCGCGCACGTCCCGAGATCACGCAGGTCAAGCCGACGACGAACGCGGCGAACGACAGCCAGACCGGCCACGCGCCCGACACCGGCGCGCCGGACAGCCCGACGCCCGCGACCAGGGCGATCAGCGCGAGCACGACCGGGAGCAGCCCGCGACGGTCGCGCACCCCGGTCACGAACAGCGCGACGACCAGCAGGTAGAAGACCATCTCGTACGAGAGCGTCCACATGGTGTTCAGCACGCCGGCCACGCCCACCGCGTCCATCAGCATCGTGGCGTGCGCGGCCACCGAGGACGCGTCCCTGGGCACCTCCTGGCGAACGGGGATCCACCATGACAGGGCCAGCGTCAGGCCGATGGCCGCGAGATAGAGCGGATAGAGGCGGAAGACGCGGCCGATCCAGAAGGCCCGCACATCGCCGTGCCGTTCGAGCGAGGTGGGGATGATGTATCCGCTGACCAGGAAGAAGACCAGGACGCCGTATATGCCCAGGTTGAACGCGGTGGGGCGTAACCAGGGCATGGCCCAGGTCGTCAGATGCTCCCCCACGACCGCGAGCGCTCCTACGCCGCGCAACGCGTCCAGCCAGGCGAGTCTGGAAGGCGTCGTCCGCGCGGCGTGAGGGGGTTGAGGAGGAGCAGTGACCATATGTCCGAACCTATCGGAGTCGTGATCCTCAGGCCGACGCTTCGTCCCGCGGGCCGGCTGGACGGCCTCGTAGTGGCCGGGCACCTTGCACGTGGCGAGGGCATGCCGGATCCGGGGCCGTGAAGGGGTCGGTGTGGGGCGGCGGAGCGGGGACGGCGCAGCCCGTACCATCGGGCGCATGCTGGATCTGGGGCTGCCCGACGTGGACGGGGTGAGCGGGTGATCCCGTCTACTCTTCGTGGCCTGGCAGCAGCAGGCTGAACAGCGGTGGTCCGGCCCGGCTGAGCACCAGCCTGCCGCCTTCGGCCTCGGCCAGCGAGCGGGCCAGGGCGAGGCCGATGCCGTGGCTGTCGCCGCTGGACCTGACGAACGGGTCGACGCCCTCGGCCACGCCCGTCCCGTGATCGCCCACCTCGATGGCCAGCCCGGGGCCCACGTCGGAGACCGTGACCGCGACCTCCCCCTGACCGTGACGTACCGCGTTGTCGATGAGCACGCGCAGGATCTGCCGGACGGCCGCGGGCTGGGCCGTCGCCGGCGGCAGCTCCGGCTCCACGGTGATGGTCAGGCGGCGGCCCTGCTCGGCCAGCGGGCCGTGCCACTCCTGCCGGATCTCCTCCATCAGTGCGCCGACGTCGAGGTGCTCGGCCGGCACGCGGCTGTCGCGGCTGAGCCGTACGAGATCGTCGATCACCTCCTGCAGCCGCTCGCCCCTGGCCAGCGCCGCCCGGACCGCCGGAGTCAGGTCCGCGCCGGGGCGGGACAGGGCGGATTCCAGGCCGAGCAGCAGGCCGGTCAGGCCGGTGCGGAGCTGGTGGGAGACGTCGGCGCTAAAGGCCCGCTCGCGGGACAGCACGGCCCCGAGGCGGCGGGCGGTCGTCTCCAGGGCCTGCCCGGCCTGGTCGGCCTCGCGCAGCCCTGAAGGGGAGGCGCGGACGCTGAAGTCGCCCCCGCCGAGGGCCTGCGCCGCGGTGGTGAGCCGCTCGAGCGGCGCGGCGAGCCTGGCCGACTGGCGCACGGCCGCGCCCGCGGCCAGCGCGATCACGGTCACCGCGAGCCCGCCCAGGAGCAGCCACGCCTTGTGGACGCGCTCGTCGACCTCCGAGTTCGGCGTCGCCACCCGGATGACCAGGGCGGTGCCCTCGTCGGAGGGAACCGGCGCGGACACGGCCAGGAAACCGCCCTCGACCGCGTCGTGGACGCGCCCGTCCTTGCTGGAGACGGCCAGGCCGGAGTGCGCGGGGCCGTCGCCGAACAGCCGGGCGCCGGCCACGCTGTAGCCGCCGACGGCCAGCTCGCCCGGCAGGCCCGTCGGCAGCTTCAACGGCGTCCGCGGCTCGTCGGGCACGGCGGCGGCGACCCAGGCGGCGTCGCGTTGCAGGGCCGCCACGGTCTGGTCGTGGAAGAGCAGGCTCACCGCGACCGCCAGCGGCACCAGGAAGAGCGCGACGGCCAGGGCGGTCACGCTCACGATCACCACCAGCACCCGCCGCCGCAGCGGCACGCCCTGCGCTGTCACCCCTCCAGAGTGGCAGACGCAAGGTAAACGCCCCGCTAACCCGCCCTTGAGGGGCGCACCGGGCGGATCGCGAGCGGCGTGGGCGTACCTGGCGGTGCTGCCTCAAGCTCGGCCAGCAGCTCGGTCCAGCGGCGGCCGACGAGCCCCGGGTCGTACCGCTTGGCGGTGTGCAGCGCGGCCGTGCCCATCGTGTGGCGCCCGTCCTCGTCGTCGATGAGGAGCCCGATCGCCGCGGCCAGGGCGTCGACGTCTCGCCGGGGGACGAGGAGCCCGTCGTGGCCGTGGGTGATGATCTCGCCGGGGCCGTGCGGGCAGTCGAAGGCGACCACGGGCACGCCCTTGCTCAGCGCCTCCAGGATGGTCATCGGGAACCCCTCGCGGCGGGAGCTGAGCACGAAGATCGAGGCGTCGTCGAGTTCGGCGCCGATGTCGCGGGAGGGGCCGGGCAGCTCGACCGAGCAGCCCAGGTCGAGTTCGCCGGCCAGTTTGAGCAGGCGGGCGCGCTCGGGTCCTGAGCCGACGATGCGCAGCGTCCAGCCGGGGTGGGTGGCGCCGGCGCGTTGCCAGGCGCGTAGCAGCAGGTCGAAGCCTTTGACCTTGGTCAGGCGGCCGATCGCGATGACGGTCTTGGCGTTCAGGGGAGCATGGCCGCCGGTGAGTGGCGGCGTGGCGTTGGGGATGCGCAGCAGGTGTCGTGGCGCGCGGGGGCCCAGGGCGGCGTGGTAGGCGCTCAGGTCGGCCTCGGTCAGGGTGACGAGGGCGTCGAGCCTGCCGTACCTGCGGGCGATCATTTCGCGGACGGAGGGGTGGTGCGAGCCGAAGCCGGTGTGCTCCTGCCCGATCGTGATCACGCCGGGCGGGGCCAGCAGGGCGGCGGCCAGGTTGAGTCCGGGGCGGGTGGTGATCAGGACGCCGGTGCGCAGGCCGCGCAGGAAGCGCAGCAAGGCGAGGTCGGTACGCAGGTCGAACTTGTCGTAGGCGGCCTCCTGCCGGGGGATGAGCCTGCTGCGGAACAGGGCGCCGCGGGGCCGGCGGTCCGTGCGGCCGTCGCGCAGGAAGGTGACGCGAACGCCGGGCGGCACCTCGAAGAAGGGCTTGTCCCTGGTCCTGGTGACGCTGACGATCTCCACGTCGTGCTGGGCCGCCAGCGTGCCGGCGAGGTTGAAGACGGTCCTGATCGTACCGCCCATGCCGTGCGCGTGCAGCAGCAGGATCTTCACCTGCCGGGTGTCGCGCGGCCCGGCCCGGCGCGCCCTGCGGCGGTTGTCCGCGTGCAGCAGGGACAGTCCGACTCTTCGCGCGTTGAGGACGAGGTGGATGGCGGCCGGGGCCAGGATGAGCGAGCCCAGCGTGTCGGTGGGATAGTGCGCCCCGAGATAGACCCTCGCGGCCATCTGACCCGCCACCAGGACGCCGCCCGCCGCCACGACGAACCAGAAGCACCTGGTCTTCCTGGCCAGCAGCGCGACGGCGATCATGATCGACAGGGTCAGGCACACGTGACCGCTGGGGAAGCTGTTGGGACCCAGCTCCCGTACCAGGGCGTGGACCTCCGGGGGCCGGGGGCGGGCGACGATGACCTTGACCAGCGCGCTCACGCCCCACCCCGCGGCGATCACCAGCAGCACGCCGACGGCGGCGCGGGTCCGTCCCGACACGGCGACGCCCACGACGAGGAGGGCGGCCAGGATCGTGCCCCCGAGGTTGCCGAACCCCACGTTCAGGACCTGCGCCACGGCGGTCGGCCACGGGCCGCGCAGCGATTGCACCGCCTGGCTCACGCTCGTGTCCGCCGCGGTCCACGCGGGCGTGCGCGCGGCGAAGCCGACGACCACCCCCAGGCCCAGGAACGCGACGGAGACCGGCACCGGGACTGCCGTTCTGCTGCCTGATCTCATGAACGAACGGTACGGAAAAATTTCATAACGCCGGCTCATCACTCGGTTAGCGCGGCGCTAACCTTTACGCCACGCGGGGCGGGGTTTCGGATGAGGATTAACCTCGCGTTGTGGCTGGCCGAACCTGCCGCTGTCCCACGTTTCCGCAGACTGACGTGGTCAGTACGACGTCAATGCATCGGAGATATTTTCAATGCGTAAGTCTGTGATCATCCCCGGACTGGCCGCCGTGGCCGTCCTCGTGGCGGGCGGCGGAGCTGCCGCGTTCGCCTCCGCCACCGGCCAGAGCCCCGCCCCCGCCTCCGTCCAGGCCCCCGCGAACGAGACCGCCGCCCCCCAGGAGAGCGCGGAGCCGAACGAGGGCACCAAGGAAGACGAGCAGGGCCAGAAGGCCGAGGCCGAAGACGGCAACGACGACCAGGGCGGCGAGCAGGCCGAGGCTGAGGACGGCAACGACGACCAGGGTCAGGAGGCCGGCGCCGAGGCCCAGGAGGGCAAGGGCCAGGCGGGCGACCAGAACGAGCAGGAGGGCAAGGGCGACGCCGCCGAGCCCGAGGACGGCTGAGGGCTCAGCCGAGCGCCGGGCACCCCGAGACTCACCGCGCTCGGGTGCCCGGCTCAGCCGTGCGCGGACGACCGCGGCACCCCCTGCCCGAAAGGTTGAACCCGCGTCGAGCGCGCCCTAATGTGATAGCTTTTCACAATGTGAACGACCATCACATCGAGGAGCGGGGATGGAAGCGCGCAGGCTGGGCAGGACCGACATCGAGATCAGCCCCATCGGCTTGGGCTGCATGCAGTTCGCGGGCACGGCGAACTACACGCGCCTGATCATCAATCCCATCGGCCAGGAGACGGCCACCTCGGTCGTGCGGGCCGCCCTCGACGGCGGGGTCACCTGGTTCGACACCGCCGAGATGTACGGCCGGGGGCAGTCGGAGCAGGCCCTGGCCGCCGCGCTGGACGAGTGCGGCATCGCCCCCGGCCAGGTCACCGTCGCGACGAAATGGACGCCGCACCTGCGCACCGCGGCCAGCATCACCAGGACCATCGGCGAGCGCCTGGCCCGCCTGCGCGGTCACCCAGTCGGCCTGCACCAGATTCACATGCCCATGGGCAGCCTGTCGAGCATCCCCGCCCAGCTCAAAGCCATGGCGCAGCTCGTCCGGTCGGGCCGGATCCGCGCGGTCGGCGTCAGCAACTTCTCCGCCCGCCAGATGGTGCTCGCCCACCGCGCGCTGGCCAGGTCCGCGCCGCCGGCGCGGCGCCTGTTCAGCCGGAACGTGCTCAGCGCCCAGGGGCTCGCGCGCACCCGGCCGCTGATCGAGGCCATGCGGCGGATCGGCGACGGGCACGGCGCCACGATCTCCCAGGTGGCGCTCAACTGGCTGATCACCCGCTATGGCGACACCGTCGTGGCCATCCCCGGCGCGTCCAAGCCGCGGCAGGCGGCGGAGGCGGCGGGAGCCATGGGGTTCGCGCTGACGGACGCGGAGCGCGGAACGCTGGATGAGCTGTCGCTAACCTGATCTCGTGCCACCCAGCAAACGACCCACGCGACGACGCAGTTACCACCACGGCGACCTGCGGGCCGCGCTCATCGACACGGCGCTGGAGCTCATCGCCGAGCAGGGGGTCCAGGCGTTCTCGATGGCGGAGGCGAGCCGGCGGCTCGGCGTCGCGGTGAGCGCCCCCTACCGGCATTTCGCCGACCGTGACGAGTTGCTGCTCGCGGTGGGGGCACGCGCGGGAGAGCTGCTGGTGGCGGCAGTGACCGCGGAGCGCGGCGGCAGCGCGCCGGAGGATCGGCTGGTGGCGGTGGCCAGGGGATACGTGAGGTTCGCCGCGCGGCACCGGGCGCTGTTCGAGGTGCTGTTCGGCTCCTGGTCACCCGAGATGGAGCGGGCCTCGCAGCCGGTCAAGGAGGCGTTCCAGTCGGGGTCGATGGCCCTGGCGGGTGGTGACCCGGTGGCCGCCGAGTCGCTCGGGATGGCCGTGGCCGCCACCGCGCACGGGCACGCGGGGCTGCTGCACCTGGGCGCGTTCGGCACCGGCGAGCAGGCCGTGGACAGGGCCGTGCGGCACGCGGCCGCCGCCACGCTCGCGCTGATCGCCGGCCGCGCCCGGCTCACGCCCTCCGGAGACTCGGCGACGGCTTCAGCCGCCGCCGACGACGAACATCGTCACGAGGGCCGCGCACACCACGACCGTCCACCCGCCGAACAGGAGGCGTAGCGTTCGAGGGGCCTGTCCCAGCTCCATGAAGTACCGTCCGACGAGGTAGACCTTGGCGAACGCGACCGCGAGCACGACCACGGTGGCGAGCCGCCGGGCCCCGTGACCGTCCCCGAGATACCAGGAGACCGCGGTCGCGCCCATGAGGACGAGCCAGGCGACCACCGCCCGGTTCGTGCCGCTCGAAGCCAATCTCGTCACCTCATCAGGTAGAGCAGGGCGAACAGCACGATCCACAGCAGGTCGATGAGATGCCAGTAGCAGGCTCCGGCCTCGAGGTTGCGCAGATCCCTTGTTCCCAGGGCGGGCTTGCGGGCGATCAAGTACATGATCGCCAACGCGACCATGCCGAGCAGCAGGTGCAGCAGGTGGATGCCGGTGAAGACGAAGTAGTACATGTAGAAGCTGTTCGTCGACGGCGTATGCCCGGCTCCGAGCTCGCCGGAGTACTCCAGGAACTTGTTGACGACGAAGCCGGCACCGCAGAGCAAGGTCATGAGGATCAGTCGCGAGCCGCGGCCGGAAGCTCCCTGGCGCGACGCGTTCAGGCCCAGCGCGACGAACAACGAGCCGGTCAGGAGCAGGAAGGTGTTCGCCGCGCCGAATGTCAGGTTCATGTGCTCACGGGCCTGCTCGAAGAGTGCGGCGTTCCGCGACCGCTCGTGGACGAACACCCCGAAGAACAGCGCGAAGATGAGCAGGTCTCCGAAGATGAAGACCCAGATGCCGATCTCGCCCGGTACGTGGCCGGGCTCCCGAAGGCGCCGCCGGGGCGCCCTCGGGGGCTTGGAGGCGAACGGATCCGCCGGCCAGGCTTTCATGATCATGAATCGGCGGCCGGCTCTTGCTCGTGGACGAAGCCGCTGCGGACGTTCCGCATCGACAGGTAGCTGAAGTACAGCACCCAGATCCCGAAGACGACGAACGGCACCCACAGGCACACCACCCCGGTCCAGCCGAACGGTCCCTCCTTGAAGAACCAGACCGTGCCGCCCGGGATGAAGCACACGCCGGCCCAGATGCTGAAGTAGCCCGTCCACCGGGGGAACACCGGAGCGTCGGTCCTGTCCAGCAGGATGTTCAGCCCGAGCGCGACGGCCCAGATCGTGAACGGCATCCAGGTGCCGAGCAGGATGATGTACGCCGCGTCGTTGAACGCCTGCGTGATCTCCGGCGACACCTCGCCGGCCCGGAAGGCGGCGGTCGCCCACAGGCCGCAGTTCACGACGATCTGTGCGGTGCCCGCCGCCATGCAGGTCAGCTGGACGTACGTCAGCGCCGGGAAGAGCCCCTCCTTGCGGCGCGTCTGGACGGCCATGCAGACCCCCCAGACGCCCATCAGCGCGTACGCCAGGCACGAGAAGACGAGACCGACCCGAATGGCGGTGGCGTTCTCCTGGTAATACCGCGCGACCTGCTGAGCGGAATCGCTCGGGTGGATCGCGGGCGGGAAGTATCTGGCCAGCCAGACGCTCCCGATCAGGAACAGGACCACCATGGCCGGGCCGCACCACGCGATGAGCAGCTGCGAGTTGCGGCTCATGCTGCGACGGTCGATTTGATCCGGTGTGACGGATCCTGCGGAGGTCGGGGCTAAATCGGCGGCGCTCACGAGGTTCTCCTTCCCCAGGTCTTCTCGTTACTGTGCGGTCAGCGCTCCGTCGATGACGTGCTCCTGACCGGTGATGTACGACGAGTCGTCGGAGGCGAGGAACAGCACCAGGCTGGAGACCTCGTCCGGGTCGGCCATGCGCCGCAGCGGGACCTGATCGGTGATGCCGCCGCCGTCCTCGTCGGTGGCCGCGACCATCATCGGCGTCTTGATGTAACCCGGATGCACCGAGTTGACCCGGATGTTGTCGGGGCCGCATTCGACGGCGACGTGCTTGGTCATGCCCCGGGAGGCGAACTTGCTGCCCACGTAGGCCAGGTTCGGCGAGCCGACGATGGACACGATGCCGGCGATGGAGGAGATGTTGACGATCGAGCCGCCGCCGGCCCTGCGCATCGACGGGATGACCGTCCGCATGCCGTAGAACTGGGAGTGCTGGTTGACCGCGCACACCTTGAGGTACTCGGCCTCGTCGAGCTCGGCGGTCCCGGAGATCGGGCCGAGGATCCCGGCGTTGTTCACCAGGATCGTCACCGTGCCGAAGGCGCTTTCGGCCTGCCGCAGCATTTCCTGCCACTCGGCCGGCGAGGTGACGTCGTGCCGGATGAACAGCGCGTCGTCCCCGAGCTCCTTGGCGATCAGCCGGCCGCGCTCCTCGTTGACGTCGGTCAGCACGACCTTCGCCCCCTCGGCGACGAACCGCCGCGCGTGCGCCTCGCCCATGCCCTGCGCGGCGCCGGTGATGACGGCCACCTTGCCATCGAGCTTGCCCATGTTGTGCCTCTCCTTGCTGGATCACGGACCGCCGCGTTCGGGGCGGCCCCTTTTCTGTCGTTGCAGGCGGCGTGCGCCGCGTGCCCGGCGGTCAGGCGTGAACGGTGATGGCCCGTTCAGGACAGCCGCGGGCCCCGGTGGCGGCGGCCGGCTCCCGGCCGGCGGGAACCTCGACGGGCTCGTCGAGATGGAGGTTGAACCCGTCGTCGTCGGACTCGTAGACCTCCGGCGCGATCAGGTAGCAGCGGCCGTGCCCGGAGCAGAGCGACCCGTCAACCGCGTACTTCATCAGAGCGCGCTCTCCCGGCGGCCGGGCCCGAACACCAGCGGGAGGTTGTTCATCGCGCGGGTGAGACCGGTGGTGTAGGTGATCTCGGCGCCCGGCTTCAGCGCGAAGTCCGGGACGCGCCGCAGGAGCTCCCGCATGACGACCTTGCCCTCGATCCGGGCCAGGTGGGAGCCGATGCAGCGGTGGGGGCCGAACCCGAACGCGGCGTTCACCGGGAGGTCCCGGTCGATGTCCACCTGCTTCGGGTTCTCGTAGGCCCGGGGGTCCCGGCAGGCGGCGGCGTAGTTCAGCATCACCCAGTCGCCCTTCTTGAAGGTGTGCCCGCCGACCTCGACCTCCTCCCTGACCGTACGCCCGAGGGCCACGACGGGCGCGTACACCCGGACGAACTCCTCGATCGCCCGCTCGTGCAGAGCCGGATCCGCGGCCAGGCGGGCCCGGTCGTCCGGGTGCGTGGCGAGGTGGTAGGTCATGCCGGCGAGCAGGTAGGTGGTCGTACCCAGGCCGCCGGCCAGGAGGTCGGTGACGACGCTGACCTTGTGCTGCCACGGGCACGGCTCACCGCCGTCGAGCTCCACCCCCTTGAGCACGGCGTCGACGAAGTCGCCCCGCGGCTCCTCCCCCAGACGGCGCTCCAGGTACGCGTTGATGTAGCCCAGCGCCGTGCCCCAGCCCTGCGCGCGGCCTTCGAGCGGGCCGAACAGCGCCTCGTCGATCGCCTTGATCAGCGGCGGCAGGTCGTCGAGCGGCACGCCCATGTAGCTGGAGAAGAAGACGCGGCCCGGCAGCGTGGCGGCGAAGTCCGCGACGAAGTCGCACTCCCCACGCTCGATGAACTGGTCGATCAGGTGATTGGTGTGCTCGCGGATCGACTCCTCGTAGGAGCGCACGGCACGCGGGCTGAAGTAGCCGTTCAGGGCGCTGCGCCACCGGTTGTGGTACGGCGGGTCGGACTCCTCGGGGTACATGAACGGCATTCCCTCGGGACGGTTCGGCTGAAAGCCCTCGGCGCTGCTGAAGGTCTCCCAGTTCTGGCCGACCGTGCGGACGTCCTCCTGCCGGTTGACGACGTAGTAGCCGTGCCCGACGTTGCTCCTCGCGACGGGGCAGTGCTGCACCAGATCGTCGATGACCTCGACGAAGTCGTCGTTGAACTCCGGGGAGTCGAGGTCGAAGTCGTGGAAGTGGTCTCGGGTCGAGTGTGGTTGAGTCGCGGTCACGAGAAGCCCTCCGTGGGGGTGTGGCGGGTGTCACACGCTCGAAACAAATGTTTGTCTAGGCCCATGGTCGTGTCAATAGAGGGCGGGCGATTTGGGTCCACGGAAGGCTCCGATGGAGCGTTGACCTGCTCTTACGCAGGCAAGAGCGGTGGCTTCCGACACCACGCCACTCGCGTTATAACAATCAGTTGTTTGTTTGTAGCCGGTCAGGAGTCCACAGGGTAGTCGTGGACGCCGCGACCTCGACGGCCTCGACCCCGGGCAGCTCGCGCAGGACGTCGACGATGTAGCGGCGCAGGCCGGTGAAGTGCACGCACGACGAATCCGTCAGCACGAGCTCGACCCGGACCCGGCCGTCCGCGCACTCGACCTTGTCCACCAGCCCCATCCGGCAGATGTCCAGCGGCACGCGCATGAGAACCCCGCAGGGCTCGGGGATCTCGCTCAACCGGGCGCGGATCGTCTCCTCCGACGGCATCGCCACGACGCTCACCGCCCGCTCGCGACGCGGAGCCGGCTCCACGGCCCGGGTCCGGCCGCCCGCCGCGCGGCGAACTCGTCGGCCGCCGCCCGCCCGCGTACCTCGTCCTCGTCGAGCCCGAGCAGCCGCAACGCGTTGCCGCCGAGGATCTTCTTCCGGTCGGCGGCGGTCAGCTGCGCGATGCCGTGCTCCGCCAGCACGCGCTCGGGGAACTCGTACCCGTCGAACGCGGCGAGCAGCGGCGCGGGGTGGCTGAGGTTGGCGCCGCTCGCGTACAGGAGCTGGTCGGCGCCGGCCGCGCCGATGAGCGTGGCGAGGATCTTGGCGAACGCGTCCGGGCGGACCACCGCGTAGGCGAACACCGACTCCAGCGTGGCGTACAGGTTGCGGTGGCGGGCCAGCAGCTCCGCCGTCCTGTCCAGAAACGCCGCACCGGCATGCACGATCTGGAACGTGAGCTCGGGAAAGCGCGCCGGCGCGGCCTCCAGGTCGTCCACGTCGAACGCGCCGCGCGGCGCCGGCGGCAGCCAGAGCGCCTTGTGCACGGCCACGTGGCGGACGCCGAGGTCGCGCGCCGCCTCCAGCAACGGGGTGGCGAAGTCGGGCCCGTCGATCCGCCAGCCCTCTCCCCTGCCGCCGTAGAAGAACGCGGGGTAGAGCTTCAGCCCGTCCACGCCGAACTCGCGCACCTGCCGCTCCAACTGGGCGATCGCCGCGTCGGTCACCGGGGTGTCGACGGTGGCGTACAGCCGGAACCGGTCCGGGTGGCGGTCGCGGAACGCCGCGGCCCGCTCCGGGTCGGTCACGTGCCCCTTCGCGAAGCCGAGGTTCGGCAGCGCGTGGATGACGGCCAGGTCGACCGGGCTCTCCACGAACAGCGCCTCCGCGACGGCTTCGTACGGGAAGTCCGAGAAGAACTCCTCCCGGCTGAGCTGGAAGTCCCGGTGCTCCTCGCCGGTGGCGAGCAGGTGCGCGGCGTACACCGACTCCAGCTGCTCGCGGCCGAGCGGGTCCTGGTTGGCGGGCGCGAGGTTGTACGGATGCACCACCGCGTCCACCACGACACCGTCGTCGATCATCCATCCTCCTGTGGGTCGGCGCGGATCAGCGGCCCGTTCAGCAGGGCGTCCGCGAGCTTCTCGCCGATCTCGTCCGCCGTCGCGGGACCCTGGGGCGAGAACCACTCCGGCGTCCAGTTGAGGGCCCCGAGCAGCCCGAACACGACCATCCGCGGGTCGAGGCCGGGGGCGAAGACCCCGGCGCGAACCCCGTCCCGCAGCGTCTCGGTGAAGAACCGCTCGTACCGGGCGCGTTTGTCCAGCAGGCGCGCCCGGTTCTCGGCGCCCAGGAAGCGCCACTGGTGGAACACGATCAGCGTCCGCTCGGGGTTCTCCGCGACGACCCGGACGTGCGCCTTGATCGCCTCCCGCAGCAGGACCCGGGGATCGTCGCTGGTCGCGCGCACCTCTTCGAGCACCTGGTTGAAGTGGTCGACGCCGCCCTCGATGATGGCGAACAGCAACGACTCCTTGCTGACGATGTGCGCGTACAGGCTGCCCGGGAGCATCCCCACGGCCTTGGCGATGTCGCGCATGGAGGTGCCGGTGTAGCCCCGTTCGCCGAACAGGCGCGTCGCCTCCCGGAAGATCGTCGCGTACCCGTCGGACGCCTGCTCCGCCATCTCGTGCACAAACAAATGTTTGTATAGTCCATTCGCGGGTGTCAATATGAGACGGGAGTGAGCGCCAATGAAGCATGCGAGCGCGACCACCGCGGCGCAGATCCTCTGGGCCGGAGCCGAGCTCTTCGCGGACCGGGCCTGCGTGACCGACCTCGACGCGGCGCACGCCGGCGAGACCTTCAGCTACGAGGCCGTGGCGGCCAGGGCAGCGGCCACCGGGGGCGCGCTGCGCGCGCTCGGCCTGCGGCGCGGCGACCGCGTGGCCATCCTCCTGCACAACAGCCAGGCGTACGTCGACGTCTTCCTGGGTGCGCTGGCGGCCGGACTGATCGTCGTCCCGCTCAACGTCCGGCTCACCCGGGAGGACTACCTGCACATGCTGACCGACTCCGGGTCGCGGGTGCTCGTCACCACGTCCGAGTTCGGCGCGCGGCTCCCCCGGGACGGGGAGGTCCACGGCCTCACGGTCCTGCTCGCCGACGCCTCGCCGAACGATCTCGCGGCGGGCGCGGCCCCCCTTCCCGGGCCCGAGCCGGGCGAGGAGAGCGAGGTCGCCAGCCTCATGTACACGTCGGGGACGACCGGCTCGCCGAAGGCGGTCATGCTCACGCACGCCTCGTGGCGCAGCGTCGCCGACACGGCCATCGAGGTGCTCGGGTTCACCGACGGGGAGGTGACGCTGCACGTCGCGCCGCTGACGCACGGCGCGGGCTTCCTCTTCCTGCCGACGCTGACGACCGGCGGCCACAACCTGCTGTGCCGCTCCTTCGACGCGGCCCGCACCGCCGCGCTGCTCGGCGGGCACGGCGTCACCGGGATGTTCGTCGTCCCGTCGATGATCAGGATGCTGCTGGACGCCGTGCCCGCCGGTTTCACGGCCCCGCCGGCCTTCCGCCGCCTGTACTACGCGGGCTCCCCCATCGACCCGTTGACGTTGCGCGAGGCGACCGCGGCGTTCGGCGGGCGCGTCGTCCAGTCGTTCGCGCAGATGGAGTCGCCCATGTTCGTCACAGTGCTCGACCAGGAGGACCACCGCCGCGCGCTCACCGACCCCGGCCTGCCTCTGGTGCGCTCGGCGGGCAGAGTCCTGCCCGGCGTCGAGCTCCGCGTCGCCGCGGACGACGGCACGCCGCTGCCCGCCGGCGAGCCCGGGGAGATCCTGGCCCGGGCCCCGCAGACGATGGCGGGCTACTGGAACCGGCCCGAGGCCACGGCCGCGGCGCTGCGGGACGGCTGGCTGCACACCGGCGATGTCGGCTACCTGGACGAAGAGGGCTACCTCTTCCTGGTGGACCGCAAGAAGGACATGATCGTCACCGGCGGCTCCAACGTCTACGCGCGGGAGGTCGAGGAGGTCCTGCTCGCGCTGCCCGGCGTGCGCGAGGCGGCCGTCGTCGGGCTGCCGCACCGCGTCTGGGGCGAGGCGGTGACCGCCGTGCTCGTCGCCGACGGCACTCCGCGCGACGAGAAGGAGATCATCGCGGACTGCCGCGGGAGGCTCGCCGGCTACCGCGTTCCCAAACGGGTCGTGTGGGTGGACGAGCTGCCCCGCAACGCCTACGGCAAGGTGCTCAAGCGACGGCTGCGCGACGAGCTCATTGACACTCCGGACGGCCAGAGCTAGCTTAAAACAAATGCTTGTTTGTTACGGAGGAGTGGGCACCTATGACTCAGACGAGATCGGGCACCGAGCTGACTCCAGCCGAGAAGCAGTATCCCTTGCCGCCGAGCCTGCTCGGCAAGTCCGTCTACACCGACCCCGACCGCTACCGGCGCGAGCTCACCGAGATCTTCCACCACGCGTGGTTCCCCGTGCATCCCTCGTCGGACGTGGCCAGCCCGCGCGACTACGTCGTCTGGGACCAGCTCGGGCAGTCGGTCGTGATCACCAGGCTCCCCGACGGCACGGTCAGCTCCTGGCACAACGTGTGCCAGCACCGTGGCGCCCGGCTGGTGAACGGCTCGGGCAACTGCGGCAACGCCCGCTTCACCTGCCCGTGGCACGGCTTCGTGTACGGGCTGGACGGCGTGGTCGGCAGCGTGCCGCTGCGCGGCAGTTTCGACGCGGCCGAACTGGACGGCCTGCGCGCGCCCGCGGTCCGGAACGAGGAGTGGGGCGGGTGGATCTGGCTCTGCTTCTCCGATGACGTGCCACCACTGAGCGAGTACCTGGGCGAGATCGGCGACGAGCTCGCCGGATACGGGCTGGCCGGATTCACCACCAAATTCCGCACGTCCGTGCTGCTCAAGGCCAACTGGAAGGTCGTCGTCGACGCGTTCAACGAGACCTGGCACGTGCCCTTCACGCACAGGGACACGCTCGCCGGGCTCGTCATGTGGCGGGACGCCGTTCTCCGGATCGCGCCGCCGCACACCTGGATGACCGTGCCGATCCGCGGGTTCACCGACAAGGCGCTCCACAACGGCGACCACCGCGCCTCGCACCTGTGCCACTACCTGGCGTTCCCCAACACGATCTTCAGTTGCTTCCCCACCCACCTGCAGATGTGGAGCGCGTGGCCGGTCTCGGTCGGCGAGACGCTGCTGTGCGCGTACGAGGTGGTCGGCCCGCCGCCGGACGGCATGCCGGCGGAGAAGTGGGAGCGCCACAACCAGCGGGACTGGGACCAGTTCCTCGAAGTGCTCGCGGAGGACTCCGTGGTCATCGACGACTTCGCCACCGTGATCGGCTCGCTGGGCTTCACCCGGAACATGTTCAACACGGCAGAGAGCCGGCTGACCTCCTTCCACGAGGAGATCGCGAAACGCCTCGGAGAGGGAGCGCCACGATGACCACGATCAAGGTGGACCGCTCGACCTGTCAGGGGTACGGCAACTGCGTGCTCGCCCTGGCGCCGGTCTTCGACCTCGACGAGGAGGGGCTCGTCGTGCTCAGGCGCGACGACGTCGGGCCGGGCGAGCTGGACGGGTTGCGGCGGGCAGCCTACGACTGCCCGACCGACTCCATCACGTTCGCCGAGTAGCCGGGGCGGGTGGCACCCGCCCCGGCTACAGGCCCATCTCCTTGGCGATGATGCCGCGCTGGATCTCGTTGGCGCCGCCGCCGACCATGGCGTGCTTGGCCTCGCGGAAATAGCGCTCCATGTCGTACTCGGGCAGCTGGGCGTATCCCCCCAGGGCCTGCATGCCGTTGAACGAGGTCTTGAACGCGGTGTCGGCGGCGAACACCTTCGCCATCGACACCTCCTTGAGCGCGCGCTCGCCGCGGGCCATCTTCGTCGCCGCGTTGTAGACCAGCAGCCGCGCCGCCTCGACCTCGCACTCGTTCTCCGCCATCCGATGCTTGAGCACCTGGAAGGAGGACAGCGGCCGGCCGAACTGGGTCCGGTCCTTGGTGTACCGGATGGTGTCGTCCAGCGCGGTACGCGCGTTGCCGACGTAGGACGCCGCCAGGCTCAGCCGCTCGTACTCCAGGTGCTCGCCGATGTAGGCCCACCCGGTGCCCGGCTCGCCGATGATGTTCTCCCTCGGCACGCGGACGTCGGTCAGGAAGATCTCGGTGGTGCCCAGGCTGCGGCGGACGATCGTGTTCAGCTTCCGGATGTCCACGCCCGGCGCCGTGTTCGGCACCAGGATGAGGCTCAGGCCCTTGTGCTTGTCCGGGCCGGTCCTGGCCAGCACGGTGATGACCGTGTCCGGGAGGTGGGCCCCGGAGCAGAAGACCTTGTTGCCGTTGAGCACCCACTCGGCGCCGTCCAGGACCGCCTTCGTCTGCAGGCCCGCGGCATCCGACCCGGCGCCCGGCTCGGTGATGGAGATGCTGAACTTCGTGCGGCCCTGCAGGAACCCCGGCAGGTACGCCTCCCGCTGCTCCCCGGTGCCGTGGTTGGCGATGTTGGTCGCGGTGAACATCGAGGTCATCACCGCCGCGGCGAAGTCGAGGCTGTACTTCGCGATGGCCTCGCAGAAGATCGCGTACATGACCGGGTCGGCGTCCAGACCGCCGTACTCCTCGGGGATCAGCAGGCCGAGCCAGCCGCGGTCGGCGATCTTCCGGTACGCCTCGTCCGGGAACTCGCGGGACTCGTCGTGCTTGCGGATGTACTCCCGGCCTACCTCGCGCTCCATGAAGGTGTGCAGCGTATCGCTCCACAACTGCTGTTCTTCGGTGAACCGGAAGTCCATCCTCGGCCCCTTCGCCTGTCGTCTCACGCGGTCATGCCCGCGGCGCGCGGGCCGTGGCCTCCACGCTAGCCCCGGACCTCCGCGCATAACAAGTGTTTGTTTTCACAGCGCGATCGTCTATGGTGAGGCACGAGCACTGGCGGTCACCTCACTGTCCCGGAGCCGCACCGTGACCCTTGAACGCACCTACCACGACCTTCGTGTCCTGGATCTCAGCGAGAACATCGCGGGCCCGCTGGCGTGCATGATCCTCGGCGACCTCGGCGCCGACGTGGTCAAGGTCGAGCGCCCGTACACCGGCGAGGCCACCAGGGACCTTCCGCCCCGGTGGGACGGCGAGAGCACGGTCTTCCTCGCCATGAACAGGAACAAGCGCAGCGTCGCCCTCGACCTCCGGACGCCGGAGGGCCGTGCGGCGGTGCTGCGCGTGGCCCGCGACGTCGACGTCGTCGTGGAGTCCTTCCGCCCGGGCGTGGCGGACCGGCTGGGGCTCGGGTTCGAGCACTTCCGTCAGGTGAGCCCGAGCGTGGTGCACTGTTCGGTGAGCGCCTTCGGCGAGCGTCCGCTCGGTCACGACCGGCCCGGCTACGACGCCCTCATCCAGGCGTTCACCGGCATCATGGCGATGACCGGCGAGGAGGGCGGGGGCCCGGCCAGAGCGGCACCCTCGATCGTGGACATCTCGACCGGGCTGTGGGCCACCGTCTCGATCCAGGCCGCGCTCGCCCGGCGCGCCGACGGTCACGCCGCGCACCTGCGCGCGAGCCTGGTGGACAGCGGGTTCTTCCTGCTGTCCCACCAGATCATGGGTTACCTGGCCACCGGCGCGTTCCCCGGCCGGCTGGGCTCCGCCGCGCCGAGCACCGCGCCGTACGAGGCGTTCCGCACGGCCGACGGGTCGATCATGGTCGCGGCCGCGACCGACCGGTTGTTCGCGCGGCTGTGCGCCGCGCTCGAACTCGGCCACCTCGTGAGCGACGACCGGTTCCGCACGGTGGCGGACCGCGTCGCGAACCGGTCCGCGCTGGGCGAGATCGTGGAAAGGCGGCTCCGCACGGCGGGTTCTGAGCACTGGCTGGAGCTCATCACGGCGGCGGGCGTGCCGGCGGGGCCGGTCAACGACCTCGCCGCCGCGCTGGCCCACCCCGTGACCGCCGAGCGGGGCATCGTCCGGGATGCCCTCGACGGGCGGATACCAGGGCTGAAGCAGATCCGGCTGCCCATCGACGAGCACGCCCGGTGCGCGATGCGCCAGCCCCCGGCGCTGGGCGCGCACACCGAAGAGGTCCTCGCCGAAGCCGGCCTCTCCGCGGCCGAGATCGGCCGACTCGTTGCACCGACGGTGATGGAAAGGACGGCGCGACAGGGATGAGCAGCGTTTCCCCCGCCGCACGACGAGAGGCGCTCGAGGCCCGGCATCCGGTGTGGGTGCCGCGCACGACCGCCCAGCAGCTCGACGTGACCGCGGCCGCGTTCCCCGACCGGCCCGCGATCCTCGGCGAGCGCGGCTACACGTACGCCGAGCTGCGGGACCGGACGATCCGGCTGGCCGCCGGGCTGATCGCGGCCGGCGTGGAGCCCGGCGACCACGTGGCCGTCGACCTGGCGAACTTCCCGGAGGCCGTCGCGCTCAAGTACGCGGTGGCCCGCGTCGGGGCGGTGTCGGTGTCGATCAACTTCCTGCTGCGCCACGAGGAGCTGCGTTACGTGCTGAGCCAGTCGGACTCCACCGTGCTGATCACGATGGACCGGTTCCGGGACCTCGACTACCTCGACGCGCTCGACCGGATCGCGCCCGGCTGGGAGCTCGCCGGCGGCGGCGCGGACCTGCCCCGGCTGCGGGCGGTCTTCGTCATGGGCACGGAGGGCCCGCCCGCTCGCGGGAGTTCCCTGGCGGACCTCGTCGCCCTGGGCGCGTCCGTGCCGGACGAGGCGGTGCTGCGGCGCACCTCGGCCGCCGACCCGTACGCCGACTCCGACCTGCTCTACACCTCCGGCACGACCGGGAAGGCCAAGGGGGTGCTGCTGCGGCACGACGCCGTCCTGCGGACCGCGTACGCCAGCGCGTACACCCGTGCCTTCCAGGACGGGCGGCGCATCCTGTTCGCCCTGCCGATCTACCACGTCTTCGGCTACGTCGAGGCCACCCTCGCCGCGCTGTTCGTCGGGGGCGCGATCTGCCCCCATACGGTGTTCGACGCCGACCGGATGCTCGGGGACGTGTCGGCGCACCGGATCGACGAGCTGATCTGCGTGCCCGCGATGACCTCGGTCGTGCTGGACAGGGCGCGCTCCGGCGGCTACGACCTGAGCTCGCTCACCACGATGTTCTCCTCGGGCGCGGCCCACCACCCGGCCATGTGGCAGGAGATGCTGGACGTGCTGGGCGTCGACGAGCTGTTCACCGCGTACGGGCAGACCGAGACGACCGCGTCCACCCTGTGCACGCGGCCCGGCGACCCGCTCGACCGGCTGCTGGGGACCAACGGGTGCGTCAAGCCGGCCGGCGTGGCCGGCGAGCCGGACCTCGGCGGCGCGCTCGGCGTCTACCGCGTCATCGACCCGGACACCGGTGCCGAGCTGCCCCTCGGCGAGATCGGTGAGCTGGTGGTGCGGGGGCCGCTGGTGACCGAGGGCTACTACGACATGCCGGAGGAGACTGCCGCAGCGTTCACCGCCGACGGCTGGTTGCGCACCGGCGACCTCGGCCGGTTCGACGAGCGGGGCTACCTGGTGCTCACCGGGCGCCGCAAGGAGTCCTACCGGTGCGGCGGCGAGCTCGTCATCCCGGGCGAGGTCGAGGCGGTGCTCGCCGAGCACCCCGCCGTGCTCGCCGCGCACGTGGTGGGCATCCCGCACGAGCGCATGGGCGAGGTGGGCTGCGCGTGGATCGTCGCGGCGACCGCGGAACCACCCGACCCTGAGGAGCTCATCGCCTTCTGCAAGCAGCGGCTCGCGCGCTTCAAGGTGCCGGCCTCGGTCCTGTTCGCCGAGGCGGAGGAACTGCCGACCACGGTCACCGGGCGGGTCCAGAAGTTCCAGCTCGCCGAGCGCGCGGTGCTCGAACTCCGCGCCCCGGTGGCGGTCACCCCGGCGGCCCACACGTGAGCGGCCCACACGTGAGCGGCTCGCAGGTGAGCGGCCCACACGTGAGCGATCCGCACGTGAGCGGCCCGCACGTCGTCATCGCCGGGGGTGGCCTCGCCGCGGTCCGGACCGCGCAGGCCCTGCGCGACCTCGGCCACCGCGGCCGCGTCACCCTCGTGTCCGAGGAGTCCGCCGAACCCTACGACCGGCCGCCGCTGTCCAAGGAGTACCTGCTCGGCACGCGCGGCGCCGATGACCTCCGCCTGGCCGCCCCGGACGAGTACGCCCGCCAGGACATCGAGCTCGTGCTCGGCCGCGCGGCCGTCGGCCTGGACCCGCGTACCCGGACGCTGACGCTCGCCGACGGCGGCGAGATCGGCTACGACCGGCTGGTCGTCGCCACCGGCGCCCGGCCGCGCCGGCTCCCGAGCCTGCCGGAATCCCGCAGGGTGCACTACCTGCGGACCGCCGCGGACTCCCGGCGGCTGGCCGGCGCGCTCACCGGCGGCGCGCGGGTGGCCGTGATCGGCGCCGGGTTCATCGGCCTGGAGGTGGCCTGCGCGGCCCGGCTGCGGGGCTGCCGCGTCACCGTCGTTGAGGCCGCCGCGCAGCCGATGGCGCCGATCATCGGCGCCGGGCCGGCGGACTGGCTACGACGCCGGCACGCCGAACGCGGCCTGGAGTTCCGCTGCGGCACCACGGTCGGCAGGAGCGAGGAGCGGCCCGACGCGCAGGTCCTGTTCCTCGACGACGGCACGGTCGTCGAGGCGGACGTCGTGGTCGTCGGCGTCGGAGTCGTCCGCGACACCGCCTGGCTGGCCGGCGCCGGGCTCGAGACCCACCACGGCCTGGTCTGCGACGGGAGCGGGCGCACCTCGGCCGCGGACGTCTTCGGGGCGGGGGACGTCGTCTGCCGGCACGCGGCGGGACGGTGCCGCCCGGCGGGCCACTGGACCGCCGCGTCCGACGGCGCGGCCCAGGTCGCCGCGGCGCTCCTCGGCGTGCCGCCCCCCGACCTAGGCGAGGACGGGTTCTTCTGGTCCGACCAGGCGGACCTGCGGCTCCAGTTCGCCGGCGAGGCTCCCCCGACGGCGACGGCGACGGTCGTGTCCGGCGACTTCGACAGCGGGAGGTTCGTCGTCCACTACACCGAGGGCGACCTGCTGACCGGGGTCTTCGCCGTCAACGCGCCACGCGACTTCCTCCGCGGACGGCTCGCCCTCCGCTCGGCTTCCAGACAGGCGCGGACATGACATCGACGACGCCCCGGCTCACCTGCGAACAACGGCAGGAGATCACCGACCTCTACGCGCGGTACTCCCATGCCTTCGACGAGGGCCGGGCCGACGAGCTCGCGGCGCTGTTCACCGAGGACGGCGTCTTCGAGCGCGAGGGCGCCGCCCCCGTCGCCGGCAGGGACGGCCTCGCCGCGCTCGTCCGGGCGACGGCCGGGCGTGCGCCCGGAATGCGGCACCTCGTCAGCAACATCCTCATCGTGGCGACCGGGACGGGCGCCGTGGGGCAGGCGTACGCGCTCGCCCTGGTCGTGGGCGACACCGACCTGCGGCTGGCGACCTTCGGCCGCTACGACGACGAGTTCGCGCCCACGCCGGAGGGCTGGCGGCTGCGCGTCCGGCGGTTCACGCCGTTCGTCCCCGCGGTGTTGGCGAACGCCGTCCTTGCTGTTACCGTGTCCTGAAACAACTGTTTGTTTTTGGCGGAGGGTGCCCCCAATGGCCAGGATCAATCCGTCGCTCGACGAGTACTCCAAGAGGTATGAGAACGTCCGTCTCGAACGCGAGGACGGCGTTCTCCAGGTAACCGTGCACACCGACGGCGGCAGTCTCGTGTGGACCAGCCAGGCGCACGACGAGCTCGCGTACGCGTTCACCGACATCGCCTGCGACCCGGAGAACAAGGTCGTGCTGCTGACCGGCGCGGGCGACGCCTTCTGCGCGGAGATCGACTTCTCCAGCTTCAACCTCGGCACCGCCGCCGACTGGGCGCACATCATGTTCGAGGGCCAGCGGCTGCTCACGAACCTGATGAACATCGAGGTGCCGGTCGTGGCCGCGATCAACGGGCCCGCACTGATCCACCCCGAGATCGCGATCCTGTCCGACATCATCGTCGCGGCGGACACGGTCAGGTTCAAGGACGGCCCGCACTTCCCGTCCGGCATCGTGCCCGGCGACGGCGCCCACCTCGCCTGGACCCATGTGCTGGGCTCGACCCGCGGCCGCTACTTCCTGCTGACCGGCCAGGAGCTGAACGCCCGGCAGGCCCTGGACTACGGCGTGGTGAACGAGGTCGTCCCCGCCGGCCAGGTGCTCGCCCGGGCCCGCGAACTCGCCGCCGGCATCGCCGCGAAACCCGAGCTGGCCCGCCGGTACGCGCGCGCGGTGCTCACCCGCGAGATCAAGCGGCTCATCCACGACCAGCTCGGGTACGGGCTGGCGCACGAGGCACTGGCGGCGTTGAGCCTGTGACCGCCACCTTCAACCGGCTCCGGCGCCACTTCGAGGACTTCTCCGTCGGCGACACCGTCCTCTCCCCAGGCCGGACGGTCGACATCTCGGACATCTCCGCGTTCGCCGGCCTCACCGGGGATCACTACCCCCTCCACGTCGACGAGGAGTACGGCCGCGGCACCCGCTTCGGCGGCCGGATCGCCCACGGCCCGCTCACCTTCAGCCTGGCCGTGGGCCAGGTCGCCCTGTCGGGGTTCCTCGGAGACGCGATCGTGGCGTTCCTCGAATGCCAGAACATGCGAGCGCTGGCGCCGGTGTTCCCCGGCGACACCATCCGCGTGCGGGTCGAGGTCGCCGCGGCCGAGGGCGGCAAGCCCAAGTACGGCGTGCTCCGGCTCGACTACACGGTCCTGAACCAGAAGGACGAGGAGGTCATGCGCTTCCGCATGGTGCTGCTCGCGCGGCGCGGAGAGCCCGGCCCCGGAGAGCCCGGCCTGCGAGAGGCCGGCCTGGGAGAGCCCTGCCCCCCAGAAAAGGGAGATCCTGGTGAGTGACGCTGACGAGGCCGCGTTCATCGGCGTCGGCGAGCTGCCGTCGGGCCGCTACCCGGACCGGCCGTTCATGGGCTCGCTGGTCGACGTCGCCGTGGCGGCGGTGCGGGACGCGGGCGTGTCGATGGCCGACATCGACACCATCCTGCTCATCCCCTGCCTGCACTCCCCGGCCGACCAGGCCGACCTGGTGTTCTCCCGCGTGGTCGAAGAGCTGGGGCTGAGCGGCCGCGCCAAGGCGAGCTACATGATCCATTCGGGCGGGTCGACGAGCGACAACACGATGCGCACCGCCGCCGGGCTGATCGCGAGCGGGCACGCCCGCAACATCCTGGTCCTCCAGGCGGAGAAATGGGGCTCGGCGCCGGTCAACGAGATGATCGACATGCTCACCGCGAACGGCATCCCCCGCGAGTGGGAGAAGCCGTCCGGGCTGTCGTTCAACGCGGTCGGCGCGCTCATCACCAACCGCTACCTGGCCGCGAGCGGCTCCACCGCCGCCCAGATGGCGTCGGTGTGCGTCGCGCTGCGCAAGTGGGCCAGGCTCAACCCGAACGCGATGTACAGGGACAGGCCGCTGACGGTCGAGCAGGTCCTCGCGTCCAAGATGGTCTCCGATCCGCTGCACGCGCTGGAGTGCCCGATGCTGGCCGACGGCGCGGTCGGCTTCGTGCTGACGAGCGCCGCCCTGGCGCGGCGCTCGCACGACCGGTGGGTGCGCATCGCCGGATCCGGCGGCTGCGTGTCCCACTACAGCATCGGCCAGGAGCGCGACCTCGCCGTGCTCGGCTGGCCGAAGGCCGCGGCGGAGGCGTACGAGCAGGCGGGCTGGGGGCCGGACGACGCCGACCTCGCCGAGGTGTACGACTCCTATCCCGCCGTGCTCACCATCGCGATGGAGGGCCTCGGGCTGGCCAAGCCCGGCGAGGCGGCCAGGACGTTCGCCGCGGGCGACCACTCCCCCGGCGGCCGGCTGCCCGTCAACACCAACGGCGGCCTGCTCTCCGCGGGCCACACCGGTGTCGGCGGCGGCACGGCGTTGCTGGCCGAGGCCGTTCGCCAGCTACTGGGCAGGGCGGGGCCGGAGCGGCAGGTGGCCGGCGCGGAGCGGGCGGTCTGCGGCGGCTCGGGCGGGACCTACATGGACAGCCAGGTGCTCCTGCTGAAAGGGGTGACACGATGAGCGATCCGGGCATGGAGCCGCTCACCCGTCCCTACTATGACGCGCTCGGCCGCGGTGAGCTGGTCATTCAGCACTGCAACGGCTGCGGTCGCGACAACATGTACCCACGCCATCGCTGCCCCTTCTGCTATGAGGCCGATCTCGGATGGGTGCGGGCGTCCGGCACGGGAGTGCTGCACAGCTTCGCGGTGACCCGGTTCGGGGCGCCGGCCGGCTTCGAGTCGGAGACCCCGTACGCGCTCGGGGTCGTCAAGCTCGCCGAGGGCGTGCAGGTGCTGGGCCGGCTGTGGCCGGACGAGGACGGCGGATGGGGCGCCTACGGCTGCGACGCGCGGGTGCGCTTCCGGCCGGCGTCCCAGGACGAGATCGCCCGGCGGCCGGTGCCGTGGTTCGCGGCGGTGCACCGGTGAGCAAAGTGCTGATCGCCGGCGTCGGCATGATCCCCTTCGGGCGGGACGTACGGCGCAGCGAGCGGATGATGGTCGAGGCCGTCACGGAGCTGGCGCTCAAGGACGCCGGTGTGACCGCGTCCGAGGTGCAACGGGTGTTCCTGGCCAACGCCGCGGCCGGGCTGGTGTCCGGGCAGGAGATGATCCGCGGCCAGGTCGCGTTGCAGTCCACGGGTCTGGCCGGCGTGCCGCTGGTGAACGTGGAGAACGCCTGCGCCTCCAGCAGCTCGGCCGCGGCCCTGGCGTTCGAGGCGGTGCTGGCGGGCCGGTGCGACCTCGCGATCGTCATCGGGGTCGAGAAGCTGTCGCACGAGGACAAGTCCCGGACGTTCGATGCGTTGCGGGGAGCCACCGACGTCGACGCGTCCTCCCGCCCCGAACCGGACAAACCGGCCTCGAACTCGGTGTTCGTGAACGTCTACGCGGAGGAGGCCAGGCGCTATCTCGCCGAGTACGACGCCGTCATCGAGGACTTCGCGGCCGTCGCGGTGAAGAACCGCGGGCACGCCGCCCTCAACCCGCTCGCCCAGTACCGGACGCCGCAGACGATCGAGGAGGTCCTGCACGGCCGGATGGTCGTCGACCCGCTGACCCTGCCCATGTGCTCGCCCACCACCGATGGCGCCGCCGCGCTGGTGCTGTGCTCGGAGGACTACGCCCGCCGCTCCGGCATCGGCGGGTGCGAGATCCGGGCGACGCGCCTGGCCGCCGGGCGCGGCCAGGGCTCCCAGCCGGTCGCGACGGCCGCGGCCGCCGCGTTCGAGGACGCGGGCCTGGGGATCGACGACCTCGACGTGCTCGAACTGCACGACGCGGCGGCGCCCGCCGAGATCCTCCAGTACGCCGAGATCGGGCTGTGCGCCCCGGGCGAGGGGCACCTGCTCGTACGGTCCGGCGCCACCGCGCTCGGCGGCCGGCTGCCCGTCAACGTGAGCGGCGGGCTGATGAGCCGGGGCCACCCGATCGGCGCCACCGGCTGCGCGCAGCTGGTGGAGATCTACGACCAGCTCACCGGCCGGGCCGGGCGCAGGCAGGTCACGGGCGCCCGGGTCGGCATGGCCGTCAACGCGGGCGGCTGGCTCGCGGGCGCGTACGCGGCGTGCGTCGCCAGCATCCTCGTGAAGGCGGGATGAGTTGGCGGCCACCGAGCTGGAGACGCTCTATTACGAGCGGGCGGCCGACGGGGTCGCCCTGCTGACCCTGAACCGGCCGGACCGGGGCAACGGGGTCGTCCCGGAGATGGCCGCGGACCTGCTCACCGCCCTCACCGACCTCGAAGGCGACACGGCGGTCCGCTGCCTGGTGATCACCGGAGCGGGGCGGCAGTTCTCCGCCGGGGCCGACCTCAAGGCCATGCGCGCGTACCTGGACGAGGTCTTCCCGGTCACCCGGGAGCCCTATAACGCGCGCGTGCTGTTCCCGATGACCCAGCGCCTCGTCGCGTCCAGGCTGCCGGCCATCGCCGCCATCAACGGGGGCGCCACCGCGGGCGGCCTGGACTTCGCGCTCGCCTGCGACATCCGGATCTGCTCCACGGCGGCCAAGCTCGGCGAGACGTACATCAACCTGGGCCTGCCTCCGGGAAACGGCGGGTCGTGGTTCCTCCCCCGGCTCGTCGGCTCCGGCCTGGCCGCCGAGCTGGCCCTGACCGGCGAGCTCATCGACGCGCGGCGAGCTCTGGAGATCGGCCTGGTCAACCGGGTCGTCGAGCCGGAGGAGCTGATCCCCGCCGCCGTGGAGCTGGGAGCCCGCATCGCGGCCAAACCGTGGCGGGCGCTGGAGGCCACCAAGCACGCCCTGCGCTCGACCTGGCAGGTCGACCTCGCCACCTCGATGAGCAACAGCTACTGGGCGGTCTCCGCCCTGCACGACGGCCCCGATCTGGCCGAGGGCGTCGACGCCTTCCTCGAACGCAGGCGGGCGCGGTTCAACCGCTGACACGTGGGAGCCGTACAATCAGTTGTTAACCGAACATGGGAGGACGGTTGACGACGCGGAAGGAAAGACAGGCCAAGAGAAGCGGGCCTGTGTCGCCGGAGCTCATCGAAGAGGCGGCGATCAAGCTCTTCGGCGAGAAGACCTACCCGGTGGTGGGCATGCGGGACATCAGCGACGCCGTCGGGCTCCTGCCGGGCAGCCTCTACGTCCACATCAGCAAGAAAGAGGACCTGCTCCAGCGCATCGTGGAGAACGGCATCCAGCGTTACCTGGACGCGATCGAGCCGGTGGTGGAGTCGGACCAGACCGCGCCGGAGCGCCTGCGCGGCGCGATCAACGCGCACCTGGCCGTGCTCGCCGACTCCCTGCAGCAGACCCGCGTCGCCTTCCACCAATGGACCTACCTCTCCTCCACCGGCAGGCGCCGCGTCGTCAAGCTGCGCCGCCGGTACGAGGCCCTCTTCTCGCAGATCATCGACGAGGGCATCGAGGCGGGCGAGTTCAGGGCGGTCAAGAGCGCGCGGGTGACGGTGCTGGCCATCATCGGCATGCTCAACTCTGCCACGGAGTGGTTCTCCCCGACCGGCGAGCTCACCGCCGAGCAGATCGCCGAGGTCCTCACCGACGGGGTGCTCACCGGTCTGGAGACCTGAGAGCAAATGGTTGTTTGCCAGTAGGCGCGGACCGGTGTCCGGCCATTCCCCGCTATCTTGGGATGGAATGCTGGATTAGGAAGGGACGTCCATGCCGCTGCGTAAGCTGGGCTTCTTGACGATCGGGCTGTTCGACGAGGCCGACCCGCGCCGGGGCCACGAGTCGACGCTCGAGATCATCGCACTCGGCGAGCAGCTGGGTTTCGACAGCGCGTGGGTGCGCCACCGCCATCTGCAGTACGGCATCTCCTCCCCGCTCACCGTCCTGGCGGCGGCCTCCCAGCGCACCAGCCGCATCGAGCTGGGCACCGCGGTCATCCCCCTGGGCTGGGAGAACCCGCTGCGCCTCGCCGAAGACCTGGCCACAGTGGACGTCCTGTCCGGGGGACGCCTCAATCCGGGCGTCAGCGTCGGCCCGCCCTTCCACTACGACCAGGTCAAGGACGCGCTCTACCCCGGCACCGGCGACCTCGAGGACTTCAGCTACGAACGCGTGCGACGGCTGCTGGACTTCGTACGGGGCGAGCCGGCCACCGGCTTCCAGGGGACCGAGGGTTTCGAGGTCTTCTCCGACCGGGTCCAGCCCCACTCCCCCGGCCTCGGCGAGCGCATGTGGTACGGCGGCGGCAGCCTGAGCTCGGCGCGGTGGGCCGGCGAGCACGCCATGAACTTCCTGACCAGCAGCGTCGTGAAGGCGGAGAAGTCCGAGGACTTCGCCGAGATCCAGCTCTCCCACGTACGGGAGTTCCGCGCGCACCACCCCGCCGGCGACCGCGCCCGCGTCTCGCAGGGCCTGGTCGTCATCCCCACCGACACGGCCTCGGCACAGCAGCGGGCCAAGTACCAGGAGTACGCCGACCAGCGCCTGCCCCGGACCGCCACCCCCCAGGGACCGGCGCGGCTGATGTTCGCGCCGGACCTCGTCGGCAGCTCCGCGGAGATCGCCGAGCGGCTCCACGACCATGCCGCCTTCCGGGAGATCGACGAGGTCGCGTTCGCGCTGCCGTTCACCTTCGATCATGAGGACTACGTGCAGATCCTCACCGACCTCGCCACCGGGCTCGGCCCCGAGCTCGGCTGGCGGCCCGGGGATTAGGGCGATCGTCAGACCAGCGGCGCTCCCGCCCGGGTCCGGACCACCGTTCCGCTGACCGGCTGCGGGTTGCGGATCAGGTTGAGTATCGGGCACACCCGCTCCACCTCGGCGTGCAGCCTGGCCAGCTCCTCGTCGGTGGCGGGCGAGTCGATCAGCACCTCGTAGCGGAAGTTGTGCGGGTAGACCGGGACGCCGCTGTCGTCCGGCTGCTGGGCCCGGGGGTCGTATTCGGCGCGTACGTCCACGTCGAGCGAGTCGATCGGCACCGCCAGCTCGGCCGCCTTGATGAGGAAGATGTGGGTGACGCAGCTGCCGAGCACGCCGGCCTGGAGCTCGGGCGAGGTGGGGCCGAGGTCGTAGCCGGCGAAGTCGGGGCCGCTGTCGCTGATGATCTGGAAGTCCCTGATCCTGATGCGCCGGATCCCGCTGCGGCCCTCCGCGGTGACGGTGGCGTGCAGCGGGACCGGTCCGGCGGCGGGCGCCTCCCGGCGGGCCAGCAGGGCGGTGCGCTTGTGTGACAGGTACTCGCGTAGGGTGCTCATGCTCTTTCTCTTCTGATCAGCGCGGGGTCACGCGACCCAGCGGGGGCGCCGGACGGGCCGGCTCCGGGTGCGTTGTCAGCCCCGCCCGTGCGGGGCGTCCCAGGTGGCGGGCAGCCCTTCGGTCGTCTCCCGGAAGGCCGGGTGCCGGTAGAGGTCGCGGGCATACGGCCACAGGTGCTCGAAGTCGCTCAGCTCCCGCTCGCTGATGAGGTGCCCCCGGTTGTACTCGGCGTCGAACCTGGCCAGCGTCACCCACAGCCGCACGTCCGCCTCGGTGATCGTGTCCCCGGCCAGGAAACGCCGCTCGGCCAGGCGCTCGTCCAGCCGTTCCAGCGCCGCGACCACCCGGTGGCGCTCCTGCTCGCGGTCGTCCTCCTTGGTGGCGCGGGCCACGCGGGAGACGCCGGTGTTGACGTCGTGGTAGATCCACCCGTTCAGCTTGTTGATCTCCGGGCGCAGCGCGTCCGGATAGAGGTCGGCCGAGCTGCCGGCCCACCGCTCGAACCGGGTGGCCAGGTCGATCGTGATGTCGGGGAAGTTGTTGCTGACGATCGTGCCGGTCCGCCGGTCCCACAGCACGGGGACCGAGATGTGGCCGCCGTACCCCTTCTCGGTCGCCTCGTAGGCCTGCTCCAGCAGGGTGAAGCCGTTGATCGGGTCGGGGCCCCGGCGCTCCCTGAACGCCCAGCCCCGGCCGTCGCGCTCGTCGTCGACGTACGACAGGGAGACGACGTCCTCCAGCCCCTTGAGCTTGCGGACGATCGCGGCGCGGTGGGCGTAGGGGCAGACCCAGGCGACGTACAGGTGATAGCGGCCGGGCTCGGCGCGGAACCCGCTGGAGCCGTCGGCGGTGATCCGCCCCTGGAAGGGGTAGATCGGGCGGTTCCAGTCCGGCGAGAGGTGCAGGCGGCCGGGACCGTAGTGGCCGTACCGGACGTGGTCGACCGGGCTCGCGTACGCCCGCGGCTGCGTGGAGACGGACACAGGTCCTCCGAGGTTCAGGTGTCGGGACGGGCCGGGCGGCGGCCCTGGTACTCGGCGCGGCACAGGTCTGTGATCAACGACACTGCGCGCTGGTGACGTGGCCGAAATCCACGTGGGAGCGCCTGGTCAGGAGGAATCCCCGGCTCATGCCCACGACGCTATGCCGCGATCTTCAATAAGTCAATATTTCCTACCTGTTTAGAAGGTAAATTGCTTCAGGCCGTGTGGACGGCGGATCGGCCGTCTTGGATGCCGCGTCCGCGCCCGTCACGGAGCCCGTCACGGAGCCCGAGCGGGATCACGTCGGCGGGACGGACGCGGAAGTGCAGGCTCAGCAGCGAGCCCAGGCCGGTGTGCTCCAGGGTGACCTCGTCGCACAGGCGCTGGATCACCCACAGGCCGAACCCGCGCGAGCCGGTCGGATCCACCGTGGCGGCGGCCAGCTGCTCCAGGGTCAGCCGGCCGCCGGTGTCGAGGATCTCCACGACGACGCCGTGGTCGTGGCCGCGCGCGGTGATCAGGCCGGCCCGGCCGCCGTGGTCGAGGACGTTGGTGACGGCCTCGTTGACCGCCAACGCCAGGTCGTCCGACTGCTCGCCGGTCAGTCCGTGGTGCTCGCCGTGGATGCGCACCAGGTCGCGGATGTAGCCCAGGTCGGGGCTGATGGGGCAGCGCAGCTCGAAGTTCATCGCTCTCCGAGCCCGCGGGCCGGGGATGGGAAGGTACACGGGCTCTCGACTCGTTTTCCGGCCGGACGATCGTTAAACACCGGGAACTGCCGCCGGTGCACTCCGGACCCTCCGGTCGTGGTGCGCCGAAACTACGGGCAGGCCACGCCTGACGCGCTCAGCGAGATCACCGCCGCCCTGCTGGACACCATCTCCGCCGAGATCGAGCACCAACCCCATCCCCGCTCCACCCATCGGGCGCGAGGGCGGCTACTGCTGGTTGTCGAAGCGGCGCTGGGCGGCGTGCACCTCGCCGAGGTGGTTGTCCGACCAGTCGGCGAGCACGCGGAACGCTGGGATGAGGGTCCGCGCGAGGTCGGTGATCTCGTATTCGACCCGTGGAGGCATCTCCGCGTGGTAACTCCGCACCACGAAGCCGTCACGCTCCAGCCTGCGGAGCCGTTCGGTGAGCACTTTGGGCGTGATCCCGGGCAGGTGCGTACGCAGCTCGGTGAACCGAAGCCGGCCCTGCTGCGCCAGAACCCAGAGCACGTGTGACGTCCATCGGGCGAAGACCAGGTCCACAACCGGTCCGAACGGGCATGGGTCGGATGTCAGCTGTTTCACTTCCACCTGGTTTCCACTTGGTAACTAGTATCTTTGCGATACTAACGTGAGGTCCGTGAAGATACCTCAACGTCTGGGGCCACGTCCCCGTACCACGCCGGCCACGCCGCACATCCAGCTCGACCAGCCCGCACCCCAGCCGCTGCAGGACGAACTGTGGCGACTGATGACCAGCCTGCCCGGGGTACGGGCCGGCCGAAGCGGCGTTTCGGACCCGAGATCGCGGGCGCTGCACCTGGATCCCGCGCTCGCCACGGGTCCGCGCATGGCGTTCATGGTGGGCACCGAGTTCGCCCACCTGCATGGCGACGGCAGCGGCAGCCTCCACCTCGCCCTGCCGCCGCAGCGCGCCGCGGAGGCCAGGGCAGCGGGGTGGGCCGAGTCCCATCCGGTTGTCGCGCTGGGGATGGGCTTCGAAACCTGGGTCATGGTCTACGGGCCGAAGGACGGCGAAGAACTCGCCGTGGTGTGGGACCTTGTGCGGGAGAGCTACCGATTCGCGGGTGGACGGCCCGTGACGACGCAGGCCGAGAGAGCGGTTTGAGAGTTTCCGCCGTCACGTTGCCGGAGTGACGCGCTCATCCTGCCTTGTGCGCGCCGCTCATCAACGTGGCCAGGTCCTCGGACGCGGGAACGACGGCGGTGCCGATCTCACCCGGGCGCACGCGAGGATCGAGTCGCTGGTGCTGCGAGGCCGAGCCGTGCCTTCGATGGTCGGTGCCCGTCGGCGACAAACCCGACCGCGACCTGCCCGCCGAACACCGCGCCCTCGCCGCCGCCGTTCTCACCGCCGCCGCCGCCCTCACCGCCGCCGCCGCCCTCGACGCCGTGCTGATCCGCGACCACGTTGCGCACAACACTCAACTCCTGATCAGCTGCGCCCCGGACGAACCGAACCCTCCCTGCGACCGGCTCACCGAACGCGACGGGCGCTGACCGACGCGCGCCATCCAGGCAGGTTGGTCAGCCGGTGAAACGCCCGGGCTGGAGCGTCCGGTTGCGGACGGCGGCTCCGGCCCGAGCAGCCCGGAGGCGTACGGCTGAGCGGTACGGCCTGGCGGCGTACAGTTGGGCGGTACGGTCCGGCGGCGTACGGCTGGGCGGTACGGCCCGGCGGTGTACGACCCGGGGCGTACGGCCGGGCACCATCGTGCCGCGAGCCGGACGACAGCGCCTTCCGTCGCGGGCTGCCTGATCAGACCATTCACACAGCGTCTTGGCCGGATCGGGGCACCAGGCGGATGATCGGCAGCTCCCGGTCGGTCTTCACCTGGTACTGGCCGAAACGGGGCGCGGCAGCGATGATCCGCTGCCAGGCGTCCGCCCGCTCCACCCCATGCAGCTGCTCGGCGACCACGGCCATCTTGCGGCCGTCGAACTCGATCTGGACCTTGTCGGGATGAGCGGCGAGGTTGTAGTACCACGCCGGGTTCCCGGCCGCCCCGGCCGCCGACGCGACGATCAGCCAGCTGCCGTCCTTGCCGGGGAACCAGCCGACCGGATTCGTCCGCTCCAGCCCGCTCTTGGCACCGACGGTCGTCAGGACCAGGGCGTTGAAGCCCTGGAACTTTCCGCCGCCCTTACGGCGGATCCGCTTGGCCATCATCTTGTTGAACCAGCGGAACGCCCACCCCGACGAGGGCTGACGAGCGCCGCGGGTCCCGGAACGCGTATCGAAACTCATGTGACTTCCTCCATGGGTGTGCTCGTGTTCGAAGGAACGGTGACCGCCAGCCGGGCAACGGCCGGCCCTGTACCGAGGACGGCACCTCGCGGCTACCATCGTTATCGACGCATACAGTACATGTCATTAACTATATTCGCACAGTGCCGCTTGCCGGGGAGATCCATGAGCTTTTTCACCGACGACGACATGACCGCGCGATCACAAGGGGCGGCGAGCCGACCGTTCGCCGGACGTCGCGTCGAGCCGGGGACGGCAGCGCCGGTCTCGTACTGGCACCGCCGCTGCACACCGTGACGGCGGCCGCCCAGGCCGGCGGGCTGCGGCGGGTTCTCGTGGTCTGCGAGGACGAGCGGATCCCGGCGGCGCCGGCCGACACCGGCGTGGAGTCCGTCGATGAGCATGGCCTGTCGGGCCTGAACGCGACCTTGACGTTCGGCGCGAAGTACCTGCGCACCCCGGCGGGCACGGTCGGCGAGCTGCGGCGGATGAGCGAGATGACCAGTTCACTACAGGAGGAAACGATGACCGACGTGACAGGCCTGAAGGTGGGCGTGCTCGGGGGCACCGGCCCGCAGGGGAAGGGTCTCGCGCTGCGCTGGGCGAAGGCCGGCATCAAGGTGATCATCGGCTCGCGGAGCGTTGAGCGTGCCGTGGCGGCCGCCGCCGAGCTGGGCGACGGCGTGACCGGCATGGACAACCAGGGCACGGCCGCCACCGCGGACCTCGTGCTCGTCGCGGTGCCGTGGGAGGGCCACGGCGAGCTGCTGACCTCTCTTCGGGACGAGCTCGCCGGCAAGATCGTCATCGACTGCGTGAACCCGCTCGGCTTCGACAAGCAGGGCCCGTTCGCGCTCCCCGTCGAGGACGGCAGTGCCGCGCAGCAGGCGGCGAAGCTGCTGCCGAGGTCCCGGGTGACGGCCGCCTTCCACCACGTGTCGGCCGTGCGGCTCGCCGAGCTGTCGACTCCCGAGCTGCACACCGACGTGCTCGTGCTCGGCGACGATCGCGAGGCCACCGACCTCGTACGCGCCCTGGCCGACGCGGTGCCGGGCATGCGCGGCGTGTACGGCGGGCGGTTGCGCAACGCCCACCAGGTGGAGGCGCTGACGGCCAACCTGATCGCGATCAACCGACGCTATGGCGCGCACGCGGGGATCCGCATCACAGACGTGTGATGATCCCGCAGCCACCGGCTCGCCGAGCAGCACGACGCCCGGCGATCCGGTGACGGACGCACACGGAGCACCGGAGAACGCGATCGCTCATGCCACGCGGCCCGCTCGCGACACTGCCACGGGCAGGGCCGACCCGGCCCGGCGGGAATGGCCTGGCTAGGTGTCCTGGCCGGGTTCGGTCTGGTGGACGGTGCGCTGGACGTGGACCTCGCGGTCGTGGCTGAACGGCAGCCCTTCCAGGTTGAAGCTCCACGACACCGTGGGGGTGATCCGCATGTAGGACGCGGGCCCGAACCGGCCCTGCCGTTCGACGAGTTCGGCGTCGCCGTAGATCCGCAGGTAGCGCGGCGTCCACGGATCGGCCGACGGCAGGTCGTCGACGACGATCGCGATCTTGGTGTTCCCGTCCCGCACGTTGCGGAACTTCCGGGTCCTGTCCGGGTCGATCCCGCCCACGTACACGTACGTCCCGTCGAACTCGAACCCCACCGGCACCACGTCCGGCTGGCCGTCGCCCGAGACGGTGGCGATCCGGCCCAGCCGCTGGGACCGCAGATAGGCGATCTCTTCTTCGCTGAAAGACACCTCGGGCCTTCCTTCTCACGCGACGATCGGCACACCGCCACAATAGTTCATGCCGCACACTGTATGCTTCATTAACTATATGCGTACTGTACCGTAGTGGGGTGGATGAGACGGCGCAAGCGATCGCGGCCATGACGGCGGCAGTTGGGCAGGGATGCGCGCCCGATGGACGGCACACCGGCTTCGACGGCGCGGACATTGACGTCGCCACCGGGCTGGTCCAGCTCACCAGCCTGGTGCAGGGCGTCTACGGACGCATCTCCGAGCGCCACGATCTGACGCCCGTCCAGGCCAAGCTCCTGTGCGTCCTGCTCGACGGCCCCAGAGGCATGGCCGAGCTCGCCCGTTACTTCGGCGTGGAGAAGGCCGCCCTCACCGGTCTCATGAACCGTGCCGAGCGCCGCGGCCTCGCGCAGCGATCATCCGTACCCGGTGACCGGCGCGCGGTGCAGGTGACGCTGACCGACACCGGCCGCCAGGCGGCGATCGCCTTCCATTCAGAGGTGAGCTCGGAGCTGGGTCAGCTCACCTCGCAGCTCGCACCCGACGACCGCGAACATCTCCGCAGCACGTTGGCCGCGATCATCACAACGTGCGGCACGTCGCCCCTTCAGGGCACCTGCTGACCTCATCCCGCGCCTTCCGGGCACGGCAACGGGCTATGGCCACGAGCGCCGCCGCCGTGGTGCCCACCGGCCGACGCGGCTGCCGCGCCTGGGGGAAAGCGTCTGAGGGACGACGCCCGGCCGCCGACGCGGTCTCAGGTGCGGGTGGGCTGGAGCAGGCCGCTGGCGCAGATGCGGCGGATGCCTTCGCGCAGGTCGCCGGCGGAGGCCGCGAGCGACAGACGGATGTACTCCCCCGAACGCTCACCGAAGGCGGGCCCGGGGCCGACCGCGACGCCGTGGTCGGTGATCAGCCGCTTGGCGATCTCCATGCCGTCGAGCTCCCGGTTGCCGGTACGCATCCACAGGTAGAAGGCTCCCTGCGGCTGGTAGACGTCGAAGCCGTGGGCGGCGAACTCCGCGACGGCGAGGTCGCGGTTGGACCGATAGGTCTCGACCATCGCACGCTGCTCGTCCTGCGGCCCGGTGAGCGCCGCCAGTGCCGCGTACTGGCCCGGCGTGCTGATGCAGGAGACCATCGGCTCCTGCAGCCGCGTGATGACCTCCGCGAGCGACGGCGGCGCCGCCAGGTAGCCGATGCGCCAACCGGTCATCGCGTACGTCTTGGAGAACGTGAACACCGAGATCGTCCGGTCCGCGCCGCCGACGGCGGCCGTGGAGGCGAAGGTGTCGTCGAACACGACCTGGTCGTAGCACTCGTCGGAGACGATCCACAGGTCGTTCCGCTCGGCGAAGGCGATCAGCTCGGCCAGGACCTCAGCGGGGAACACCGACCCCACGGGGTTGGACGGCGAGTTCAGCATGAGCACCTTGGTGCGCGGCGTCACGAGCCGTTCCAGCTCGGCGAGGTCGGGCATGAATCCGGTCTCGGGCGCCAGCGAGTACGCCGTGGTCGAGGCACCGAGGATCTTCCCGAACGCGATGTAGTTGGGCCAGGCCGGGTCCGGGATCAGGACGTCGTCGCCCGGCTCGACCAGCGCGGTGAGCGTGGCGAACAGCGCCTGCACCCCGCCGGCCGTGACCACGATGTCCTCGGGCCGGGCGTCGAACCCGTTGACCCGCTTGATCTTGTCGCTGAGCGCCGCCCGCAGCTCGGGGATCCCGGCGTTGGCCGTGTACTTGGTCCGCCCCGCCGCCGCGGCCTCGTCGGCCGCGCGCACCACGTGCGCGGGCGTCGGGAAGCCGGGCTCGCCGATCTCCAGCCGGATCAGGTCGGGGCGGTTGCCGGACATCGCCAGATCCATGATCGTACGGATGCCGTTGTGCTTCATGCCTGCGACGGCGGGGGCAGCGCGCATGCTTGGCTCTTTCCTGGAGGACCGCGTACGGCGGTCAGTGGATGCTGCGGAGGAACTGCTTGGTGCGCTCGTGCCGGGGATGGTCGAAGAACTCCTCCGGCGGAGCCGACTCGACGATGGTCCCCTGGTGCATGAACACGACCCTGTCGGCCGCCTGGCGGGCGAACCCCATCTCGTGGGTCACGACGACCATGGTCATGCCGCCCCTGGCGAGGTCGGTCATCACCTTGAGCACCTCGCCGACCAGTTCGGGGTCCAGCGCCGAGGTCGGCTCGTCGAACAGCATCACCTTGGGGTCCATGGCCAGCGCGCGGGCGATCGCCACCCGCTGCTGCTGCCCGCCGGACAGCTGCGCCGGGTAGTGGCCCGCCTTGTCGGACAGGCCGACGCTGTTGAGCAGCTCGGCGGCACGCTGCCTCGCCTCGGCCTTCGGGCGGCCGAGCACGCCGCGCGGCGCCTCGATGATGTTCTGCATGACGGTCAGGTGAGCGAACAGGTTGAACCGCTGGAACACCATGCCGATCGGCACGCGCTGCCTGGCGACCTGCTTGGGGGTCATCTCCCGGAAGTGGCCGCCGCGCGGCTCGTACCCGATGAGCTGGTCCTCCACCCAGATCTGGCCGTCGTCGATGGTCTCCAGCCGGTTGATCGCGCGCAGGAATGTGCTCTTGCCGGCGCCGGAGGCCCCCAGCAGGCACACCACCTCGCCGCGGCTCACCTCCAGGTCGATGCCGGACAGGACTTCGAGCGGGCCGAACGACTTGCGCACGCCGACGGCCTTGATGATCGGTTCGCTGCTCATGCCTTGGACCTCTTCATCGGGGGCCGCAGGATCGTGCGCAGGATCGAGGCGCGCGCCGACCTCGCGCCCGGCGCCGACACGTCGTACGCCCGCTCCAGGTAATACTGGCCGACGCTGGTGACGCTGACCACGACCATGTACCAGAAGCCCGCGGCGAACAGCGTCTCCATGACCTGGAGGTTTCGGCTGGAGATGTTCTGCGCGGCCCGCAGCAGCTCCTCGTAGGTGATGACCGAGGCGAGCGACGTGGTCTTCAGCATGTTGATGAAGTCGTTGCCGGTCGGCGGGATGATGACCCGCATCGCCTGGGGCAGTACGACCTTGCACATGGTGCGGGCCGGTGACATGCCGAGCGCGCCGGCCGCCTCGATCTGGCCGTGGTCGACGCTCTTGATGCCGCTGCGGATGATCTCCGCCATGTAGGCCGACTCGTTCAGCGCCAGGCCGAGCAGCGCCGCCATGAAGGGCGTCATCAGATCGTTCGTGGTGCTGGTGAAGAGCACGCCGCCGAACGGGCTGGGGATCGTGATCCGGTCCACGACCATCGACAGGTTGTACCAGATGAGGATCTGCAGCAGCACCGGCACGCCGCGGAACAGCCAGATGTAGACCCAGGCCGCGTTCCTCGCCACCGGATTCGCCGAGATGCGCAACACGGCCACGATCACACCCAGCACGACCGCGATGACCTGGGAGACCACCGCGAGCAGCACCGTCTTCCAGACCGCCTGGAGCATGTTAGGCGAGACGATGTAGTTCGCGACGTCCGGCCAGATGATCTTCGCCTGGGCCATGGCGTAGACGATCCCGGCGACCACGGCGACGATCAGGACTCCGGCCACCCAGCGCAGCGGGTGGCTGCGCTTGCGCATGTCCGGGCCGGCGGCGCCGAGGCGGGCGGTGGTTTGTGTGGACATGGGGTTACTTCCCGCCGTTGACGACCGTCTTCACGATCGCCCCGTTCGAAACGTTCCAGGCCTTGAGGATCTTGCCGTAGGTGCCGTCGTCGATCAGTCCCTGCAACGCGTCGCGGACCGCGTCACGCAGCTCGGGCGTCTCCTTGTGGAAGCCGATGCCGTACGGCGTGGCGAGGATCGGCTTGCCGGGGACGGCCTCGAAGTCCTGGCCCTTGCCGGCGTTCGTGGTCGCGTAGCTCACGTACGGGAGGTCGTTGACCTCGGTGTCGTTGCGCCCGGACTTCAGGTCGTTGAGCCGCTGCTGGTCCAGGTTGCTGGTGACGATCTGGATCGGCGGCTTGCCCTTGGCCTGGCACATCGTCGGGCCGACCTTCTCCATCCACTCCTCCTGCGAGGAGCCAGGGGCGGTGCTGGCCTTCTTGCCGCACAGATCCTCGGGGCTCTTGATGCCCGACGGGTTGCCCTTCTTGACCATCAGCGTGATGCCGGAGTTGAAGTAGTCGACGAAGTCGATCTTCTCCTGCCGGGTCGCGTTGTCGTTCATCGACGAGATGGTCATGCTGACCCGCTTGCTCTGCAGGCTGGTGATCAGTGTGTCGAACGGCAGGTTCTGGACCTGGGTCTCCAGGCCCAGCTTCTTGTTGATCGCGGTGATCAGGTCGATCTCGAAGCCGATCGGCGTGCGGGCGTCCGCGGCGAGGAAGCCGTTCGGCGGGGTCTGCAGGTTGGCCCCGACCACGATCGGCTTGCCCTGCAGGCCGGCGACCTGCCCGGCGAGCTTGTCGTCCTTGGTGACGGCCTTGACGATCGGCGCGGTCACGTCCTGCGGGCCGCTCTCGGCGCCCACCTGCGAACTCGCACCGGCGCCTGCGGTACCACCGCTGCACGCGGACAGGCCGAGACAGGCCGCGGCGGCCAGAGTGGCGAACTGCCAGGTTTTCTTCATCTGGGTCTCCGGGCGTAGGGGGCGAGGGATGGGGAGAGGGGTATGCGTATCTGGCATGCCAGATATTTAGGGCCAGATGCTAGACCCGGCCGGCGACGCATGTCCAGGGAGGGAATGCGGTTTTCCGCACGAGCGGGAGCACCACGGCTCCGGACGTATTCGCGCAGGCAGGCAGAGCGGCCGGCCGGAAGCCCCGACCCGGCCGTGATCGACGGGCGACGGTCAGCGCGCGCCGAGGACCTTGGGAAGGTCTTCCTTGGTCGCGGTCTCGACCTCGTCGACGTGCAGGGCCGCATACGCGCTGGCGGCCTCGGCGTCGCGGTCGAGCATCGCGTCGATGATCTCCAGGTGCCGCTTGGTGGACAGCGCCGCCCGGTCGATGCCGGTGGCGCCGAGCACCTGGATCCACTTCAGGAAAGGCTCCACGGACAGCCGGACGCGCATCAGCCGCTCGTTGCCGGCCCACGCGATGATCGTGCGGTGCAGCCGGAAGTCGCTGTCCAGGAAGGGCTGCAGGTCGCCCTTCCTGGTGGCCTTCTCGGCCTCGACGATCTCATCGCGCAGATCGCGCAGCACCGACTCGGGCATCGTCTCGGTGGCGAGCCCGGTGCAGATCCATTCCACGGCCTTGCGCAGCTGACAGAACTCCGTCACGTCATCGATGGTCGGGGTGACCACATAGGTGCCGGAGCGCTGCTTGCTGCGGACCAGGCCGTCGTACTCGAGGCGGTTGAGCGCGTCGCGCACGGGAGTCTTGGAGATGCCGAACTCGTCGATCAGCGCCTGGATGTCGATCCGCTCGCCAGGCCGCATCTCGCCGTGCACGATGCGCTGCTGCAGCACCAGATAGAGCTGGTCCGGCAGCTTGTCGACCACGATCCCGCCCGCGGAGGCGCCGCCGGTCAAGAAGCGGACGGTCTTGGGCTCTTTTAGCGCCTTGGGGGGCTTGACAGCGGCCATTGCCGCATCCTCCCTTCTGGCATGCCAGATTTCAAGTCAGGAGTCCGGCCGCGTCCAGGACCGTCCTGATCCGCTCGACGGTCTCCGGTGCGGCGGGGGTGAACGGGTGCCGCGGCCTGCCGACCTTGCGGCCCTGCAGGTTCAGCGCCGCCTTCAGCCGCTCGGGCAGGTCGGGGCCGTCGAGCTCACGCCACACCCGCAGGATGGCCTCGTGCAGCTCGCGGGCCCGCTTGTGGTCGCCGGCCTGCACCGCGTCCCACAGCTCGACGCTGAGCTTGGGCGTGACGGTGGGGATTGCGGCCAGCGCTCCGTGCGCGCCCAGCGCGAACGCCGGATAGTGCAGGTCGTCGAGCGCGGCCAGCACGGTGATGTCGTCACGGTAGAACGCCAGGATGTCGGCGAGCAGGTGCATGTCGCCGCCCGATTGCTTGATCGCCACGACCTCGGGGATCTCGATCAGCCGGCGCAGCACCGGCGTGCGGACCAGCGCCCACGGCACCACGTTGTAGACGACGATCGGCAGTCCGATCTCGGTGCCGATGGTGCGGTAGTAGTCGACGGTCTGGTCGTCGGACGGCGCGAAGACGTAGTGCACCGGGGTGATCTGCAGCGCGTCGACGCCGGCCGCCTTGAGCGCACGCGCGTAGGTGAGCACCTCGGCGGTGGAGTTGCGGATGATGCCGCCGACCACCGGCACGGCGCCGGCCACCTCGTCGACGACGACCCGGCAGATCTCCG
Organism: Nonomuraea sp. NPDC005650; assembly: GCF_040605375.1. NCBI lineage: Bacteria > Bacillati > Actinomycetota > Actinomycetes > Streptosporangiales > Streptosporangiaceae > Nonomuraea > Nonomuraea sp. NPDC005650. The sequence continues at coordinate 90,801 of NZ_JBEXCR010000047.1, forward strand.
CGCTCTCCTCGGCCGACAACGTCTGCCCCTCACCGGTGCTGCCGCACGCGCAGATGCCGTGCACACCGGAGTCGAGCAGGTACCGGACGTCGGAACGCAGGAGGTCGTAGTCGACCTGGTCGTTGTCGTCGAAGGGGGTGACGACCGTGGAGATGATGCCGCGCAGGTTCACTGACTTCATGAGTGGCCTCTTCCTGGGCACTCGGGGGTGGATGAGGGGAGGGTGGACGACCACCGGGCTGAGAATCTAGCATCTGGCACGTGGCATGTGGAATGCCAGTTGCCTTTCAAGATGAACGGAGCTGCGATGGCCCCCTACTTCATGCGTTCGGCCGACGATCTGGTGCCAGACGGCCTGCGGGGCCTGGCCGCCGCCCGGGCCGGCACGGTACGGCTGAGCACGGACCCGCGCTACCTGCTCGCCATCGACCCGGACCGGAGACGCCGGGTCGGCCTGGTCTCCGGCGGCGGCTCCGGCCACGAGCCGATGCACGGCGGTCTGGTCGGCCGCGGCCTGCTGGACGCCGCCGTCCCCGGTGAGATCTTCGCCTCGCCGCACAACCGGCAGATCTACGAAGCGTCACGCGCGGCGGCCAAGGAGGCCGGTGTGCTGCACATCGTGAAGAACTACACCGGCGACATCATCAACTTCGGCATCGCCCGCGAGCGCCTCGCCATGGACGGCATCGCCTGCGCCGAGCTGGTGGTGGACGACGACCTGGCCACCGACGACCCGGAGATCCTGCTCGGCCGGCGCGGCACCGGCGCCACCGTACTGGTCGAGAAGATCCTCGGCGCGGCCGCCGACCAGGGCGCCGGCCTTGAGGAGCTGCGCTCGCTCGGCCGGGCGTTCCTGGACCGCACCCGCAGCGTCGCGGTCGCCAACCGGTTCCACACCGGGGTGCGGACCGGCACCGTGCACGCCGAACTGGCCGACGGCGAGCTGGAGTACGGCGTCGGCATCCACGGCGAGCGGTCGGGCGAGACCATCGGCGCCCCCCAGCTCACCGACCTGCTCGCACGGATGACGGGCGAGTTGATCAACGCGGTCAGGCCGGCGCCGGGCGCGCCGCTGCTGCTGTTCGTCAACGGGCTCGGCGCCACCACCGAGCTCGAACTCTTCGGCATCTTCGGCCTGGTCGCCGGGCACCTGGCGGACCTCGGGCACACCGTGAGCCGCAACCTGGTGGGGCCGTACGTCACCGCCCTGGACATGTCGGGCTTCTCCCTCACGCTCGCGGAGCTGGACGAGCGCACCACCGCGCTGTGGGACGCCGCGGCCGGCCCCGCGTGAATCATCAGAAACCCGCTGACGAATCCACTTCATCGACCGAAAGGATGATCCCGATGACCGCGGTGATCGACGGTGCGCACTCACGCCGCTGGATCCTGGCCTTCGCCGCCCGCGTGGCCGAGCAGGAGGCCGCGCTGAACGCCCTTGACCAGGCCGCCGGCGACGGCGACTTCGGCACCAACATCGCTGCCGGGGTGGCACTCTACCGCAAGCACGCCGAGCGGACCGCCCAGGGAAGCGGGGAGGCCGAATTCCGCGCCCTCGCCGAGGGGTTCCTGGACGAGATCGGCGGCACCAGCGGCCCGCTGTTCGGGCTGCTCTTCCTCCACCTTTCCGAGGCGGGCCGCTCGCTCGCCGACCGCGTGGCGGGTGGGCTGGCCGCCATCCAGCGGGTCGGGTCGGCAGAGCCCGGGGACAAGACGCTGGTCGACGCCCTGCAGCCGGCCCGCGACGCGCTCGCCGAGGCCGGCGACGCCTCGCTGGACGACCTACTGACCGCGGCCGCACGGGCCGCCGCCGCCGGCGCCGAAGCGACCGCCGCGATCCGTGCCCGCCGGGGCCGGGCCAGCTACGTCGGCGAACGCGCCGTCGGCGTGGTCGATCCGGGCGCCCAGACCGTGGCCTACTTCTTCCAGGCCGGCGCCGACACCCTCCGCTGATCTCCCCGCTCCTCCATCCAGAAATGAACCCGACATGACCCACACCCTTCAGGCCGCGGACGTTCAGGCCCTTCGCGCGCACTTCCCCGCCCTGACTCAGGGGGCGGCGCACTTCGACGGTCCCGGCGGCTCGCAGACGCCCACTGCCGTCGCCGACGCCGTACACGGCACGCTCACCGCCGCCATCGCCAACCGCGGCCTGGTCACCGAGGCCGAGAGGTTCGCCGACGAGGTGACGCTCGCCGCCCGCGCGGCGATGGCCGACTTCGTCGGCGGCGACCCGCGCGGCATCGTGTTCGGCCGCAGCATGACCCAGCTGACCTTCGACTTCGCGCGTACCCTGGCCAAGGACTGGCGGCCGGGCGACGAGATCGTCGTGTCGCGGCTGGACCACGACTCCAACATCCGGCCGTGGGTGATCGCCGCCGAATCGGCGGGCGCCACGGTGCGCTGGATCGACTTCGAGCCCAAGTCGGGAGAGGTCACCCTCGACGCGGTCGAGGCGGTGCTGTCGGACCGCACCCGGCTGGTCGCGATCACCGCCGCCTCCAACCTGATCGGCACCCGCCCGCCGGTCGCCGAGATCTCCCGGCTCGCGCACGCCCGCGGCGCTCTTCTCTACGTCGACGGCGTGCACTACAGCGCGCACGTTCCGGTCGACGTGGCCGCGCTCGGCGCCGACTTCTATGCCTGCTCGCCGTACAAGTTCCTCGGCCCGCACCTCGGTGTGGTGGCCGCCGCGCCCGAGACGCTCGAGTCGCTGCGGCCGGACAAGCTGCTCCCGGCCACCGACGTGGTGCCGGAGCGATTCGAGCTCGGCACGCTGCCGTACGAACTGCTCGCCGGGACGACCGCGGCCGTCGACTTCCTCGCCGGCATCCTGCCCGGCACCGGTTCCCGGCGTGAGCGGCTGCTCGCGTCCATGGCCGCCGTCGAGAGGTACGAGGACGGCCTGCGCGAGAGCGTGGAGGCGGAGCTGGACGGCCTGCCGCAGGTGATCTCGCACTCGCGCGCCGCCAGCCGTACCCCCACGCTGCTGCTCACCTTCGAGGGACACCCGGCCACCGCCGTACGCGACTTCCTCGCCGATCGGAAGATCAACACGACGGTCAGCAACTATTACGCGATCGAAGCGTCCCGCTGGATGGGGCTCGGCGACGAGGGCGGGCTGCGCGTCGGCCTGGCTCCCTACAACGACCGGAACGACATCGGCCGCCTCACCACCGCGCTACGCGACTTCTTCTCCCTTTGAGCTCCGGTCAGCCGGGGTCGTCCCGCCCGGTTTCGGCGCGGGACGACCCCGGCCGGCGTCCGGAAGGCGGACATCCCGTTCGCCACCGAAGTTCAGGAAGCGTTGGAACGGGAGGGCCGTTCAGCTCTTCACTGGATGCGATTCTCAAGCGGGGCGCACCTGAACCGCGCGGGCGGAGGCGATGTCGGCGATGATCCCGGCCATCGTCGCCCCGGAAGTGCTCGCGATCGTCGTCGGCGAGTGGCTCGGTGAGACGGCCGGGCTCCGCCCTCACCTCGGCGTGAAGGGCGGGTGCCGTTCGGTGGTCTTCGCCGGTCGGGGCACCTGCAGGGCGCGCGCCGATGATCGCCGCGCGAGCCCGCGCCGCTCGGCCCGGTCCATGAGCCCGGTCAGCGCCGCCTTCTCCACCTCGAAGCAGTAGTGCGAGGTCGGCCATTCCCCAGCGCCGTCGCCTCTGCCAACTTGCCCCGTTTCGGTCACAGCGCTATCGTACACGGCGCATATAGTTAATGCCACGTACAGTACGCTTCATGAACATTGGTGGCCAAGGGCCGCCCTTCGAGTTGTCAGGAGAGGCAAACCATGACCCGCATCGGCATGATCCTGGGAAGCACCCGTCCGAACCGCAACGGTGAGCAGGTGGCGCACTGGGCGTTCGAGCTGGCCTCCAAGCGTGAGGACGCCGAGTTCGAGCTCGTCGACCTGCGCGACTTCCCGCTGCCGCACCTCGATGAGGGGATGCCGCCGTCGCTCGGGCAGTACCAGAACGAGCACACCCGCCTCTGGGCCGAGAAGGTGGCCTCCTTCGACGGGTTCGTCGTCATCACCCCGGAGTACAACCACAGCACCACCGGCGTGCTGAAGAACGCGATGGACTATCTGTTCGCCGAATGGAACAACAAGGCCATCGGGTTCATCTCGTACGGCGCCCATGGCGGGGTCCGCGCGGTGGAGCACCTGCGGGTGATGGCCGGGGAGCTGATGATGGCCGACGTCCGCGCTCAGGTCGTCCTGTCGTTCGCGACCGAGTTCGAGGACTATCGGCACTTCAAGCCGGGCGACTACAACCTTCCGGCCTTCGACACCATGCTCGACCAGGTCATCGCGTGGAGCAAAGCCCTCGCGCCGCTTCGCGCCCCGCAGCGGGTCGCCGCCTGAAGGCCCCGTTCATGACCAGCACCGGAAGCGAGCCGACCGGCGGCCATGCCGCCCTCTTCGCAGCAAGGACAGGCACACCATGAACACGACCGTGGCCGTCGCCGACGCCTACTTCGACGCCTGGCAGGCCAACGAGCCGTCCCGGCTGGACGACGTGCTCGCACCCGACGTCCGCGTCAACGGGCCCCTGGGCCGGATCGACGGCGCCGCGCAGTACCGGGCCTCTCTGGGCCGGATCTTCGCCATCACCGGCAAGCTCGTCCTCCTCAAGCGGTGGGTCGACGGCGACGACGTCATGACGTGGTTCGACCTGCACCCCCGCGATGCCGCCGAACCGTTCCCCGTGGCCAGCTGGCTGCACATCGAGAACGGTCGCATCACCCGCGTCAGGGTCACCTTCGACCTCGGCAAACTCCTGCGGGCCGGCGATCCGCGCCGTCCTTCCACCGGCGAGGCGACCGCCTGATCCGTTCCCCGGCGGCCGGACCGGGTCGTCCGCGTTCACGGTGCCGCCGAGCCGGCACGCCGGGACGTGATCCACCGGCCGCCGTCCTTTCCCTTGATCGAAAAGGAGGCGTGCCGGATCGTCGGCATCGACTCCCCAACGGGACGACGCTGGCGTAACGGACGCAATGCGACCGGTACGGCGTCGTGACACCACGTCTGAACCGCGCGGCGAAGCTGATCGTTTTAGGGACATGAGGTGGAGTTGGGTCGTCGCCCTCGTGTTGATGCTTGCGGCGTGTAGCAGCACCGGGACAGTGCCGAGGCTGGAGCAGACTGGCCGGCCAGTCCCCGAGCCGGCCTCAGCCGGACCCGCGCAGCGCCTTGTCGCCGAATGGCTGCGGGTGGGTGGTTTGAAGGCCCCCGGCCTCGCAGCCGTGCGCCCTCCGATGCTGGCGGTCTACGCCGACGGCCGGGCCATCGCCGACGCCGCGCACGAGCTGCGCCTTCCACCTGCCGAGGTCAAAACCCTGGTCGAAGCCCTCAATCATGACCTGGCAGGGCAACCCGCCACCGCCTCGCCCCGACCGGGATCGCCGAGGATCTATGACGTGCCCACCACGGTCCTCGGCGTCGACAGCGGCAGCGGGATGCGCGAGGTGCACGTGCCATCGCTGGAACATGCCGCAGCCGGCTACGACGCCGCGCTCGTCACCGCCCGCGACCGCCTCGCCCGCCTGGCCGACCGCGTGACCACACAGGGCGGGAACTACTCCACCGACCGGGTACGACTGTCCAGCGAGCACGTCACGGTTCCCGCGACACCCGCCAAACCCTTGCCGGAGGGCGTCCCCCTGCCACCCGAGACGCAGTCGGGCTCGGGAAACAAGGACTACAAGGGCAACAAGGCGCACACGATCGCCCGGTTGATACCAGGTGACGGATCCTGGCACGTCTATCGCAGGTCGACCGGCGAGCACATTGCATTCTCGTGGCGTTATCTGCTGCCCCACGAATAAGGCTCTGCGCGCGCCGGCGACGCTATGAAGAGGTGCTCCTCGGCGGGGGGTGATCCCGCCGAGGAGCTCGGGTCCGGTCAGATGTTGTGCGAGAAGTCCCCGCCGAAACCGGCGATGTAGACGTGGCTGTCGTTCTGACCGGCGGTGAAGAACAGCGAGATCCCGCACCCCCAGCCGATGCCGTCGTGGCCTACGGGAAAGGTGTTGTTCGCGCTCAGGCCGTGCGCGTGCTCACCTCCGATCCGGAGGCCCTCCTTGACCATGATGCGGTCCGGGCCGTCCCACACGTGCACCGCGAGGAGCGCGCTGGTCTCCCGGGCGTGGAAGAGGATCATCACCCTGTCCAGGGTGGCCCGACGGTCTTCGACGATGACCGGGGTGGGGATGGCCAGGTGGATCCAGTCGCCGCCGTTCGCCGGAAGCGAGAAGGTTACGCCGAATCCCTGACGCAGTGCGCTCGTGCCCGGGTTCTCGGCCACCGCCGTGAACCCGTGCTGCCATGACGCGTACAACTTCGACATCGTCATACTCCTTGCGGCATGGAGGCCTTTTCTTGAAGGCTTTTGACTTCCTGACAGCTCCACGACAAAAGGCCGCAAGAAAGGCCCGGCATCCCTAAAGCTGGGGATTCACACCCCGCTATGACTTCGGGGATAATTCATTTCTGCAAGGAGAAATGCCAGACGTTTCTCGATCGCGATCAAGAGATGCGGACGATGCTCTTGCCGTGCGTTCCGCCGTTGGCCAGGCGGTCGATGGCCTTGCCGAGATCGGCCATCTCGTATTCGGCGGTGATGTCCGGGGCGACCTGCCCGGACGCCATCATCCGCAGGGCCTGCCGGGCGCTGTCCGCCAGGCGGTCGGGGTGGGTCTGGCTGAGCAGGTTGCTGTTGTAGGTCAGTACGGAGATGCCGCTCATCAGCAGGTCGTTGGCGTTGAGCTCGACGGGCTCGAAGGTGGCGATGTTGCCGTAGATCGCCAGGCGGCCGTGCGGCGCGACACGCTGCAGGCTGGCCAGGCGCGTCGGCCCGCCGATCGGGTCCAGGATCACGTCGAACGACTCGGCGGCCAGGGCGTCGGGGAACTCCGCGCGCGAGACCAGCAGGTCGTAGCCGAACTTGGCGGCGTAGTCGGCCTGGTCGGCGTCGCCGACGACGCCCGCGATCCGTCCGGCGCCGGCGGCCCTGGCGAACTGGACGGCCAGGCTGCCGACGCCACCGGCCGCCGCGTGGATGAGGACGCTCTCGCCGGGCCGCACCCGGGTGACGGTGTTGACCAGATCGTACGCGGTGGGGGTGACCCAGCCGAACCCGGCGGCCAGGCGCGGGTCCACGCCGTCGGTGTCGAAGGTGAGCGCGGCGGGCGCCGTCACCACCTCGGCGTAGGCGCCGGCGCCGGTCAGCGCGATCACCTGCCGGCCGATGCGGCTCTCGTCGACGCCCTCGCCGACCGCGACGACGCGCCCGGCCGCCTCGAACCCGGGCACGAAAGGCCGTGGCGTCGGGAAGTGCCCGTCGCGGACCAGCACGTCACCCCACTGGATCCCGGCGTACTGCACACCGATCGCGACCTCGCCGGCGCCCGGGGTGGGCGCCTCCAGGTCGGCGAGGCGGAACTGGTCATCGGCGTCGAGGACAACGGCCTTCATAGTCACTGCTCCCTGAGTTGAATCAGTATCCTGATACCGAGACCATACGAGTATCAGCTACCTGAGTCAACTCAGGAAGCTGTGAATATGGAGGACGTCGTGAGTGAGATCCCGGCCGAGGAGTACCTGTGCACGCGCATCCGGCGCACCGAGCAGGCGCTGATGACCCACCACGAGGCGGTCCTGCGCGGCTACGGCCTCACCATGACGCAGTACACCGTGCTCCTCACGCTGTCGCGAGAAGGGGGCATGTCCGGCGCGCAACTGGCCCGCGCCTGCGGAGTCACCCAGCAGACCATGGCCTCCGTCCTGACCGGCCTGCAGAACAAGCGGCTCGTCGCCCGCGAGACCTCGCCCCTGCACGCCAAGGTCCTCGTCACCTCGCTGACCGACCAGGGCCAGGAGGTGCTCGACCGCGCCTACCAGGAGGTGATCGTGCTCGAACGCGCCCTCACCGACGCCTTCACACCCGCCGAGCACGCCGCGTTCTGCGATCTCCTGGACCGCGCGACCGGCATCCTGGCCCAGCAGACCCCCCAGGCCGAAGCCCGATCCGCGCGCCCGCACAAATGACGGGCGCCCCTACCGGGCCGGCCTGATGAGGCCGTGAAGGTGGGCGTAGGAGACCGCCTGGACGCGGTCCCGCAGATTCAGCTTGGTCAGGATGCGCGAGACGTGGGTCTTGACGGTCTCGTCACCGATGCCGAGACGATCGGCGATCTCGGCGTTGCTGTGTGCTCCGGCCAGCAACAGCAGCACCTCCCGTTCCCGCGTGGTGAGGAGATCCAGGCCGGCCGGGGTGGCGGGCGGGGCGATCCCGTCGGCCAGGCGGGCGCTGAGGCGCCGGGTCACCGAGGGATCGATGAGGGCGTCGCCGCGGGCGGCCACCCGGACGGCCGCGATCAGCTCCTCCGGCGGCAGGCTCTTCAGCAGGAACCCGCTGGCCCCCGCCCGCAGGGCGCGGTGCACGTACGTGTCGTGGTCATAGGTGGTCAGCAGGATCACCTTGGTGGTGTTGGCCGGGTCGGCGAGGATCGTCTCCGTGGCGCGCAGGCCGTCGAGCCGGGGCATGCGGATGTCGATGATCGCGACGTCGGGACGCAAACGCAGCACCTCGCTCAGCGCGCTCTGCCCGTCCGACGCCTCCCCCACGCAGGCGAGGTCGGGCTGGGTGTCCAGGACCGCGCGCAGACCGGAGCGGAACATGGCGTGGTCGTCGGCGATCAGAACGCGCAAGGTCATGAGGGGTCCAGGGGGAAGGTCACGGTGGTGATCCAGGCTCGGCCGTCGGGGGCGGGCCCGTAACTGGTGGAGCCGTTGAACATGGTGGCACGGCTGCGGATCCCCTGCAGCCCGCGATGCGGTGAGTCCGGCCGGGCACGGGTCTCCGCGGCGAGCGGATTGGAGGCGGTCACGGTGAGGCTGGATCGGTCGTAACGCAACTCGACCTCCGCGACGCCCCCGGCGCCGTGCCGCAGGGCGTTGGTGAGCATCTCCTGCACCACCCGGTACACGGCGATGTCCAGGGACTCCGGCAGCGGGGACGAGCTGCCGTGGACGGTCACCCGCGCCCGCAGGCCGACGGCGCGGACGGCGTCGAGCAGCTCTGGGAGGTTGTCCAGGCCGGGCTGGCTGTCCTCCCCCGACGGGTTGCCGTGCAGGACGTCCAGCAGGCGCCGCAGGTCGAGCATGGCCGCCCGGCTGGAGGTCTCCACGGCGGTCAGCGAGTTCGTCAGGTCCGGGGCGGCCGGCCCCGTCGAGGCCCGTAACCGGGCTACGCCGGCGTGGACGCCGATGGCGCTCACGTGGTGGGAGATCACGTCGTGCAGGTCCCGGGCGATGCTGCTGCGCTCTTCCGCGATCGCCGCGGTCAGGGCCTCCCGCGCCTCGGCCTGTTCCCGCTCGGAGCGCTGTTCCAGTTCGGCGATGTGCGCGCGCCGCGCGGTGGTGTACCGCCCGACGAGCCAGGGCAGCAGCGCGTCGGCCACGGCGTCGAGCAGGATCCGCTCCGGCCTGACGGGCGGCCCGCCGAGGACCCGTCTCGCGACGATCCCCGCCGCCAGACAGAGCAGGGACACCGCCGCCGGCCACCGGCCCAGCCAGGCGCCGGCCCGGTACGCGGAGATCAGCAGGCCCACGCTGTTCAGCAACGGCAGCGGGCCGGACCCGGGGTGCAGCACCGCGCCCGACACCGTGACGGCCACCTGGGCGACGGCCACCACTCCCGACAGGCGCGGTGTGCTGGCCAGGCCGGCGTCCACCACGACGATCGCCCCCAGCATGGCCCAGCGCAGGCCCGCCGGATAGGAGAAGGAGCTGGTGTAGAGGGCGAAGGAGAGGCAGTCGATCACCAGGGTGACCGCGGCGATCGCGATCGCCTGGCGCCTCAGCGACCCGCTGACGTCGCGGACGCGGCCGGGCCCGGCTCCGCGCCCGTCACGTTCTTCCCGGTCGGGCACCGGCGCCCCTTCCGTCCTTCGCTCCAGCGGCCGCGTCATCTGGGCGGGCGGCCATGACGTACCATGATGCCTGCTCACGGCCGTGGCCGAGTCCCCCGCTCGGGGGACCCGCGTCCCCTGGCGCCGTGACGACAGCGGCGGGCGGCCCTCCCTAGGCTGCCCGCACGATGAACGACACCGCCGCTCGTACGACGCCGGAGCACGACAGGACGGCTCCTTCTCCCCGACGCCGCACCGGTGCCGGACTCGCCGTCCTGCTGAGCGCCGTGGCTCTGCTGTTCGTCCTGGGCCCCGCGGCCGAGGCGGACTCCACCGCCGGCGGCGACGTGCATGTCGCGCAGACGCTCGGCGACCGGGAGCTGACCGTCGTCCTGCGCCGGATCACCGGTGTGCCAGGACCTCTGCACGTGGACGTGATCACCCGTACGGGCACGGCCGCCGGCCGGCTCACGCTGGCGGTGGTACCCACCGGGGTCTCCACCTCCACGCCCGCCGCGTCGGCGTCGGGCACCACCGTCGACACCGCCGTGATCACCTTGGGCAGCCGGCCGGGGACCTTCTCCGCGGTGCTGAACGTCACCCAGGTCGGCCCGTGGGAGCTGGCGCTCGGCGACGGGCGGCGGACCGCGAAGATTCCCTTCGTCGTGCCGAAGCAGACCACCTCACCGGCGGAGACCGCGGCCTACGTGGGCTTCAGCGGCGCCGGGGTTCTGGTTCTCGTCACCGTCCTGGTCGCCGTACGCGTGCGCCGCGGCTGGTGGACGCTGGTGCCGGCGGGCGGGCTGGTCGCCTGTCTGACGGTGGCCGTCACCGGCGCGCTCCTGTCGTCCGGGCTGCCGCTGCCTCCGTCCCAAGGTGAGCAGGTCGACGCCACGGTCGACGGCGTCAACGATCCGTACGCCTACGTCGGGCGGCAGACCGGCGACTACTCGCGCCCGCCGGCCACGCTGCTGCTGTCGTCGTCCACGGACCGCGCGGGCGAGGTCGCCGAGCTGCGGCTGGCCCTGTCCGACGCGTCCACCGGCCTGCCTCTGGACGACGTCGTCGTCCACGACGGGGCGCTGCTGCACCTGCTGGTCATCGGCCCCTCGGGCCGGCTGTGGCACCTGCACCCCATAAGGACCGGTGCCGGGGAGTTCGAGGTCCCGCTGGCCCTGCCGGAGGCCGGTCATTACGCGGTCTCCGCCGAGTTCGCCCGCCGGGGTGGCGGCGTCCAGCAGCTCCGCTCCGCCACCGGCATCGACGCGGCGCCCGGCTCCGGCGCGCGGACCACGTCCGGCGACGCTCCGGCACAGGCGGGAACCGGCGCGCGGACCACGTCCGGTGACGCGCCGGCGGAGGCGGGGACCGGTGTGCGGACCGTGGCCGGCGTCGACGTGCGGCTGACGGCGTCGTCGCTGGTGGCGGGCAAGGCCTCCGTGCTCACCGCCCGCGTGGGAGAGACGGCGACCCTGCAGCCGTGGCTCGGCATGGTCGGGCACCTGGTCGTCGTCGGTCCGCTCTCGCCTGAGGCGGCGGTGGGGACGGCGACGCAGGGCGCCCAGGTGTGGGCCCACGCCCACTCCATGGGCGCGCTGCCGGACGGCACCCACGACATGTCCGGCATGGAGGGCATGGCCCACACGGGTTCGATGAGCGGTCTGAACTCCGTCAACGGCGACAGCACCGCCGACGAGACCGTCGCCGCCTACGGCCCCGACGTCTCCTTCGTCTACACCTTCCCGGCCGCCGGCCACTACCGGATCTGGATCCAGGCCGAGCGCGACAACACCATCCTGACCGTCCCGTACCTGCTCCAGGTCACCGGCGCCTCGGAGAGGAACCCGTGAGCCGTCGATCCCTGGTCGCCGCGGTGATCCTGGTGGCGACCCTGCTCACCGCGCTGTCGGTCCATGCCATGTGGGCGCCGTGGTCGGGCACGACACAGCCCGCGTCCGGCTCCGCCCCGCACGGCTCCGTGACGCTCACGGGCGGCACCGCCCACGAGGTGGTGATCCTCACGATCTCCGCGCCCGTGACCGGCACCACCGCGGTCGACGTCCGGCTCGTGCCGCGCGACCGTGCGGCGACCGGCACGTCGCCGCCGGACGTCACGGTCTCCGCGGTGCTGCCCACCGCGGGCCACGCGGTACCCGGCTTCACCGCCGTACCGACCTCGGACGACCGCTACCACGTGGCGGGCCTCCCGCTGATGATGCCCGGCCGCTGGGAGCTCCTGGTCGCCATCGACGGCGACGGCCGCCGCGACCGGCTCGTCTTCCCGCTCACCGTCCCCCGCTGATCACACCCCAGAAAGGCACGCCCGATGGACCCCGTTCCCGCTGCGCTGACCGGCCGCCCGCCCGGCCCCCCGGCACGGCCCCGCTCGACCGACGCGGCCGGCGCGTACGCCGTGCTGGCCGGCACCCTGCTGTCGCTGATCGGCGTCGGCTGGGACGTGCAATGGCACGTCGACGTCGGCCCGGACACCTTCTTCACCCTCCCCCACCTGATCCTGTACTCCGGCAGCGCCATCGCCGGCATCGCCGCCCTGGTGATGGTGCTGCGCGCCACCTTCGCCCAGCGGGCCGGACGTCCCGCCGACCCCACCGCCGGCGGCAGCCCGATCCGAGTCCTCGGCGGCACCTTCACCGCGCCCCTGGGATACCTTGTCGCCGGGACCGGCGGCGCGCTGTTCCTGCTGTACGGGCTGCTGGACCTGTGGTGGCACTCCCTGTACGGCTTCGACGCCGTGCTGAACTCACCGCCGCACGTCGCCCTGTTCATCTCCATCAGCCTGACCATGGTCGGCAGCGTCATCGTCTTCGCCGCCGCCCGCGCACGGCGCTGGGGACGGGCCGGGCTGGTCGTCAGCATCCCCGTGCTGATGACGTTCACCCCCGTCACCACCAACGCCTTCAACGGGCTGGGCCTGCCCATCGACCCCGAGCTCGCGGGCACCGTCTTCTTCACCGTCTGCTTCGTCCTCATGGGAGCGATCACCCTGCGCCAGCGGCGGGTGGCCCTGTCCATCGCGGCCGTCCTCGGCGTCATGCAGCTCTTCCTCTGGTGGTTCTCGCCGTGGGCCGCGAGGGTCTACGCGGGCTACGTGGGGCTGCCCCTGCGGGACAACCTCAGGGACGTCCCCCCTGAGCTCGCCGCCGGCATACCGATGTTCATGCTCGCGGCGGCCCTGGTGATCGAGGTGCTGCTCCGGCTGGGGCGCGGGCGCGGTTGGCCGGTCCGCCGGCTGCCCCAGCTCATCGGCGCCGCCGCGGGCGCGGTGGTGAGCCTGTCCATGCTCCTGCAGACGTCGCTGCTCCGCGGCGGGGCGGCAGGAGGGCCGATGGACCGGCCTGTCACGTCCGCGACCGCGGTGCTGACCGACGTGATCCTCGGGCTGGCGTTCGGTGCCCTGGCCGGCTACCTCGCCGCCCGCTTCGCCGTCCTGCTGCACCTCAACACCGCCGCCGCCGACCAGGAAGGCCGCTGATCCGATGCGTCTACGAATGTTCCTCGCCGGGTGCGTGACGGGCGCCGCGGTCCTGCTCTCGGCGCCGTCCGCACAGGCGTACGCGCCCGCCGAGCCCGAGCAGGCGTACGCGCCGGTCGAGGTCGTGCACACCGAGCGGGTGCAGGCCGGCCCGTACGGCCTGACCGTGGGCTTCTCGACGTGGCCGCTGCGGGCCATGCAGTCGCTGGACTTCACCTTCGCCCCCGACGGAGGGCTGAGCGGCAAATCCGGCACCCTCAGCATGACCGGCCCGGGTATGAAGCCGGGCATGCGCAAGGTGAGCCCGCTGTCCCGCCACCCGCGCGAACGGTCCGTCTGGGGCCTGGACATCCGGTCGTTGCCCACGGCCGGGCAGTGGAGCCTCACCTTCACCGTCAACGGTCCGAAGGGGGAGGGAACGGGCACTCTCGGCAACGTCACCGTCCTCGAGCAGCCCGGCCCCCCGCTGGCGTTGAGCTGGACCCTTTGCGCCCTGCCCGTTTTCGGGCTGATCGCCTTCCTGGTCGTCGCCTGGCGGCGGCACCGCCCTTCCCGCCGCCTCGCGATGATGGGCATCTGAGCCGGCCGGTCGCGTCGCGCCGCCGGCGTGTCCACATCCGGTCAGTGCCTGGGGGATCGGAAGGTGAGCGGTTACCGTCGTGGGAGCGTTCCAAGCGAGGGGGGACCGTCCATGCAGCCCACGTCCGTTTCGCGCCAGGCACTCGCCGCCCTGCAAGAGGTCGAGAAGACCGACGCCACCACTGACCAGCCCACCCGGCTGAAGCAGCTCAAGACCCTCGCCGGGATTCTCGACCGCGGGTGCACGGCCTACGACAAGGACAAGGACGCCGTCGCCTTCGCCGAGTTCCTCTGCCTGTGGCCGGAGCTGAGCCCGGTCACGTCGGCGCAGCTCGCCGGTGCGCTCTTCGGCAGGATGGGCGCCGACGAACTGGGGACCGCCTGGGAGGACGCCTTCGGCAAGTACCTGCGCGCGTTGATCGCGAGATGGCCCGCGATGGGCCTCAAGGACGAGCCGCGCCGCGACCGCATACTCGCCGGGCTTCGCCGCTGCTTCGTCACCATCCGGCCCCCGCGCGAGGCGACCCTCGGGTTGCGCGCGCTCACCGACGCCGACCTGCACGGGAAGGACCCGTTCCCGGTGCTTCTGCGCCGCGCGGTCCACGTGCTGCTCGATGGCGACAACGGGCCGGATCTCAAGCTCTACCGGTTCGCGCCGCCCGAGTATGTGCTGCCCGGCACGTACGAGGGCACGGCCCGCCTCATCCGGGACGAGGGGTATACGACCGACCTCACCTTCGTGCCCGCCCACGAGCGCGACGCCGTCGAGTACGCCATCATGCAAGCCGCCGGAATGGAGTCCGCGGGCAAGCCCCTCGACCTGAGGGGCGCCGTCTGGCCGGTGACGATCCCCGTGCCCCGCGGGTTCGCCCGCTACGAGCTGATCACCGGCCCAGACGGGTGCGTGCGCGCCGAGCGGCTGGGCGACGGAGCCGACCGGCCGCTGCCCGCCTGGCTCGCCGGAGCGAACTCCGTGGAGCAGCGGAAAGGCGCGCTCAAGACCAGGTTCGGACTCGCCGGAGTGGGCGACCGGCCGGTGACCGATGCACGTCCCGAACGCAAATGGAGCGTCGAGGAGCTCGGCCGGCTCGCCTCCGTCTACGACCGCGTCCCGGCACGCGACGTCGAGGCGCTGAAGGCGGTCTCGCTGATCCGCGACTCCGCGTCGGGCGACACGGCGGACCGCTACCACGGCGCCGCCACCCACACCGGCGACGGCGGCGCCTTCGACGCCCTGATCGCCGAACCGACGCCGCACGTGCACCACTACGACGTCATCTTCGCAACCATGACGCGGATGGCGTGCGGCGGGCCGGGCGACAGCGGCTCCGGTGGCGACGCGACCATGCTGCACGAGCTCGGCCACGTGGTCACCCTGTGCCCCCACGAGCGGGCCCGCCGGGAGCTGCTGGAGCTCTCCGACGGCAAGCCGCGAGCCGCCTACACCTCGCTCGACGGACGACTGCGCTCTCTGGTGACCACCGGCGCCGGCGCCACCGCGTTCAACGAGTGGACCATCGCCTACAGCAAGTACACCGAGGCCAACGACGCCTTCGCCACCGCGGCGCACGCCTGCTGGCAGGCGTTCAGAACGGACATCCCGCCGGATTCCCAAACGCAACAGCTGCTGAAGACGTACGCGGAGGCCAGGAGAGCGGCCACTGCCGCGGCGCAGCCCGTGCTGGCCGCAGCCCAGCGGCTGGACGCCGCGGTCTCCGTCGACGGCAAGGTCACACAGCTCACCGGGGTGCTGCTGACCCGCGACACGCTCATTCACGCGCTGGCCGAGCCGGGTCTCATCCTGCTCCGGTTCGCCCGGTACGCCGCCCAGGTCGGCTTCAAGCCGTTCACCACGTACGGGGAGACGTCCAACAAGGAGTTCTTCGCCGAGACGTACGCCCTCTACACGACCGACCGGCCGCGGCTGTGGCAGCTGAACTGGCGGATGTGCACGTGGCTGGAGGCCGGCTACCCATCAGGGAACCATCAGCCGGTGTGCCCGTAACCCTCTGCCGGCCGTGACGGCCCTGTTCATCGGAAGGTGAAAAGGGCGCGGTGCAGCATCTCCCGTACACGCTTGTGACGGTTGTCGCGCCGGGCGGCGTCGTCGGCGGTGACGGCGCTCTCCCCCATGGAGATGGCGAGCATCAGGTCGTCGACGTCGACGACGGGATGGACGATGCCGGCCGCGCGGCCGGCATCGAGGAGAGGCTCGAAGCAGGCCGCGATGCGGCGGGCATGATCGATGAACCATTGCAGGTCGGTGCTGGACAGGACCTGGGCCAGGCCGCGGTTGTCCAGCTGCATGTCCAGGACGAAGTCGAACAGCTTGACCGCGCCGTCGGGTTCGTCGCGCAGTCCGGCGGCATGGTGCTCGATCTGGGCGACGTTGTCGGCGAAGACCGTGGCCGCGAGCTCCTCGCGGGTGGCGAAGTTGCGGTAGATCGTGGTGCGGCTCACCCCGGCGGCCCGCGCGATCTCCTCCAGTGCGACGTCGTGGCCGTGTTCGGCGAACATCCGCCGGGCCGCCGCGAGCAGCCGGTCCCGGTTGCGGACGGCGTCCTTCCGTGTCACTGACACCCACCTTCATGCACGGTCCAACCCTAACTTGCCACGAACCGTACATGATTGTACGTTTAGCGACTGAGAGAAACGTACACATGTGTACGTTTTGACTGACCGGATGGCAGGCGTCCGTCGATCCGTGCCACCGGCCCACATCGCGAATCGATCGGAGCGGACAATGCGTGGCTTGAAGGAGAAGGCGATCATCGTGGCCGGCGGGGCGACCGGCATCGGCGCGGCAACCGCGATCAGGCTCGCGGAGGAAGGCGCCAAGGTCGTCGTCGGCGACATCAACCTCGCCGGCGCGCAGGCCACCACCGCCAAGATCACCGAGGCCGGCGGTTCGGCCATCGCGGTGCACTTCGACCTCGCCGACGAGGACTCCGTCAACGCGATGGCCGAAAAGACCGTCGAGGAGTTCGGCACCGTGCACGGCCTGTTCAACGTCGGCGCGGACCTGTCGCCCGGCACCCTCGGGCGCGACAAGTCCCTGCTCGACACCGACCTGGACGTGTGGGAACGCACTCTGGACGTCAACGTCCTGGGCTATGTCCGTACGGCCCGCGCCGTCCTGCCGCACCTGCTGGACAACGGCGGCGGCCCCATCGTCAACTGCTCCTCCGGCGCCGCGGTCAGCGCCAGCGACCGCAAGCGCCCCGCCTACGGGGCGTCGAAGTCGGCGGTCAACGCGCTCACCCGTCACATCGCCGGGCGCTTCGGCCCCAAGGGCGTGCGCTGCAACGGCGTGATGCCCGGCCTGGTCATGGGCGAGACCCAGGAGGCGCAGAACGACGTCCAGCTCCAGAAGATGTTCCTGGAGCACGTACCCACCACCCGGCTGGGCCGCCCCGGCGACCTGGCCGCGGTCGTGGCCTTCCTGCTGTCCGACGACGCCGAATGGATCAACGGCCAGGTGTGGGCCATCGACGGCGGCGCCAACATGCGCGCCTGACGGGCCGGCGATCGGACCTCGCGGCGCCGAGCCGTCCGGGCGGCTGCTTCGTCCCGGGGCGCGTCCAGGAGATGATCGAGGTCCTGCGCGGAGCGAGAGGCGAGGTGACGCGATGACGCCGTCAGCGGCTGCGGCCGAGGAGACCGCCCTGCTGGCACTGCCGCCCGAACCCCCCGACCGGACCGTCCGGTACGGGCCGCATCCGGCGCAGGTGGTGGACTTCTACCTGCCGGACGGCGCCGCCGCCGCGCGGGTCACGGCGCTGCACGGCGGGTTCTGGCGGGCGGCGTTCGACCGCGCCCACCTGTCCCCGCTGGCCGCCGCGTTGGCGCGGCACGGAACGGCGGTGGCGCTGGCCGAGTACCGCCGGGTCGGCGACGGCGGCGGGTGGCCCGGCACCTTCGACGACGTGGCGACGGTGGCGGACACCGCCTGGGAGGGCGCCGACCACGTGCTGCTGGGCCATTCGGCGGGCGGGCACCTGGCCCTGTGGGCAGCGCACCGCGCCCGGCTGCCGAGCCGCAGCCGGTGGGCGCGGGACGGCGCGGGATCGGTGCGCGCGGTGGTCGCCGTGGCACCGGTCGCGGACCTGGACCGCGCGCACCGGCTGGGACTGAGCCACGGCGCGGTCGCCGAGCTGCTCGGCGGCGAGGAGCAGGTTCGTGCCCGGCTGCCGGAGGCGGACCCGGCGCGGCTGCTGCCGGCCACGGTGCCGGTGACCGTCCTGCACGGGACGATCGATCCGGACGTTACGATCGAGCTGTCCCGCGCCTACAGCGCCGCGTCCGGGGCAGAGCTTCACGAGCTTCCGGGAGTCGGGCATTTCGCGCCGGTCACCCCGGGGTCCGCCGCCTTCGCGGAGCTGCTCACCGCCCTGCGGACTCACCGGCCTCCTTGTACGGCGGCGGACGCCTGACCTCCTGCCGCCGCGCACCGGCCTGCGCCCTTTACAAAGTAGACTCAGCGGGCCCCTTCGGGGCGTGGCACATGTGGGAAAATCCTGCTCGGTCGCTCGCCGACGTCGCCGAAATCATG
>NZ_JBEXCR010000048.1:0-101477 GCF_040605375.1 Nonomuraea sp. NPDC005650
AACCGTCAATAATGACGGGGATATGCATGTGTTACTCATGCACTGGCTTTTAACACACTGTTGAGTTCTCAAGAAACGGACGCGTACTTCCTTGCTTGAAACCGTTTCGGTCTTTCGCTCGGAGGCGTTCATTTCGTTGTGTCTTAAGTCTGTCAGCCGTTCAAGTTCCTGTCAAATTGACCGGACTTGCTCGACTTGCGGAAATTAAGACCCGCCCCGTTTCCGGGACAACCCCTCTAACTTACCAGCCCTCACGAGTGGACGCGCACGTCCGCCGTGACGGAGGAGGAGAAGAAGGGTTGTGCCGCACTTCGTCGGCTCTTCAAGATTAGCAGCGCTCCCGACCCCTCGTGCCGCTTCGCCACGTTCGACGGACACAGATCGATCACGACCGAACATAGACTCCCCCCGTGAGCAGTAACACGCCGCCAGTGGCGAAGAAGGTTCCGACTGAGCGCACCCACCACGGTGACACCGTCATCGACGAGTACGCCTGGCTGGGCAACAAGGAAGATCCCGATACCACCGCCTATCTGGAGGCGGAGAACGAGTTTCTCAAACAGCAGACCGCTCACCTCTCCGACCTCCAGGAGCAGGTGTTCCAGGAGATCAAGGGCCGCACGCAGGAAACCGACCTCTCGGTGGCCAGCCGTAAGGGCTCCTGGTGGTACTTCTCGCGTACCTCCGAAGGCAAGCAGTACGCCGTCTCCTGCCGGGTCCCGGCCGACAGCGACGCGCCCCCGGAGATCACCCCGGGCGCCACTCTCGAACGCGAGGCGGTGATTCTCGACGGAAACGAGCTCGCCGGCGACAGCCCGTTCTTCTCGATCGGCACCAGCTCCGTCTCGCCCGACGGCACGATGCTGGCCTATTCGACCGATTTCAAGGGCGACGAGCGATTCACGCTGCGGTTCAAGAACCTCGCGACAGGCGAGTTGCTCCCCGACGAGATCACCGACATCTTCTACGGCGGCGCCTGGTCGGCCGACGGCTCGACGTTCTTCTACACGCGCGTCGACGACGCCTGGCGCCCGTACCAGGTCTATCGGCACACCCTCGGCACCGAAGAGGACGTGCTGGTCTACGAGGAGGGCGACGAGCGTTACTGGGTCGGCATCGGCCTGACGCGCAGCGAGAAGTACCTCGTGCTCGGCGCGGGCAGCAAGATCACCAGTGAGGTGCGCATTCTCGACGCCACCGATCCCACCGGTGAGTTCGCGGTCGTGCGTCCCAGGAAGACCGGCGTCGAGTACGGCGTCGAGCACGCGGGCGACTTCTTCTACGTGCTCCACAACGAGAACGCCGAGAACTTCGAGCTGGCCACCGCCCCGCTCGACGCCCCCGGCACCTGGACCCCGCTGATCGCCCACCGGGACGACACCAGGCTCCTGGAGATCGACGCGTTCTCCGACCACGCCGTGGTGCACTTCCGCCGCGACGGGCTGACCGGGCTGCGCGTGCTGCCGTACCCGGACGACGTCCAGGGCGGGCGCGAGCGGATCGAGGCCGCCGAGCGGAACGCGTACGAGATCGACTTCCCCGAGCCGCTCTACGACGTCGGCCCCGCGGGCAACCCCGAGTTCACCACGACGCGGCTCCGGCTGGCCTACACGAGCATGGTCACCCCGCCCAGCGTGTACGACTACGAGCTCGACACGCACGAGCTGATCCTGCTCAAGCGGCGCCCGGTGCTGGGCGGCTACGACCCGGCCGACTACGAGCAGTTCCGCGAGTGGGCCACGGCCGAGGACGGCACGCGGATCCCGGTGTCCATCGTCAAGCGCAAGGACTCCGCCAAGCCGGCGCCGACCGTGCTGTACGGGTACGGCAGCTACGAGACCTCCATCGACCCCGGGTTCTCGGTCCCGAGGCTCTCGCTGCTCGACCGCGGGTTCGTCTTCGCCGTCGCGCACGTCAGGGGCGGCGGTGAGATGGGCCGCCGCTGGTACGAGGAGGGCAAGCTCACCAGGAAGCGCAACACGTTCACCGACTTCGTGGCCGTGGCCAGGCACCTGAAGGCGAGCGGCTGGAGCGAGCGGATCATCGCCAGGGGCGGCTCGGCCGGCGGCCTGCTGATGGGCGCTGTCGCGAACCTGGCGCCCGAGGAGTTCGCGGGTGTGGTGGCCGAGGTGCCGTTCGTGGACGCGCTGAACACCATCCTGGATCCGTCGCTCCCGCTCACTGTGATCGAATGGGACGAGTGGGGCGACCCGCTGCACAACCCCGACGTCTACGCCTACATGAAGGGCTACACGCCGTACGAGAACGTGGACGGGCGGCCGTACCCGCCGATCCTGGCCATCACCAGCCTGAACGACACCCGCGTCCTCTACCACGAGCCCGCGAAGTGGATCGCCAGGCTGCGGGCGACGGCGAGCGGCGGGCCGTTCCTGCTCAAGACGGAGATGGGCGCCGGACACGGCGGCCGCAGCGGGCGCTACGACGCCTGGCGCGAAGAGGCCTTCGCGCTCTCCTGGATCATCGAGAGGGGCACCTCATGACCTATCAGGCCGACGACGGCCGCTACGAGCGGCAGCCGTACAACCGCAGCGGCCGCAGCGGGCTGAAGCTGCCCGCGGTCTCCCTGGGCCTGTGGCACAACTTCGGCGACAACCGGCCCATCGAGAACTCCCGGGCGATCCTGCGCCGCGCGTTCGACCTCGGGGTGTCGCACTTCGACCTGGCCAACAACTACGGCGTCCCGTACGGCTCGGCGGAGAAGAACTTCGGCCGCATCCTGCGCGACGATTTCCTCCCATACCGGGATGAGCTGATCATCTCCACCAAGGCCGGCTACGACATGTGGCCGGGCCCGTACGGTGAGTGGGGCTCGCGCAAGTACGTCCTGGCCAGCCTCGACCAGTCGCTCCGGCGCATGGGCCTGGAGTACGTCGACATCTTCTACAGCCACCGGCCCGACCCGGAGACGCCGCTGGAGGAGACCATGGGGGCGCTCGACCGGGCCGTGCGCTCGGGCAAGGCGCTCTACGCGGGCATCTCCAACTACTCAGCCGAGCAGACCGCGCAGGCCGCTCGGATCATGGCCGAGCTGGGCACGCCGCTGCTCATCCACCAGCCGTCCTACTCGATGATCAACCGGTGGATCGAGGACGGGCTGCTCGACGCGGTGGAGGAGGCGGGCATGGGCTGCATCGTGTTCTCGCCGCTGGCGCAGGGCCTGCTGACCGACCGCTACCTCGACGGCGTGCCGTCGGACTCGCGGGCGGCGACGAGCAGGTTCCTCAGCGCCGACAGGATCGACGTCGACCTGGCCCGCGACCTCAACGAGCTGGCCAGGGGCCGCGGGCAGACGCTGGCCCAGATGGCGCTGTCGTGGACGCTCAGGGACCCCAGGGTGACGAGCGTGCTGATCGGGGCGAGCAGCGTGCGGCAGCTTGAGGACAACGTGGCGTGCGTGGACGGCCCCGACTTCACGGAGGACGAGCTGGGGGCCATCGACAAGATCACCGCGCGCCACACGGCCCGCTGATCACAGGGATTCGTGCCGCTGGAGGTAGGTGAAGGCGGCCCAGCCGGGCAGCACCGGCAGCCAGAACGTGAGCAGCCGGTGCAGCAGCACGGCGGAGGTGGCCAGCTCGGCGGGCACGCCGGCCACGGTCAGGCCGCCCGTGAGCGCGAGCTCGACCGCGCCCAGACCGCCCGGTGTGGGCGCGGCCGAGCCGATGGCGTTGGCCGTGAGGTAGACGACCGCGCAGGCGGTGAAGCTGAGCGAGCCGCCGAACGCGGCGACGCAGGCGTCCAGGCACAGGACGAACGCCAGGGTGATCATGAGCGTGCCCGTGCACGCCTCCACCATCTTGCGCGGCGACTGCAGCACGTCGAGCAGCCTGGGCAGCACGTTCGAGAACAGTTTGCGCAGCCTGGAGGTCACCAGCCTGCGCAGCGGCGGCACGCCGAGCACCACCACGACCAGCACCGCGACCGCGAGCAGCACCAGGACGAGGCCGCGTGACGGGGTGAACGAGGTGGTCGTGGTGGAGCCGGTGATGTAGGCGAACAGCAGCAGCAGCGCGATGTGGAAGACCAGCATGATGAGCTGCGAGGCCCCCACGCTGGCCACCGCGCTCGCCGGCGGGATGCCGCGCTTCTGCAGGTAGCGGGTGTTGATCGCGACCCCGCCCACGGCGGCGGGCGCGACGAGCTTGACGAACGACGAGGCGAACTGCACGAGCACGGTCCGCCAGAGCGGCAGCGGCTCGGGCACGAACCCCCGCAGCATCAGGGCCGCGGCCACGAAGCTGACGAACGACGCGAGCAGCGCCACCCCGGACCAGGCCCAGTTGGCCGTGGTGACCACCCGGTAGATGT
This sequence comes from Nonomuraea sp. NPDC005650, assembly GCF_040605375.1. Taxonomy (NCBI): domain Bacteria; kingdom Bacillati; phylum Actinomycetota; class Actinomycetes; order Streptosporangiales; family Streptosporangiaceae; genus Nonomuraea; species Nonomuraea sp. NPDC005650. Next base: position 4,330 of record NZ_JBEXCR010000048.1, read on the forward strand.
CGACCCGGCTGAGCTGGGAGAGCACGATGTACGCGGCCAGCGTGCTGGCGATGATCGTGATCAGGGTGCGCGGTTTGAAGCGTTCGAGGCGTACTTCCTCGACCTTGGCCTGCGGCTTGAGCGCGACGATGTGCTCGCGGATGCCGGCCAGCAGGTTTTTGTTCTTGGCGAGGGCCGAGCGGGTCTCCCTGGTCAGCGCGATGCGCTGGAGCAGCGGCATGGCGGCGGCCAGCGTGTCGGGCCCCATGACGGCCGCCGCCGCCCGCACGGAGCGCTCTGGGCCGACGCGCAGGGCCAGGTAGGTCATGAGCTGGGCGATGTCGAGCCTGAGCAGCAGGTCTCCGGCGGCGATCTCGCCGCTGCGGGCGTCGGTCAGCACGACGCGGCCGGCCCGGTCGAGGTGGATGCCGTCGCCGGTGAGCCGCCGGTGCGCCAGGCGCTGGATCTGCAGCAGCTCCACCTGCTCCCAGATCTGGGCGAGCAGCTCGTCGTCGATCTGCTCGTCGGGCACCTCGTCGAGTGGGCGCGTCTCGATGTGCTCGTACGCGAGCATCGCGGCCTCGGTGCCGAGCTCGCTGGTGCCGAGCAGGCGGGGGGTGCTGGCGCCGGCCGCCTGGGCCGCGTACGCCATGAGCGCCTCGCGCTCCAGCTCGGCCCGCAGCGACCTGATGGCCCGGCGCCGGGTCTCGGAGTTGAGCCTGATGCGCCGCCACAGCCGGTACGGCAGCCCGGCCACCTGCCGGTCGCGGTCGAGCACGGTGACGTCGAGGCTGGTGCCGTCCTTGAGCCCGATGGCGTAGCGGCGGCTGCCCTGGTGGTCGTCCTCGATCCGGCGGGCCGAGATCACCGCGAACGACAGCTTGCGCAGCGCGGCCACCACGGCGCTGCCCGGCGGCCTGGTGTTGGGGCTGCCGACGCCGTAGAGGGTGGCGTAGCCGATGGCCATGCCGACCAGCACGGTGACGATGGCGCTGGGCAGCGTGATCTGCCTGCCGGAGAAGAACGCGAGGACGTAGAGGGCGATCGTGGTCCACATCAGCATGCGCCAGGTGGGCCGGCGCGAGATGCGGACGGCGGTGGCGTACGCGACGACCGAGGTGAGCAGCGTGTTCACCGGCTCGATCGTCCGGTCGCCGGTCAACAGCACGCGCAGGTCGTCGACGTTGCCCGCGACCAGCCACTGCCCGAGCAGGAACGACCCGGCCATGCCGATGATCGCGGCGATCAGCCCTTCGGCGACGCGCAGCCCGTCGCGGTGGAAGACCCGTTCGACCGCGAACGCCGCGGGCACGATGAGCACGGCCGCGCCACCGAGGAAGGCGGCGATCCTGCTGAGCAGCGGTACGAGCTGCGCACCCTCCTTGACGTCGGCCTCCAGGCCGATGAGCGTCTGCTTGGCGACCAGCGCGAGCAGGACGACCGCGCCGAGCACGATGAGGGTGGCGAAGAATCGCAGCAGGTCGGAAGGGCGGCGAAGGCGCTGCGGCAGCAGCGGCTCTACGACGTAGACGTCGCTTTCCGCGCGTGACTCAACCACGGCTGGATCCCCCTCGAGGTCCTCCGTGTCATCTCGTTCCCTGATTTCGGCCACCGACAGCGATTCTGCACCTTCCCGGGCGGACCGTGCGATCTCCAGGTTTCCAGTGTCCTCAATCGTCCCCCGCGGACGTCGCACCGGGCAGGCTACACGCATTTCCGCGTCTCCCGTCATTCCAGGTACGGGACGTAGTCTGTGTCCCATGTCGGGTGAGTTGAGGGTTTTGGGGGCCTGTCCGCTGGACTGCCCGGATGGCTGCTCCTGGGTGGTCAGCGTCGAGAACGGCGAGGCCGTCAAGCTTCGCGGCAACCCCGACCACCCGTACACCAGGGGCGCCCTGTGCGTGAAGGTCAACCGTTACCTCGAGCAGACGCGGGCGGACGACCGCATCCTCCACCCCATGCGCCGCATCGGCCCCAAGGGCTCCGGCCAGTTCGAGCGCATCACCTGGGACGAGGCGCTCGACGAGATCTCGGAGCGGCTGCGCGGCATCGTCGAGGAGCACGGCGGGGAGGCCATCTGGCCGTACCTGGGCACCGGCACGCTCGGCTACCTGCAGGGCTGCGAGGGCGTGGCCGGGCGGCGGTTCTGGAACGTGCTGGGGGCCTCCAAGCACTGGCTCAACATCTGCTCGGCGGCCGGCAGCAGCGGCCTGATGCGGACGAACGGCACGCCGGGCGGCATGGACCCCGAGAACTTCGCGCTGGCGAAGCTGATCCTGCTCTGGGGCACGAACACGCTGACCAGCGGGCACCACCTGTGGAAGTTCATCCAGGACGCGCGGGCGGACGGCGCGCACGTCGTCGCCATCGACCCGATCCGCACCAGGACGGCCGACCAGGCCGACGAGTACCTGGCGATCAGGCCGGGCACGGACGCGGCGCTCGCGCTCGGGCTGCTCAACGTCGTGCTGGCGGAGAACGCGCAGGATGAGGAGTTCCTGGCCGAGCACACCGAGGGCTGGGAGGACTTCCGCCAGGAGATCCTGAGATATCCCGTCGAGACTGTGGCCGAAATCACCGGCATCCCCGCCGCCGCCATCCACAGCCTGGGGATGCGGCTCGCCCACACCCGCCCGACCGCCATCCGCGCCACGCAGGGCATCCAGCGGAACCAGGGCGGCGGCACCGCGCTGCGCACGCTCGCCTCGATCCCCGGCGTCACCGGCGACTGGCGCCACCCCGGCGGCGGCATCGCGTACTCCACCTCGGGCCACGTGCACTTCGACATCGACATGCGCAACGACCTGCTGGCCAAGCCCGTCCGCACCCTCGTCATGACCAAGCTGGGGTCCCAACTCGATGATGTGAAGTGCCTGTGGGTGTACGCGGCCAACCCGGCCGGTTCGAGCCCCAACTCGAACGCGATCAGACGGCAGCTCGCCCGCGAGGACCTGTTCACGGTGGTCATGGAGCAGTTCCCGACCGACACCGTGGACTACGCCGACATCGTGCTCCCCGCGACCATGCAGACCGAGCACCATGACCTGCACGCCGGATACGGGCACCTTTACCTGCTCTGGAACGAGCCCGCCGTCCCCCCGCCCGGCGAGTGCCTGTCCACGACGGAGACCTTCCGGCGGCTGGCGGCGCACATGGGGATGACCGAGCCGTCGCTGTTCGACTCGGACCTGGAGCTGGCCGAGCAGCTGCTGTCGAGCGGGCACCCGTCGCTGGAGGGCGTCACGCTCGACCGGCTGCGCAAGGAGGGCTGGGTGCGGATGAACTACCCCCAGCCCTTCACGCCGTTCGCCGAGGGCTTCCCGACGCCGTCCGGCAGGCTGCGCTTCCCGCCGGCGGGCAAGGCGTACACGCCGCCCCACACGGTCCGCGCCAGGGGCGCCTCGCCGTACCCGCTGGCGCTGGTCACGCCCGCCTCGCACACGTTCCTCAACACGACCTTCGGCAACAACCCGGAGCTGCGCCGCCGGGCCAAGGACCCGGTGGTGCTGGTCAACCCGGCCGACGCGGCCTCCCGGGGGCTGGTGGACGGCCAGCGGGTACGCGTGCACAACGAGGGCGGCGGGTTCCTGGCGGACGTGGAGATCAGCGACCGCGTGGCGGCCGGGGTGGTGGCCTCGCCGAAGGGGCGCTGGCCGAAGCTGACCCCCGGCGGCGCCAACCCGAACGCGGTCGTGGCCGAGCGGGACGGGGACATGGGCAGGGGGCCGGGCTTCCACGACAACCTGGTCGAGATCAGCCCTTGTGCCGGTCCATGAACGCCACGATCCGGTCGAGCACGTCCTTCCCGTGAGGGCTCGTGAACAGGGCCGAGGCGTGCAGGCTCTCCCCCGGGATGACCATCGTCTGGTTGTCCGGGGCCTTCGTGGCGGCGTCGTGCGCCGCGGCCAGGTCGCCGGCGCCGCCGTACCCGTCGTTCGCGGAGCCGATCTGGAGGAGCGGGACGGTCAGCCTGGCGGCGTTCTCCTTGCTGATCTCGCCTGAGACGGCCACCACGCCGGCCACCTTCGAGCCGAGTTTCAGCGCCGCGGGGACGGCGGTGGTGGCGCCGATCGAGCCCCCGACCAGGAAGATCCGCTTGACGCCTGGCTCCTTGGCCAGGCGCCGGCCCATGGCGACGGCGGCGTCCTCGGGGAGCGTGGCAGAGCCCCTGGCGTACAGCAGCACTCGGTAGCCGGCGGCCACGAGGCGGTCCGACAGGGGCCGCCACGTGCACACGTTGCCCCGGCGCTCGTAGGTGACGACCACGCCCACCGGACCGTCCCCGGTGATCACGCCGGGGAGGCCGCCGTCGTGCTCGAAGATCTTGCCGTCCGCCTCGGTGAAGCAGCCGGAGACGTTCGGGCCCGTGGGAACCGGGGCCGACGTCGTCGCCGCAGAAGCCGTGCTCGGGCCGGGCGCCGCCGCACCGGTGCTGGCCGCGCCCCCGCAGGCCGTCAGCACCGCCACCATGAGCCCCACCACACCTACCGACACGCGCATGGCCGCCCCTTCTTCTCAACTATGTCAGAACTGACATAGTTGTAGGAGCACCATATCCTTGGGCGAACCATGACCTCAACGCTGGGATTCGCGATCCTCGCCGTGCTGGCGCGCGGCGAGCGCACGGGGTACGACCTCGCCGCGGCCATGCGGCGGCCCGTCGGCTACTTCTGGACGGCCGGGCACAGCCAGATCCACCCCGAGTTGCAGAAGCTGCGGGCCGGGGGGCTGGTCGGGTTCGAGGCCGAGCACGGGCCCGGGCCGCAGGGCAGGAAGGTCTACCACCTGACCGCCGAGGGCAGGGCGGCGCTGCGGGAATGGGTCACCGAGCCGCCGCGCGAGCGGCCGGAGCGCGACGAGCTGGTGCTGAAGACGTACGCGTCGTGGCTGGCCGAGCCGGAGCTGGTCAGGAGGATGTTCGCCGACCAGCTCGCCGCGCACGAGGAACGGCTGGCCGAGTACGAGCGGCAGGAGGCGTCATTCGACGGGCCGCCCGCCTTCGGCGATCCCCGGTTCGGCAACTACGCCACGTTGCGCTGCGGGCTGAGCTACGAGCGGCACCGGGCCGACTGGTGCCGCTGGATGCTGGCTCAGCTCAGCGAGAGCTTGTAGCCCACGTGGGAGGCCGTGAAGCCGAGGTTGTCGTAGAAGCGGTGCGCGTCCGTACGTGACTTGTCGGACGTGAGCTGCACGATGGCGCAGCCGCGCTCCCGGGCCCGGTCGACGGCCCACTCGATCATCCGGCCGCCGAGGCCCTGGCCGCGGGCGCCGGCGGCGACCCTGACGGCCTCGATCTGGCACCGCTCGGCGCCCAGCCGCGACAGCCCGGCCAGATACGTGAGCTGCATCGTGCCCACCACCTCGCCGTCCTGCTCGGCCACGATCAACTCGTCGTACGGGTTGGCGTCGACCCGCTCGAACGCCGCCAGATAGCGCTCGTCGCCGGGGTCGCCCTCGCGCGTGGCGCCGAGATGGTCGTCGGCCAGCATCGCCACGATCGCCGGCACGTCCTCCTTGCGGGCCTCGCGGAAGAGCACTTTCTCACTTTGCTGCATGTCCGAATGATGTCAGGGATGGCTCAGGGTCGGTCCCCGATGCCCTCAAGGGGGCCGAAAAGGCAGCATGAGTGACATGAACGAAATCAGCCGACGAGATGAAGTCTCGCTGTCGGGTGCCGCGCTCCGTGGCGCCCCCTGGAAGGCCGCCGCCGTCGGCGGCGGCGCCGTGGCCGCGACCAGCTTCGGCCTGGGCGTGATCACCGGCGGCGGCGACCTGCCGTGGGCGCTGGGCCTGGGCATCAGCCTGTTCGCCCTGATCGCCGCGATCGGCGCGGTCTCCAAGCCGAACGAGGGCGACCGGGTGACCCGCCAGGCCCGCCTCTGGTCGCTGAAGCACCCGTGGAAGTTCTCGCTGCTGCCCGCGGCCATCACGGCCGTGCTGGACTATCCGGTGCAGCTCGTGCTCGACGGCGAAGGGGTGTTCGGCTCGGCCGTGGGGGCCCTGTGGCACGGCGCGCTCGTCTACCTGATCGCCGGCGTCCTGACGCTCACCATGCGGGGCCGCGCCAGCACCGACCGGTGAGCTCAGCCCTGCGCCTCCCGCTCCGCCTGACTCCGGCACACGCAGAACTCGTTGCCCTCGGGGTCGAGCATCGTCACCCAGCCGGTGCCGTCGGGCTGCCGCCGGTCGTCGTGGACGGTCGCGCCCAGCCCGATGAGCCGCTCGACCTCCTCGTCGCGGGTCCTGCCCTCGGTGCCGTTGACGTCGAGGTGGATCCGGTTCTTCACGGTCTTGCCCTCGGGCACGCGGATGAACAGCAGGAACGGGTCCTGCTTGGTGCGCAGCATGACCTCGTCGTCGCCCGGCTGGTCGCCCTCGCCGAGCGGCAGCCCGGTGGCCTTGCCCCACCAGGTGGCGATCTCGTACGGGTCGGCGGCGTCGATGGTGACGGCATGGATTTCGATCACGCAGCCACCCAACCCGTGACAGGCCGAAACGTCAAGCGAGCACCCGCAGGCCGATGACCCCCGCCAGGATCAGCGCGATCGAGATGAGCCGGGGCAGCGAGACCTCGTCTCCCATGGCGATCATGCCCAGCACCGCGGTGCCCGCGGCGCCGACGCCGGTCCAGACGGCGTACGCGGTGCCGACTTCGAGGCTCTTGAGCGCGTACGAGAGCAGCCCGAAGCTCAGCACGGCCGTGACCAGGAACGACAGGCTCCACCACAGATTGCCGAAGCCGTTGCTGAGCTTGAGCGAAAGGGCCATGGCGACTTCCAAGACGCCGGCCAGCACGAGAATGATCCACGCCATGATCGGAACTCCCTTGAGACGAGACTGCGGTGCGTGCGTCGTCTTGGCGTTCCGGGTACGGCGCGTCTCGTCCGGGAGCTGTCAGCTCATGGGCAAGAACGCGGCCCGCAGCGGGATCATTCCCACCAAATAGTGACCCAACGGTCGCGCGGCAACGGCCACATGCCCAGCTCCAGCACCATGGCCGCCACTTCCTCCGCCCTGGACGGATCGAGGCACACTCTGCGGCACGCGCTGGCCGCCAGGTCCTCCAGCGAGGTGAACCGTTCCAGGGGAGCTTCCCGTTCCTCCACCTGCACGGCATAGCCGAGCGCCGCCGCCAGCGCCACACAGTCCTCGGCGATGGGCCGGACCGGCCGGTCCACCCCGTGGAAGTGCTGCCACAGCGGCGTCATCCAGCTCATGGGATGGCGGTGCGTGAGTTCGAGCACCACCCGCCCCTGCGTGCGCTCGTCGAGCGCCCTCAGGAAGCCAGCCAGGTCCGGGACGTTGTAGACCACGTGCGCGGCTATGGTGGCGTCCACCATGGGCACGTCGCCGGCCACGTCGGGCCAGCGGCCCTCGATCGCCGTGACCGGCACGCCGAGCTTCTCCGCCCTGGCCGTCAGCCCCTCCAGCATCGACGCCGAGGGGTCCACCGCGTAGAGGTGGCCGATGCGCTCGTGCAGCGGCAGAGACGAAGCACCTGGGCCCGAGCCCACGTCGAGCAGCGTGCCCTTGTCGGGCAGCGCCTCCGAGAGCCGGGTCATGGTCGGCCCGTCGTCGGGCTCGGCCAGCGCCCTGTCGGTTCGGGTGCCGAACCGCTCAGGCGAGTGACTCCACGGGTCGACCGGAGCCTGGGCCATGATCTCGTCGGGAATGGCCCAGGATTCCAGTCGCTCTCGCCATCTGGCGGCGAGTTCTTCGGCGTCCATGGAGACGAGCATGCCACGCATACCTCGGGTTACCCGCGGGTAGCATTGCAGAGTAAGGTTACTCGCCAGTACGAATACCCCTCGGTTCAAGGAGATCGACCCCATGGGCCACTACAAGAGCAACGTGCGAGACCTGGAATTCAACCTCTTCGAGGTGTTCGGGCGACGTGAGATCCTCGGCACAGGGCCCTTCGCTGACGTGGACGAGGAGGTCGCCCGGGGTCTCATTGACGAGGTCAACAGGTTGGCCACCGGCGTCCTGGCCGACTCCTTCGAGGAGGGCGACAGGAACCCGCCCGTGTTCGACGCCGCGACCAACTCCGTGAAGGTGCCCGAGGGCTTCAAGAAGTCCTACAAGGCGCTGGTCGACGGCGGCTGGGCCAACCTCGACCTGCCCGCCGACCTGGGCGGCCCCGGCATCCCGAGGAGCCTGGCCTGGGCCACGGCCGAGCTGGTGCTGGGCGCCAACCCGGCGCTGTACATGTACGCCGCGGGCCCCAACTTCGCGTACACGCTGTGGAAGGTCGGCACGCCCGAGCAGAAGCGCTTCGCCGAGCTGGCCATCGAGCGCGAGTGGGGCGCCACCATGGTGCTCACCGAGCCGGACGCCGGCTCCGACGTGGGCGCCGGCCGGGCCAAGGCGGTGCGGCAGGAGGACGGCAGCTGGCACATCGAGGGCGTCAAGCGCTTCATCACCAGCGCCGAGCACGACATGGCCGAGAACATCTTCCACCTCGTGCTGGCCCGCCCCGAGGGCCACGGCCCGGGCACCAAGGGGCTGTCGATGTTCCTGGTGCCGAAGTTCCACGTGAACCTCGAGACCGGCGAGCTGGGCGAGCGCAACGGCGTCTACGTCACCAACGTCGAGAAGAAGATGGGGCTGAAGGTCTCCACGACCTGCGAGCTGACGTTCGGCGACAGGCACCCGGCCGTCGGCTGGCTGGTGGGCGACGTGCACGAGGGCATCAGGCAGATGTTCATGGTCATCGAGCACGCCCGCATGATGGTCGGCACCAAGGCCATCGCCACGCTCTCCACCGGCTACCTGAACGCGCTGGAGTACGCCAGGTCCCGCGTCCAGGGCGCGGACCTGACCCGGATGGCCGACAAGGCCGCCCCGCGGGTGACCGTCGTCCACCACCCGGACGTGCGCCGCGAGCTCATGCTGCAGAAGTCGTACGCCGAGGGCATGCGGGCCCTGGTGCTCTACACGGCCACGTTCCAGGACACCCTCCTGGTCGACCCCGACGACCGGCACGCCGCCGACATGAACGACCTGCTGCTGCCCATCGTCAAAGGCGTCGGCTCCGAGCGGTCGTACGAGCTGCTCTCCCGCTCGCTGCAGACCCTCGGCGGCTCGGGCTACCTGCAGGACTACCCGATCGAGCAGTACATCCGGGACGCCAAGATCGACTCCCTGTACGAGGGGACGACCGCGATCCAGGGCCTGGACCTGTTCTTCCGGAAGATCCTGCGCAACCAGGGCGCGGCGGTCGGGTCGCTGCTGACCGAGATCGGCGCGTTCGCCGGATCCGAGGCGGGCAACGGCCGGCTCAAGGAGGAGCGCAAGCTCCTCGCGGAGGCCGCCGCGGACGTCAAGGCCATGGGCGACACGATGGCGGGCTGGGCGCTGGGCTCGCTGGAGTCGCCGGCCGAGGCCTACAAGGTCGGGCTGAACACCACCCGGCTCCTGCTCGCGCTGGGCGACCTGGTGATCGGCTGGCTGCTGCTGCGGCAGGCCGAGGTGGCCCTGGCCAAGCTGACCGCGGGCGACGACCCGTTCTACCTGGGCAAGGTTGCCGGGGCCTCGTTCTTCGCCAAGACCGTCCTGCCGCGGCTGGCGGCCGAGCGGCGGGTGCTGGAGTCCACGGGGCAGGAGCTCATGGAGCTTCCGGAAGAAGCCTTCTAGAAACCCTCCATCCCCTGGGGGCGCCCGCCGGTCGGCGGGCGCCCTCGCTCGTTGCCGCGGGCGCCGGTGATAGAGCGCAGTCGGGGGTGCTCCGAGGGAGTACGGTCGCGGCATGAGTTCGAGTGCGCACGATCACCCCCTCCCGCCGCCTCGGGTCGAAGAGGTGTCCGAGGGCGTCTTCGCCTACATCCAGCCCGACGGGAGCTGGTGGATCAACAACACCGGCTTCCTGGCCGGCCGGCGCGGCGTGATCTGCGTCGACGCCTGCTCGACCGAGCGCCGTACGCGGGCGTTCCGCGAGGCCATCGGCAAGGTGACCGACCGGCCGATCACCACGCTGGTCAACACCCACCACCACGGCGACCACACGTTCGGCAACTGGCTCTTCCCCGAGGCCACCATCGTCGGGCACGAGGGCGTACGGGAGCAGATCCTGGCCGACGGCGTGCCCGCCTACCGCGCCGCGTGGTCGCCCGACGTGGAGTGGGGCGAGATGGAGGTGGCGCCGCCGTTCCTCACCTTCACCGACCGCATCACCCTGCACTCCGACGACCTGCGGTGCGAGGTGCGGCACGTGGGCCACGCCGCGCACACGACGAACGACTCGTACGTGTGGATTCCCGAGCGGCGGCTGCTGTTCTCGGGCGACCTCGTCTTCAACGGCGGGACGCCGTTCGTGCTGATGGGCTCGGTGGCCGGGGCGCTGGAGGCCGTCGACCAGCTCAGGGCGCTGGGGGCGGAGACCGTCGTGCCGGGGCACGGCGGGGTGTGCGGGCCGGAGGTGTACGACCGGGTCGAGGGTTACCTGCGGTTCGTCCAGGAGACCGCGGCGCGGGGCCGGGCGGCGGGGCTGTCGCCGCTGGAGGCGGCCAGGGAGGCCGACCTGGGCGAGTGGGGCGGGCTGCTGGACTCCGAGCGCATCGTGGGTAACCTGCACCGCGCCTACGCCGAGCTCGACGGGCAGCCGCCGGGCGCGCCGATCGACCTCGTCACCGCCGTGCTCGACATGATCACTTACAACGGCGGCGAGCCGCTGTCCTGTCTCGCCTGAGATGTCACGGGTGTGATCTTCTGTACCCGGGTATGACGGTGGCTGTACTCGCCGTTTGCCTGGAGGTCGTCATGGGTGTCGGGGTCAGCATCTTCTTCCTCACGCTCGGCGCCATCCTGAGATTCGCGATCGAGCCCGACGTGTTCGGCAAGGCCGTCCACATGGACGTGGTCGGGCTCATCTTCATGATCGTCGGTGGCGTGGGCGTGGTGCTGAGCGTCGTGCTGGCCCCCAGAAGGGGGCGCACGTCCGAGGACAGGCTGATGCGCCGCGAGAACAACCCGCCGGAGATCTAGAGGCTGAGCTGCACCGCGGCCCGCGAGGCCATGATCGGCCTGATGTGCTGCACGATCACCTCCTGGTGCTGCGGGTGGTCGCGGTAGAGCAGGTAGTCGTCGACGTCGTCGAAGTCGGCCACCACCGCGTAGTCGTGGTTGCCCTGGTTGATGCCCGCGTCGGGGCCCACGGTGTACGAGCGGAGCTGCGGGATGACGCCGGGCAGCTTGCCCAGCTCGGTGGTCACCGTCTCCTTCTGCTCGTCGGTCGCGGCCTCGGTCCAGGTGAACAGCACGATGTGGCGAATCATGCGATCAGGTGTATCAGATCGCGACGGCGTGACTCTGTACGGGATGGGTGCGGGTGTCCCCGGCCTACGGCGATCGCCGGGGGAGGGGTCCTCCCGGCGGTCGCCGTAGGCTTTCGCGGCTAGCTCCAGGCCAGCAGGTGCAGCGGGTCCTCCAGCATGTCGCCCACGTCGCGCAGGAACATCGAGCCCAGCTCGCCGTCGACGATGCGGTGGTCGAACGACAGGGCCAGGGTGGTCACCTTGCGCACCGCCAGCTCGCCGTCCACCACCCACGGCATGTCCCTGATCTGGCCGACGGCGAGGATGGCGGCCTCGCCGGGGTTGAGGATCGGGGTGCCGGCGTCGACGCCGAAGACGCCGACGTTGGTGATGGTGAAGGTGCCGCCGGCCATCTCGGCCGGCTGGGTGCGGCCCGCCCTGGCCGTCTCCGTGAGCTCGGCCAGCCGCCCGGCCAGCTCGGGGAGCGACAGGGCGTGGGCGTCCTTGACGTTGGGCACCACCAGGCCGCGGGGCGTGGCGGCGGCTATCCCCAGGTTCACGTAGCGCTTGACCACGATCTCCTGCGCCGCCTCGTCCCACGACGAGTTGATCATCGGGTGGCGTTTGACGGCGGTGAGGACCGCCTTGGCCACCAGCAGCAGCGGCGACACCTTGACGTCCGCGAAGTCCCTGAAGCCACGCAGGCGCTGCACCGTCTCCATGGTGTTCGTCACGTCGAGCTGGAGGAACTCGGTGACGTGGGGGGCGGTGAAGGCGCTGGCGACCATGGCCTGGGCGGTCATCTTGCGCACGCCCTTGACGGGGATGCGCTCCTCCGGCCGCTCGGACACGACCTCGACGACCGGCGCCGCCTCGACGGCCGGGGCCGCCCCGGCCTCCGCCGCGGCGTGGACGTCATCGCGGGTGATCGAGCCCTGGGGGCCGGTGCCGGTGAGGGTGGACAGGTCGACGCCGAGGCCCCTGGCCAGCTTCCGTACGGGCGGCTTGGCCAGGACGCTGACCCGGCCGCCGGCGGGCGGCGGGACGGGGGCGACGGCGGGGGCGCCGTTCGCCTCCACGCGGGCGGGGTCGGCCGCCGGGATCGCCGGAGTGCCGGAACCCTGGGGCTTGCGGGGGCGGCGCTTGGTGGCGCCGGTCTTGACGCCGTAGCCGACCAGGACCGCCTGACGCTCCTCCTTGGGGGCCGGGCTGCCGTGGGCGCCGGGCTCGACGGCCCCATCCGCCGGAGGCGTGGGCACCAGGTCCTCGGCCAGGGCCTTGGTCTCCTCCGAGACGGGAGCGCCGCCCTCGGAGGTCTCCACGGTGATGATGGGGACGCCGACGTCGACCGTCTGGCCCTCTTCGGCCAGCAGGCCGGCGACCACCCCGTCCCAGGGGATCGGGAGCTCGACGATCGACTTGGCCGTCTCGATCTCCACGACGATCTGGTTGACCTTGACCGTGTCGCCCGCCTTGACGTGCCAGCGGACGACCTCGGCCTCCGTCAGCCCTTCGCCGACGTCCGGGAGCTTGAACTCTCGTCGCATGAGAACCCCGCCCCCTCAGAACCCGAATGACCGGTCGACGGCGTCGAGCACCCGGTCCAGGTCGGGCAGGTAGTGCTCCTCCAGCTTCGACGGCGGGTAGGGGGTGGAGAAGCCGCCGACCCTGAGCACGGGCGACTCCAGGTGGTAGAAGCACTGCTCCGTGATCCTGGCGGCCAGCTCGGCCCCGAAGCCGCTGTTGACCGGGGCCTCGTGGACGACCACCACCCGTCCGGTACGGCGCGCGGCCTCCATCACGGCCGGCTCGTCCAGCGGGTTGAGCGAGCGCAGGTCGATCACTTCGAGCGAGCGGCCGTCCTCCTCGGCGGCCGTGGCGGCCTCCAGGCACGTCTTGACCATGGGGCCGTACGCCAGCAGCGTGACGTCCGTCCCGGGCCGCACGACCCGGGCCGCGTGCAGCGGCGGCCACCAGTCGGTGGAGCCGGTGTCGATGTCGGCCTTCTCCCAGTAGCGCCGCTTGGGCTCGAAGAAGATCACCGGGTCGTCGCTGCGGATGGCCTGCTGGATCATGGTGTAGGCGTCGGCCGGGTTGGAGCAGGACACGACGCGCAGCCCGGCCGTATGGGTGAAGTACGCCTCGGGCGACTCGCTGTGGTGCTCGACCGCGCCGATGCCACCGCCGCACGGGATGCGTACGACGACGGGGAGCTTGATCGCGCCCAGCGAGCGCATCGGCATCTTGGCGAGCTGCGTGATGATCTGGTCGGCGGCCGGGAAGACGAACCCGTCGAACTGGATCTCGCAGACCGGCCGGTAGCCGCGCAGCGCCAGCCCGATCGCGGTGCCGATGATGCCCGACTCGGCCAGCGGCGTGTCGATGACGCGGTCCTCGCCGAAGTCCTTCTGCAGGCCGTCGGTGACCCGGAAGACGCCGCCCAGCTTGCCGACGTCCTCGCCCATGATGAGGACCTTGGGGTCGTCCTCCATGGCTTTGCGCATGCCCTCGTTGAGCGCCTTGGACAGGCTCATGACCGTCATTTGGCGAACCCCTCCAAGTAAGCGGCGAACTGGGCGCGCTCCTGGTCCATCAGGGCGTGGGGCTCGCGATAGACGTGGTCGAAGATATCGAGCGGCTGGGGGTCGGGCATGGCCAGGCAACGCCTGCGCAGGTCGGCCCCGAGCTGGTCGGCCTCGGCGTCGACGGAGTCGAAGAACGTCTGGTCGGCGTGCTCGTTCTTGAACAGGTACGACCTGACCCGCTCGATCGGGTCCTTGAGCTTCCACGCCTCCAGCTCGCTGGCCACGCGGTAGCGCGTCGGGTCGTCGGTGGTGGTGTGGGCGCCCATCCGGTACGTGAACGCCTCGATGAGCGTCGGCCCCTGGCCGGTGCGGGCGGCCTCCAGCGCCTTCCTGGTCACGGCCAGGCAGGCGAACACGTCGTTGCCGTCCACCCTGATCCCCGGGAAGCCGAAGCCGGAGGCGCGCCGGTAGAGGGGGATGCGGGTCTGCTTCTCCAGGGGCTCGGAGATGGCCCACTGGTTGTTCTGGCAGAAGAACACGATCGGCGCGTTGAAGACGCTGGCCCAGATGAACGACTCGTTCACGTCGCCCTGCGAGGTGGCGCCGTCGCCGAAGTAGACGATCGTGGCGGCGCTCGCGTCGTCGCGCTGGATGCCCATCGCGTAGCCGACCGCGTGGAGGGTCTGGCTGCCGATCACGATCGTGTACAGGTGGAAGTTGTGCTCCTTGGGGTCCCACCCGCCGTGGTTCACGCCTCTGAACAGGCCGAGCAGTTTCACCGGGTCGACGTCGCGGCACCACGCCACGCCGTGCTCGCGGTAGGTGGGGAAGGCCATGTCGGAGTCGGTCAATGCGCGGCCCGAGCCGATCTGGGCCGCCTCCTGGCCCAGCAGCGAGGCCCAGATGCCCAGCTCGCCCTGGCGCTGCAGCGCCACGGCCTCCAGGTCGATGCGCCGTACGAGGACCAGGTCGCGGTAGAGCGACCGGACCTCCTCATCGGTCAGGTCGATGTCATAGTCGGGGTGCTCTACCCGCTCGCCCTCGGGGGTGAGCAGCTGGACGAGCTCCGGAGGTGCGTCAGAGGCACCACGAGAGGCGTCGACTGTCACGAGACCTCCTTCGGCCTCGTGACACCTGTGCTGTGTCTATCGATGACCTCGACAAGCTCGGTCATGAGCCACTCCTGTGCGTAAGGGCGGGTCCTCGATGGGGTTGCCACCTCGGGCCGGCCTTCCAAGCGAGGAACCATCTGGTGGTGGTTCGTACGCGTTTGGGGACATCGTGGCAGACGTCACAGCCCTGCGCGCAAGCCCCATGTCCTCCCCGTTCCCGTTGTGTCGACAGCCACACGCGCCGGTAGGCTGTGCTTCCCAGTCACCCACCGCACCCTGGAGGAACGCAGTGGCCCGCGTCATCGTGGACGTCATGTTGAAGCCCGAGATCCTCGACCCGCAGGGCCAGGCGATCGCCAGGGCGCTGCCCAGGCTCGGCTTCTCCGGCGTCTCGGCCGTGCGCCAGGGCAAGCGCTTCGAGGTCGAGCTCGACGGCCCGGCCGACGAGGCGGCGCTGGAGGAGGTCCGCAAGATGGCCGAGACCCTGCTTGCCAACACGGTGATCGAGGACTACAGCGTCCGGGTTGAGGAGTAGGGGAGATTTGGTGGCCGGATTCCCCCCTGGACGGTTAAAGAGGGGTTCCGCGGCGCCACAATGCCACGGGCATGCCAACACTAAATAACAACAACGTGATTTTGCGGTTAGCCCCGTTTTCACAGGGAAACCTACTCCAGGTGACATTCTGGCGCCCGGAGGAGTCCGGTGGATATTGAGTTCTCGTTGGCACTGCCTCGGGATGCGATCGGCATACCGATGGTCAGGCGAGTGCTTGGGGATGCCATGCGTTCACTCAACGTGAGCGAGACGTGCATCGCCGACATGCTGCTCGCCGTCTCCGAGGCGTGCTCCAACGCGGTGCGGCACGGGGGTCCAGCCAACCGCTACGAAGTGAGCGCGGCGATCGGCTATGGCCGCTGCGACGTGCGCGTCGCGGACAACGGCGACGGCCTGCCGACGATGCCGCCGCACTTCCCTCCGCCAGACACGGAGAACGGCCGCGGCCTGCTGATCATGCGCTCCGTGGTCGACGAGATCTCTTTCGGCATCACGCCCGGCCGTGGCACCACCGTCCACCTGCGCAAGCACCTCGCCTGGGATGACGCGGCCGACGCCCGTCACCGCGAGCTGGCGGCCGTCTGATCTGGGCCTTCGCCCGACGCACGAGCCGATGTGGACCACCCGGCAGCACCCGATAATCTGAAGACACCGCCGCAGACCACCGTCCACCCGAAGAGACGGTGGCGCGTGCGCGCGCATTCCTCGGAGGGGACGACTGTCATGAGCGCTGCCCGTGTGGGCGTAGTCACGTTTCCAGGAACTCTCGACGACCAGGACGCCGCCAGGGCCGTACGCCTCGTGGGCGCGGAGGCGGTGCCGCTGTGGCACGCCGACCACGACCTGAAGGGAGTCGACGCCGTCTTCCTGCCCGGCGGCTTCTCCTACGGCGACTACCTGCGCTGCGGCGCGATCTCCCGGTTCGCGCCGCTGATGGACGAGCTCATCCCGGCCGCCAGGGCGGGGCTGCCCGTGATCGGGACCTGCAACGGGTTCCAGATCCTCTGCGAGGCCCACCTGCTGCCCGGCGCGCTGACCCGCAACGCCTCGCTCCACTACGTCTGCCGTGACCAGCGGGTCCGGATCGAGCAGACGGACACCTCCTGGACCGGTTCCTTCGAGCCCGGCCAGGAGATCGTGCTGCCCGTCAAGCACGGCGAGGGCCGCTATGTGGCCTCCGAGGACACCCTGGCCGCGCTGGAGTCGGGCGGCCACGTGGTCGTGCGCTACGTCGACGGCAACCCCAACGGCGCGCTCAACGACATCGCGGGCATCCGGAACGAGGCGGGCAACGTGGTCGGCCTCATGCCGCACCCCGAGCACGCGGTCGAGGACCTGGTCGGCGCGCCCAGCACCGACGGCCTCGGGTTCTTCACCTCCATCCTCAAGAAGCTGGTGAACGTATGACGGACAGTGTGAAGCGGGCGGGAGAGACGCCTGACGAGCCGATGCCCTTCGCCGAGCTGGGGATGAAGCAGGACGAGTACGACCGGGTCAAGGAGATCCTGGGTCGCCGTCCCACCGGCTCCGAGCTGGCCATCTACAGCGTCATGTGGTCCGAGCACTGCTCGTACAAGTCGTCCAAGGTGCATCTCAAGCAGTTCGCCACGAAGGCTCCCAAGTCTGAGGCGCTGCTCGTGGGCATGGGCGAGAACGCGGGCGTGGTGGACATCGGCGACGGCTGGGCGGCCACGTTCAAGATCGAGTCGCACAACCACCCGTCCTACGTCGAGCCGCACCAGGGCGCGGCCACCGGCGTCGGCGGGATCGTCCGCGACATCATGTCGATGGGCGCGCGCCCGATCGCGGTGATGGACGCGCTGCGCTTCGGCGGCGCGGACGCCGTCGACACCCGCCGGGTCCTGCCCGGCGTGGTCGAGGGCATCAGCCACTACGGAAACTGCCTGGGCCTGCCCAACATCGGCGGCGAGGTCGTCTTCGACCCCTGCTACATCGGCAACCCGCTGGTCAACGCCCTGTGTGTGGGCCTGCTCCGCAAGGACCAGATCAAGCTGGCCACCGCTCCCGGCCCGGGCAACAAGGTCGTGCTGTTCGGCGCGTCCACCGGCCCCGACGGCATCGGCGGCGCCTCCGTGCTCGCGTCGGCGACCTTCGAGGACGAGTCGCACGCCAAGCGGCCCGCCGTGCAGGTGGGCGACCCGTTCATGGAGAAGCTGCTCATCGAGTGCTGCCTGGAGCTGTACGCGGCCGACGTGGTCGTCGGCATCCAGGACCTCGGCGCGGCCGGGGTGTCGTGCGCGACGACCGAGCTGGCCGCCAAGGGCACCGGCGGCATGCACGTCGACCTCAACCTCGTCCCGCTCCGCGACCCCTCGCTCAGGCCCGAGGAGATCCTCATGAGCGAGTCGCAGGAGCGGATGATGGCCGTGGTCCGGCCCGACGACATCGCGGCTTTCATGGCGATCTGCGACAGGTGGGACGTCCCCGCCACCGTCATCGGCGAGGTCACCGACACCGGCCACCTGGTCATGACCTGGGACGGCGAGGTCATCGTGGACATCCCGCCGGGCACGGCGGCCGACGACGGGCCCGTCTACGAGCGCCCGTACCACGAGCCGTCCGGGCAGGCCGCGCTCAACGCCGACACGCCCGACCGGCTGGCGCGGCCCGAGGACCTGCGGGCCACGCTGTTCCAGCTCCTCGGCTCGCCCAACCTGGCCTCCAAGGAGTGGGTGACCTCCCAGTACGACCGTTACGTCCGCTCCAACACCGTGCTGGCCCAGCCGGCGGACGCGGGCATGCTGCGGATCTCGGAGGTCATCGCCGGCGCGGAGCCGACGACCAGGGGCATCGCGCTGTCCACCGACGGCAACGGCCGTTACGCCAAGCTCGACCCGTACGCGGGGGCGCAGCTGGCGCTGGCCGAGGCGTACCGGAACGTGGCCGTGACCGGCGCCAAGCCGCTGGCCGTGACCAACTGCCTCAACTTCGGCTCGCCCGAGGACCCCGAGGTCATGTGGCAGTTCGCCGAGGCCGTGCGCGGCCTGGCCGACGCGTGCCGCACCCTGGGCGTGCCGGTGACCGGCGGGAACGTCTCCTTCTACAACCAGACGGGCTCGACGGCCATCCACCCCACGCCGGTCGTGGGCGTGCTCGGCGTCATCGAGGACGTCGCCAAGCGGGTGCCGTCCGGGTTCACCGCCGAGGGGCTGAAGGTCGTGCTGCTCGGCGACACGCACGAGGAGTTCGGCGGCTCGGAGTGGGCGCACGTCGCCCACCGCCACCTGGGCGGGCTGCCGCCCAGGGCCGACCTGCACGCCGAGCAGGCGCTGGCGACCGTGCTGGTCGAGGCCGCCAAGAGGGGGCTGCTGGAGGGCTCGCACGACCTGTCGGACGGCGGGCTGGCCGTCGCGCTGGCGGAGTCGTGCCTGGCGCGCGGCATCGGGGCCTCGGTGGCGCTGAGCGGGGACGCCTTCACCGACCTGTTCAGCGAGTCGGCCGCGCGGGCGCTGGTCGCGGTGCGGCCGGAGGCCTACGAGGAGTTCGCGTCGCTGTGCGGGCGCCACGAGGTGCCCTGCTACGGGCTCGGCGTGACCGGGGGCGCTTCGCTGGTGGTCGAGGGCGTGTTCGACGTGCCGGTCGAGGAGCTGCGGGAGACGCACTCGGCGGCCCTGCCGGCGCTGTTCGGCTGACGGTTCCGAAGAGGGCCGGTACGGGACGCCCGTACCGGCCCTCTTTCGCGTGTTACGCCTGCTTCAGGCAGACGACGTAGACGGTGCCGCTGACGCTGGTGCCCTGGTTGCCGCCGGCGGTGTAGGTGTTGTTACCGCCGCCGTTGTCGTCCTTGGCCACGCTCACCGTCCACCCGCTGCCGCCGCTGGGGGCGCTGCTCATGACGATGGCGTTCTTGAGGGTGTTGAACGAGAAGCCGCCGCCGGTCGCCATGCCGCCCTGCCCGCAGCTGGCCGTCGCGGAGCCGGTCGAGTTCAGGGACGCGGTCTTGGTGTAGGAGGTGTAGCTCGCGCCGTCGCCGGACTCACCCTTCGGCCCCTGCGGGCCCTGAGGGCCCCGCGGGCCCTGCTCGCCCCTCTCGCCCTGCTTGCCGGGGAGCCCGTCCTTGCCGTCCTTGCCGTCCTGGCCGTTCCTACCGGGCAGGCCGTCCTTGCCAGGCAGGCCACCCTTGCCGTCCTGCCCGTTCTTGCCAGGCAGGCCGTCCTCGCCGTTCTTGCCAGGCAGGCCGTCCTCGCCGTTCTTGCCGGGCAGGCCGTCCTTGCCGTCCGCGCCCTTCGGCCCCTGCGGGCCGGTCTCGCCCTTGGGGCCCTGGGGACCGGTGTCGCCTTTGAGGCCCTGCGGGCCCTTCAGGCCCGTCTCACCCTTCGGCCCCTGCGGGCCGGCCGGGCCGGTCTCGCCCTTCGCGCCCGCCGCGCCCTGCTCGCCCTGCTGGACCGTCGTCTGGGAGGCGCCGCCGATCAGGATCCGCACCTCCGTCTTCCGGCACTTGGTGTCGGGGTTGACGATGCGGGCGTACCGCGTCTTCTTGTGCACGCAGGCGTGCACCTCGCCGGCGGCCGACGATGCGGTGGCGACGCCTCCGACGGTGAGGAGCGAGGCGGCCAGCGCCCCCACGGCGGCGAGGGTGAGCGTGCGCCCACCGCGAACCTTGTTAGCCACGGCTGTCCTTCCAGAACACGTGATGCTCATGTTGTCCACGAGATTCACGTTTCAATCGTTCCAAGAGATGACAGAAACTACATAACGTATCTGTCACGAAACGGAGGGTTACTGACCGGATTGACAGGATTCGGCGACTGCGGTGAGTAAAACGACGCATTGGCGGCGTCGATCTCGGGTGGATAATCGGGTCTGTGTCAACCCCCTACCTGCCTCCGGCCACCCAGCCCGTCCGCGGCGTGGTCTGGGGAATCCACCTGGTGCTCCCCCTGCTGGGGCTCTGGCTGCTGCTCGCCCAGCCGGACATCAACATCATGTGGCAGCACAACGCCAGCCACTTCTGGATGATCATCACCGTGGCCGGGATCAACGTGGTCCTCGGCGTGATGATCAGCGAGGCGTCGCGGCGTCGTCAGGACGCCCGGCTGTTCCTCGTGTCCATGGTCTTCCTGAGCAGTGCCGGCTTCTTC
Organism: Nonomuraea sp. NPDC005650; assembly: GCF_040605375.1. Classification (NCBI taxonomy): domain Bacteria; kingdom Bacillati; phylum Actinomycetota; class Actinomycetes; order Streptosporangiales; family Streptosporangiaceae; genus Nonomuraea; species Nonomuraea sp. NPDC005650. The sequence continues at coordinate 24,856 of NZ_JBEXCR010000048.1, forward strand.
TTCATGCACGGCCTGGCCACCCCGCAGATCATCCTGCCGATCGGCTCGCTGGGCTTCGACGTGGGCCAGCAGGTGGGGCTCTCCGTCTCGGCGGCGTTCGCGTTCGCCTCGGCGCTGCCGCTGGGCGCGGAGGCCGCCAAGAAGGTGCTGGACGCCCAACACCTCATCCGCTCGGTGCTGTTCGGCTTCATGGTCCTCTGGGGGATCACGTCGCTGGTCCCGGGGCTGACGCCGCTCAGCGAGCCGCCGATGGCCTCGCCGGTCGACTGGCTGGCCTGGGCCTCCGTGCCCGGCGTCCTGCTGTACGGCGCGGCGAGCGTGATGATGTTCCTGCTGCACCGCAAGCGCCCGTCGGCCATGCTCATCAGCCTGATCACGGCGTACGCGCTGCTGGCCGAGGCCATGGTCGCCGGGATGTCGCAGCTCAACTGGCACCTGTCCTGGTGGGAGTGGCACGTGCTGCTCACGCTGGCCTTCGTCTTCGTGGCCTACAGCGCGTACCTGCAGTTCAGGCGGGAGGGGTCGAGCGCGGGCCTGTTCGACTCGGTGACGCTGGCGGCGACCGTGCGGCGCATCCAGCAGGACTACGACAAGGCCCTGGAGGAGCTGGTCGAGCACGTACGGCGGGGCGAGCCGCTGGCCGCGACCCGGATGTCGGGCAAGTTCCGGCTCAACGAGAGCCAGGTCGCGGTGCTCGACCGGGCGGGCGAGGCGCTGGCCCACGAGCGCGAGCTGTCCGGGCGGCTGGCCGCCCTGGTGGCCGTGAGCGCCCAGACCCGGGTGGGCCTGCCCGAGGACCAGCTCCTGGCCACGGCCCTGGACCGGGTGCGGCAGGCGTACGGCGACGTGAAGATCGGCCTGGTCGCGGAGGGCAAGGCGGAGATCGGCTCGCGCGGGTACGAGTTCGCCGACAACCAGCCCATCAAGCGTGACAACCTGCTGGCCTTCCCCCTGACGGTCAAGGGCCACCTGGCGGGCGTGCTGGAGGTGCCCGTCGGGCGCACGCACCAGGACGAGGCGCTGGCCGCCACGCTGGCCGGGCAGCTGTCCATCTCCCTGGAGAACGCCCGCCTCTACCAGGAGCTCGACACGCTCTTCCGGCAGTACATGTCGCCCGACGTGGCCAACGCCCTGCTGGCCGACCCGGCGCAGGCGGCGCTGGGCGGCGAGCTCAAGGAGCTGACCGCGCTCTTCGCCGACCTCAAGGGCTTCACGACGTTCTCCGAGAAGGTGACGCCGGGCGAGATCGTCGAGATGCTCAACCGCTACCACACGGCCGCCGTCCCCTGCATCCTCAACAACGGCGGCACGATCGTGCAGTTCGTCGGCGACGCGCTGCTGGCCCTGTTCAACGCCCCCGCCGCCCAGGCGGGCCACGCGCGGGCCGCCTGCAAGGCCGCGCTGGAGATGCAGCGGGCCGCCGCCGAGGTGGCCGAGGAGATGGCCTGGAAGCGGGTGGACGACGTCCCGTGGCCGACGTTCCGGGTGGGCGTCAACACCGGTCCCGCGCTGGTCGGCAACATCGGCAGCCCGGAGCTGCGCGGCTTCAACGCCATGGGCGACTGCGTGAACGTGGCCGCCCGGCTGGAGGGCATCGCCGAGCCGGGCACGGTCGTCATCGGGGAGACGACGCTCAGGCAACTGGGGCGTGGCGCGTCCGTGAACCCTCTGGGGCCGCTCAGCCTCAAGGGCAAGGAGGAGCCGGTCGCCGCCTATGTTCTGACTGATTTGCAATAGAAGGGTGACTCCCGTAACGACATAATCGTGCGCATGGAGCCAGAGTCCGGCGAGTTTCTGTCCATGCTCACCGATGAGGAGACAGCGGCCCTGCGCGCGGCCGGCCGACCGCGGCGGTGGGATCGCGGCACCACGGTGATCAACGAGGGCGACACGTCCGACTGGGTGCTCGTGCTGATGGAGGGCCGGGTCAAGTGTTCATCGCACACCAGCGCCGGCACCGAGGTCGTGCTGGCCGTGCGCGGCCCCGGCGCGCTGCTCGGGGAGATGTCGGCCATCGACGGATCGCCCCGCTCGGCGACGGTGACCGCGCTGGAGCCGATCTCGGGCATCGTGGTGCGGGACTTCTCGTCGTTCCTGGAGGCCCACGGGCGCATCGCGGTGCTGCTCATGCAGCTCGTCACGGGCAGGCTGCGGGACGCGGACAGGAAGCGCATCGAGTACGGCGCGTTCGACACCACGGGCCGGGTCGCCACGCGCCTGCTTGAGCTGGCCGACCGGTACGGCGAGAAGACCAACAGCGGGGTGCGCGTGGCGCTGCCCCTGTCGCAGGACGAGCTGGCCGGATGGACGGGCGCCTCCCGCGAGGCGGTCAGCAAGGCGCTGCGCACGCTGCGCGACCGGGGGCTCATCGAGACCGGGCGGCGGCGCGTGGTGATCCACGACCTCGACGGCCTGCGCAAGAGGGCCCGCTAGCCCCGCCCACCGGATCCCGTACGTACGCCGTACGTCATAGTGGAGGGCATGGTCGCGGTCATTCCTCACGACGCCAGCCGATTACGTTACGCCTGGCAGGTCTGCGCGGTCACCAGCCTGGGGTTGGTGCTCATCGGCATCGCCGGCAGCACGCTCAACGTCGCCCTCCCCACGGTCGTGCGGCACTTCCACGCCGACGCCCTGGAGTCGGGGTGGATCCTCCTGTCGTTCCTGCTGGTGAACACCGCGAGCCTGGTGTTCTTCGGCCGGGTGGCCGACCTGCTGGGCAGGCGGGAGGTCTACCTGACGGGGTTCGCGATCTTCACAGTGGCCTCGCTGCTGGCCGGGCTGTCGCCGGGCGTGTGGTTCCTGATCGCGATGCGCGTGCTGCAGGCGATCGGCGCGGCGATGATCCTGGCGAACGGCACGGTGATCATCACGGACGCGTTCCCGCCCGACCGGCTGAGCCAGGGCATGGGCGTCTACATCGGCACGTTGTCGGTGGCGCAGCTGGCCGGGCCCACGCTGGGCGGGCTGATCGCGGAGACCGCGGGCTGGCAGTGGATCTTCTGGGTGAACGTGCCCGCCGGGCTGGCCGCGCTGACCGTCGGGGCGGTGCTCCTGCGCAGGATGCCCAGGCGGCCGAAGGAGCCCGTGGACGCGCTGGGCAACGTGCTGCTGTTCGCGGCGCTGGCGGCGGTGCTGCTGGCGCTGTCGGAGGCGGGCTCGGGCGGGTTGTCCAGCCCGGTGGTGCTGACGGGGGCGGCGGTGTTCCTGGTGCTGCTGCCGCTGATCGTCCTGGCCGAGCGGCGCTCCTCGAACCCGGTGCTGGACCTGCGGCTGTTCGGCGGGCGGCTGCTGACCTACGCGAACCTGGCCTCGTTCTGCAACGCCCTGGCCCGCTCGGCGCTGATCCTCGTGGTGGCGCTGTACTTCCAGGCGGCCAGGGGCGTGGACGCGTTCGCGGCGGGGCTGAGCGTGCTGCCGGTACCCGTCGGGATCGGGCTGGCCTCGCCGATCGTGGGCCTGCTGGGGCGGCGGGTGTCGCCGTACGCGCTGTCCATCGGCGGGGCCGTGCTCAGCGCCCTCGGGCTCGGGACGCTGATGCTGACCGCCGATCCCGCCACGCCGTACTGGGTGATCGGGATCGGCCTGTTCGTGGCCGGCTGCGGCAGCGGAACGTTCCTGACCGGCAACACCACCCAGGTCATGCGGGCGCTGCCGACCGGCAGCCTGGGCGTGGTCAACGGCTTCCGCGTCATGATCATGAACGTCGGCATCGTGATCAGCGTCGGCCTGTCGCTCAGTGTCCTGACCGCCGCCGTGGGGCCCGGGCTGCGGGCCCAGGTCTACGCGGGCACGTTGTCCAGGCTGTCACCGGTGGCCGTGGGACAGCTCATGGACGGCTTCCAGCGCGCGTACGCCGTGCTGTTCGCCGTGGCCCTGGCAGGCGCGCTGTTCGCGGCTCTGGCGCGCTCTCAGAGGGCCGCGGAGAGCCTGGACTCCACGTCGCGGTAGCGGGAGACCGGGATGAGGTGCACGCCGTCGAAGGCGCCCGAGTCGCGCAGGGCCAGCACCTGCTCGCAGGCCGCCTCCACGCCCGCCATGCGGTCCGCGGCCACCTTCGCGATCAGGTCCTCCGGCAGGTCGATGTCGGGGATGGCGGCGGCCAGCATCCTGGCGTGGCGCTCGCTGGCCAGCACCATGACGCCCGCGTAGACCGGCACGTCCACCTGGTGGGTCTCGCGCCAGCGCAGCTGCGCCTCCAGCGAGAAGCCGACCTGCAGGAACAGGAAGTCGGCCGCGCGCTTCCACGCCGGCAGCGAGCGCATCGAGGCCGCCGCGCCCAGCCGCATGCCGGGCGAGAACTCCCGGGCCTCCTCGATCATCGAGCGCACGGTGAGGTCGCTGGTCCGGTTGCCGCTCGTGGGCTTGTCGCCGTACACGAACAGGAACTGGTCCACCCCGTACGCCGCCGCCGTGAGCAGGTCGCGGCGGAAGCCCAGCAGGTTGCGGTCGCGCGAGTTGAGGCAGGCGATGCCGCGCCCGCCCATGGCCTCGACCTCGTGCGCCACCGCCACGCTCGACACCGTCGCGCGCCCGATGTGGTTGTCGGGGATGAGGAACGAGTGGGCGATCTTGCTCATTGTGCCGATCTGGTGCCTGACGTGCTTCAGATCGGGCTTGGTGGGAGGTTCGATCTCGCAGATCAGCTCGAAGGACATGATCGAGACTCTAACCTTCGGGCGCGAGCGCCTCTATGCCGCCGAGCACGAGGTCGACGCCGAACGTGTCGTACAGCCCCTGCTCCGTCCCCCTGACCAGCGGTGAGGCCATCTCGACCAGGTGCGGGTACGTCTCCTCGGGCAGCGACCGCAGGCCCGCCAGCTTGACCCTGGCCACGCTCGGGTCGACGGCCTTGGCGTGCGTGGGGGCGTCGGCGATGGCGATGGCGCTCTGCAGCACGTATTTGCTGATCAGGCAGCTCTCGTCGACGCCGAACCCGGCATCGCGAGCCAGGCCGAGCGCCTGGTTCCAGACGGCCAGGAAGTTCGGGACCTCGATGGGGTCGATCTGCTCGATCACGCTCTTGGCGCAGGGATGCGCGCGCAGCGTCCCGATCAGCCCCTCGATCAGGTCGCGGAACTGCTCCCGCCACGGGCGCTCGTCGGCCTGCTTGGGCGCGAAGCCACCGATCAGGTGGTCGGCCATGCCGACGAGCAACTGCTCTTTGTTCTTGTAGTGCCAGTAGAGGGCCATCGGGGTCACGCCCAGGTCCGTGGCCAGGCGCCGGATCGTCACGGTGTCGAGCCCTTCGGCGTCACCGATCTCCAGCGCCCGCTCCGCGATCGCCTGCGCGGTCAGTTTTCCCATCACGGTTGACAACTATACGCCGTACAAGTTCAACTATACGGCGTACAAGTACGCTGTATAGGAGGAGATGTCGTGCGGTGGTGGGCGCTGGTCGCGGTGACCTTGGGCACCTTCATGACTTATTTGGATAACAACGTGGGCAACGTCGCGTTGCCGACGATCCAGCGGGAGCTCGGGCTGACGATCTCGGGGCTCGAATGGATCGTGAGCTCGTACATCCTGGTCTTCGCCGGGCTCATGCTGGTCGGCGGCCGGCTGGCGGACGTGTTCGGGGCCCGCAGGGTGTTCCTCGGCGGGCTGGCCGTCTTCACGCTGGCCTCGCTGGCGGCGGGGCTGGCCACGTCCGGTGCGGCGCTGATCGCCGCGCGGGCCGTGCAGGGGGTGGGGGCGGCGCTGCTCACGCCCACCGCGCTGACGCTGATCAGCCAGATCTTCCCCGACCCCGGCGAGCGCGGCAGGGCCGTGGGCGTCTGGAGCGCCGCGGGGGCGCTCTCCATGGCGCTCGGGCCGATCACGGGCGGCTTCATCAGCCAGAACCTGCACTGGGGCTGGATCTACCTGATCAACGTGCCGATCGGAATGCTGACGTTCGGCCTGGCGATGTGGGCGGTCAGGCCCGCGTTCACCCGCGTGCGGCACCGGATCGACCTGCCCGGGCTGGCCACCTCCGCCCTCGCCCTGTTCGCCATGACATATGCGCTCATCGAGGGTGAGAGCGCCGGATGGACCTCGCCGTCGATCCTGGCCGCGTTCGGCGTCTTCGCGGCGGCCGCGGTGGCGTTCGTGCTGGTCGAGGCGCGGGCGGCCGAGCCGATGATCGCGATCTCGCTCTTCAGGTCCAGGGTGTTCAGCGGCGGGCTGCTCACCAGCGGCGTCTGGGCGTTCGGCGTGTTCGGGATCTACTTCTTCAGCGCTCTGTGGCTGCAGAACGTGCTCGGCTTCTCCCCCACCCAGGCGGGCGCGGCGTTCGTGCCGATGGCCCTGGTCACCGCCGTGATGGCGATCCTGTCGCAGCGGATCAGCGCGCGCATCGGCATCGGTCCCGCGGTGGCGCTGGGGATGGCGCTCATGGGCACCGCGATCTACCTGCTCTCCGGCGTGGGTGCCGACGCCGGCTACGCCGACGTGACCCCCTGGTTGTTGCTGTACGGGCTGGGCGGCGGCCTGCTCGTGCCCCTGACGGCCGCGATCCTCGGCGGCATGCCCCGGGACAGGACGGGTGTGGCCTCGGGCGTCCTGAACGTGTCACGCGAGGTGTTCGGGCTGCTCGGCATCACCGTGCTGGGGGCGATCCTGAGCGCCAGGCAAAGCGGCAGCGACAAGGCGCCGCTGCTCGCCTTCCTGGACGCGTACCAGTTCACGCTGGTCATCGCGGCCGTCGTGGTGCTGGTGGCGGTCCCGGTCGCCCTCTACTCGCTGCGAGCCCGTTCCGAGGAGCAACTGGATGAGCCTCAGGCCACCGCTACCGTGGGCTCGTCGAACTGAGTGCGGTAGAGCTCCTCGTAGCGCCCGCCGGCGGCGAGCAGGTCGGCGTGCGTGCCGCGCTCGACCACGTGCCCGTCCTCGATCACCAGGATGAGGTCGGCGGCGCGGATCGTGGAGAGCCGGTGGGCGATCACCACGGCGGTCCGGCCTTCGAGCGCCTCCCCGAGCGCCGCCTGGACGGCCGCCTCGGAGGTGGAGTCGAGCGCCGCCGTGGCCTCGTCCAGGATCACCACCCTGGGCCTGGCCAGCAGCAGCCTGGCGATCGTCAGCCGCTGGCGCTCGCCGCCCGACAGGCGGTAGCCGCGCTCCCCCACGACCGTGTCGAGCCCGTCGGGCAGCGACTCGATCAGGGCGGCCAGCCTGGCCCTGGTGAGGGCGTCCCAGACCTCGTCCTCGCCCGCCTCGGGCCTGGCCAGCAGCAGGTTCGCCCTGATCGTGTCGTGGAACAGGTGGCCGTCCTGGGTGACCATGCCGAGCGTGTCGCGCAGCGAGTCGGCGGTCAGGTCGCGTACGTCCACGCCGCCGAGCCGTACGGCGCCGGAGTCGACGTCGTACAGCCTGGGCAGGAGCTGCGCGATCGTGGACTTGCCCGCGCCGGACGAGCCGACCAGCGCCACCATCTGGCCGGGCTCGGCCCGGAACGAGACGCCGTGCAGCACCTCGACGCCGCCGCGCGAGTCGAGCGTGGCGACCTCCTCCAGCGAGGCGAGCGAGACCTTGTCGGCCGAGGGGTAGGCGAAGCGCACGTCGTCGAACTCGACGGCGACCGGGCCCTCCGGGACCTCGCGGGCGCCGGGCTTCTCCTTGATGAGCGGTTCGAGGTCGAGCACCTCGAAGACGCGCTCGAAGCTGACGACCGCGCTCATGACGTCCACGCGGGCGCTGGCGAGCGCGGTCAGGGGCGCGTACAGGCGGGTGAGCAGCATGGCCATCGACACGAGCGCGCCGGGCGCGAGCTGGTCGCGCAGGGCGTAGAAGCCGCCGAGCCCGTACACGAGCGCCAGGGCCAGCGCCGAGACCAGCGTCAGCGCGGTGACGAAGACCGACTGGGTCATGGCGGAGCGCACGCCGATGTCACGCACCCGCCTGGCCCGGCCGGCGAACTCGGCCGACTCGTGCGCGGGCCGGCCGAACAGCTTGACCAGCGTCGCCCCGGGCGCCGAGAAGCGCTCGGTCATCTGCGTGCCCATGGCCGCGTTGTGGTCGGCCGCCTCGCGCCGCAGCCTGGCGATCCGGGTGCCCATCCGCCGGGCGGGCAGCACGAAGACCGGCAGCAGCAGGAGCGCGAGCAGCGTGATCTGCCAGGAGATGCCGATCATGGCGATGAGCGTCAGCACGAGCGTCACGACGTTGCCCGCCACGCCGGACAACGTGTCGGTGAACGCCCGCTGCGCCCCGATCACGTCGTTGTTCAGGCGGCTGACCAGCGCGCCGGTGCGCGTCCTCATGAAGAACGCGACGGGCATCTTCTGCACGTGGTCGAAGACGGCCGTACGCAGATCGAGGATCAGGTCCTCGCCCAGGCCCGCCGACAACCACCGGTTGAGCAGCCCGAGCCCCGCCTCCGCGAGGGCCAGGCCCGCGATCGCGAGCGACACCACCACGACCACGTCGAGCGGCTCGCTGTTGAAGATGGCGTCCACCACCCGGCCGGCGAGCAGCGGGGACCCCACCGCCAAGCCCGCCATCACCACGCTGAGCACCAGGAACAGCGTCAATTTCCGCCGGTGCGGGCGCGCGAACCCGCCGATACGCCGGAGCGTCGCCCTGGAGACAGGGCGACGCTCCTTCTGGTTGTTCATCGAATACAGCTGGTGCCAGGCGGTCATCTCCATGCTCATGGCATGGAACGCTATTGCCTCAAGTTAAGTTGAGGTCAAGCGCCGATCTTCTTGCCCTGGCCGTGCCAGACCACCGCGACCGACGGGCGCGGCTGGTCACCGTCGGGCCAGCGGCTGCTGGGGCTGTCGGGGGTCGCGCCGTCGGTCTCGCCGGGGTGCTGCACCGCGACGAAGACGCTGCGCTGGTCCGCGGTCACCAGCGGGCCGCAGGTCTCGGCGCCGAACGGGACGGTGAGGAACTGGCGCAGGTGGCCGCGGTCCTTACCGCGTACGGGCATCACGAACATGCCGTCGTTGCTGCCGAGCTGGTTGCCGTCCGTGGCGATCCACAGGTTGCCGTCACGGTCGAACGCCACGTTGTCCGGGCACGAGATCGGCGAGACCTTGGTCTTGTCGTAGCCGGCGAAGTAGGTGGTGGGGTCGCCCGGGTCGCCGCAGACCAGCGGGACCGACCACGCGAACGTCTTCTCGCCCGCGTCGTCGCGCTTCTCGACGATCTCCAGGATGTGGCCGTGCTTGTTCGACGGGCGCGGGTTGGCCTCGTCCACCTGGGCCGCGGTGCGGTTGGTGTTGTTGGTCAGCGCCACGTACACGCCGCCGGTGACCGGGTTGCGCTCCATGTCCTCCGGGCGGTCCATCTTGGTCGCGCCCACCTTGTCGGCGGCCAGGCGGGTGTAGACCAGGACCTCGATGGCGGTCATGCCGTCCACGTACGACTTGTCGCCCGAGACCAGCGGGATCCACTCGCCCGAGCCGTCGAACTCGCCGTCGGAGGGCAGCTTGCCGCTCCCGTCGATCTCGGAGGCGGGGCTGTTGCCGGTGAACTTGGCCACGTACAGGGTGCCCTCGTCCAGCAGCGTCCGGTTGTGCCGGTCGAAGCCGGGGATGTAGCGGTTCTTGGAGACGAACTTGTAGATGTACTCGAAGCGCGAGTCGTCACCCATGTAGACGACCAGGCGGCCGTCGCGGGCCAGCGTGGTGTTTGCGGCCTCGTGCTTGAAGCGCCCGAGCGCGGTGCGCTTGATCGGCGTGGAGTCGGGGTCGAACGGGTCGATCTCCACGACCCAGCCGAACCTGTTGGCCTCCTGCGGGTGCTTGGCCAGGTCGAAGCGCTCCTCCACCCGGTCGAACCTGCGGCTGCTCGACGGGGTGCCGGTGGTGATGGTGTAACGGGTGATGTACGGCTTCTGCTCCGCGGGCACCTTGTCGCCGTTGACGAAGTACTGGTCGAAGTTCTCCTCGGCGGTCAGCACGGTGCCCCAAGGGGTGGTGCCGCCCGAGCAGTTGTTCAGCATGCCGACGGGGTTGCGCCCCTGGGGGTCGGCGGCCGTCTTGAGCAGGTCGCTCCCGGCCGCGGGGCCCGAGAACTTCATGCGGGTCTGGGCGGTGATGCGGCGGTTGTAGCGGCGGCGGCCCTTGGTGACCAGCTTCCACTCGCCGGCGCCGGCCCGCTCGACCTCCACGACCGAGCCACCGTGCGCGGCCAGCGCGATCTTGATCTGCTCCTCGGTCGCGGCGGCGCCGCCCGTGTAACCGCGGAACATCAGGGCCTCGTTGGTGTACTCGTGGTTCACCCACAGCAGGCCGCGGTCGCGGCCCATCGGGAGGAGCATCACGTAGTCGCAGTTGTAGCCGAACTGCTTGGCCTGCGCGTCCGCGGTCTGGTTGTTGAAGTCGAAGGCCGGCGCGCCGGCCACGACGGGGTCACCCCAGCGCACGACCACGGAGGAGCGGTAGCCGTCGGGGATGGTCAACTTGTCGTCCTTGTTCGGCGCGACCGGGGTGAACCGGAGGTCGCCGGAGTTCCCGCCGCGGGCGAGCTCGGCCGCCTGCGTCTCGGGGTCGTCGGCCAGGGCCGGCACGGCCCCCGCGATGCCCGCGCCCGCCACCAGGGCGCCGAGCGCACCAGCGCGCAGCACGCCGCGGCGCGACAGCGCCTCCTTCACCACATCGCCGAAATAGGTGTTGTCACTGGTGTTCGCCACGTCATGCGCGCACGCGTTCCCGCAGCGGAACTGACACGTCATCGCGGAGCGACCGCCCTTGTGCGGGGTGGTGAGCAGCGGCAGGAGCCGCCCGCCCGCATTCGAGTTCGCCACAGATCCTCCATAAAAGTGCGCGGTTGTACGGCGGGCACGCTACGGCCGTTGTCAAAACCGGAGGTGAACGATGACCTCCGTCTTGATGAACGCTTCCAGGGAGACAATGGTGGGGTGCCACCACGCAAAATGGATCAGGAAAAGCTGAGATCGGCGCTCGACGGCCAGCTCGTCGCCCTCGACGAGCCTCCCTACGACGGTCCCGCGTCAGCGCTGCCCGACGCGCTCGTGGCCGCCGTGCTGGCCGCCTACGACCGGGGGCTCCAACCCGAGCGGGCCGCGGCCAGGCAGGCGGTGCGCTATCTGCTCGACCGGCTGGCGACCGCCGCGCCCGGCAGGACCGTGGAGGTACGCGTGCCGCCGTACGCCGCCGTCCAGGCCGTCGAGGGGCCCCGGCACACCCGGGGCACGCCGCCGAACGTGGTCGAGATGGACGGGCGCACCTGGATGGAGCTGGCCCTGGGCCGCCTCACCTGGGCGGAGGCGATGGCGAAGAACCTGGTGTCCGCCAGCGGGTCGCGGGCGGACCTGTCAGAGCACCTGCCGCTCTAGCTTCCTGTCGGCCTTCCTTATCGGCCTTCCTTATCGGCGGACGCCCATCCAGGGGAACTTGTCCTGGAAGCACTTGTCCGCGAGCGGGCTGGGCAGGGGGGCGCACTCCTGCACCACTTTCCAGAACCAGATGGCCACGATCGCGAACAGGACCAGCGAGAGCGCGCTGATCACGATGCCGGCGATGGCGCGGCCCCTGCCGACGCGCTTGGCGAGCGCCACGCAGCCGAAGACGATCGACAGGATCGCGGTGATCAAGCCGGTGAAGCAGACGAAGACGAGAAAGGGGCTGGCCACGCCGAGCACCAGCGACGCCGTGGCCAGGCCGCTGCCCGGCTGGGCCTGCTGGTAGGGGGCGCCGTAAGGGGGCGGGCCGTAGCCGGGCGGGCCGCCGTACGGGCTGGAGGGCATCGTGCCGGGGACGGCCGGCTCCTGCGGTGCGGTGCCCCGGTAGGTGCCGCCGTCGTCCAGCGCTCCCTCGTCCGGGGCCAGGTAGGGCGGCCGGTCGCCCTGCTCGTAGCGGGACGGCGCCGGCCTGGCCGGCGGCTCCCCCTGGGCGCCTCCCCAGCCGGGGTACGGCGGGGTGGCCCCGGGGATCGGATACGCCTGGGTCTCCTCGGCATCGCCCCTGGTGGGCGGGATGGCCTGGGTCTCCTCGGCATCACCACGGGTGGGCGGGATGACCTGGGTCTCCTCGGCATCGCCGCCCGTGGGCGGCGGGGCCTGGGGCCTTCCGGCGTCGCCCTCTGTGGGCGGCGGGGTCTCCGGAGAGGTGGGCAGGTCGGGATGGGTCGGCTCGCCGCCCGGCCTGGGCTCGTGCGTGGGCGGCACGTCGGGCCGGGGCACGACGGGCGGCGCGGGGGCGATCGGCTCCTCGCCCTCCTGAGCGGGCTCCCGCCGTTCCTCCTCCGGCTCGCCGTCGCGCCACCACTCGGGCGTGTGCCGGCCGGGCTCTTCCTCTTCCCGACGGCCTTCGCTCGGGTCCTGCCCCGGGCGGGGCTCGTTCGGGTCCCCAGGTGTGGTCATGCGTCTCCCCGACGGGTTCTACTGCCGGATACTTCACCCTTTCGCGGAGAGGGTCGGCTAAACCACGCGACACGGTAAAAGGGCCTCGATACTTGGGTCATCGTGTGCCAAAACCGCAGACACTTCGCCAGGCGCACGCTGCCCTGGCGGGCTGAACGCCGCCGCGGAGGGCGGTGATATCGCCCCCGAGTGTGCGAGCACCAAAGCGGCCAACCTAAACTGAGGCATGTGCTGAAGGGCGACGGCCGGCTCGGCCATGACCTGGACCTCGATGACCGCGCTCCTAAAGACGCCTGCGGCGTCTTCGGCGTCTGGGCTCCGGGCGAGGAAGTTTCCAAACTCACCTACTACGGGCTGTACGCGTTGCAGCACCGCGGCCAGGAGTCCGCGGGCATCGCGGTCAGCGAGGGCAGCCGCATTCTCGTCTACAAGGACATGGGCCTGGTCGCCCAGGTCTTCGACGAGTCGGTGCTCAGCACCCTGCGCGGCCACCTGGCCATCGGACACTGCCGCTACTCCACCACCGGATCGAGCGTGTGGGAGAACGCGCAGCCCACGTTGAGCTCCACCGACGTCGGCGGCCTCGCGCTCGCCCACAACGGCAACCTGATCAACACCCCGGAGCTGGCCCAGCGCCTGGCCCCGGGCTCCACCCGCGCGACGACCGACACCGAGGTCCTGACCACGCTGCTCGCGCAGGACCGCACGCGTTCCATCGAGGACTCCGCGGCGGAGCTGCTGCCGCAGGTCAAGGGCGCCTACTCGCTGGTGTTCATGGACGAGAAGACGCTCTACGCGGCCCGCGACCCGCAGGGCATCCGCCCGCTGGTCCTGGGCCGGCTGGAGCGCGGCTGGGTGGTGGCCTCCGAGACGGCCGCCCTCGACATCGTGGGCGCCACGTTCGTCCGCGAGATCGAGCCGGGCGAGATGCTGACCATCGACGAGCGCGGCGTCAGGTCGCGCCGCTTCGCGCTGGCCGAGCCCAAGGGCTGCCTCTTCGAGTACGTCTACCTCGCCCGCCCCGACACCACCATCGCCGGGCGCGGCGTCCAGGTCACCAGGGTCGAGGTGGGCCGCGTGCTGGCCCGCGAGCACCCGGTCGAGGCCGACCTGGTCATCCCCACGCCCGAGTCCGGCACCCCGGCGGCCGTCGGCTACGCCGAGGAGAGCGGGATCCCGTACGGGCAGGGCCTGGTCAAGAACTCCTACGTGGGCCGCACGTTCATCCAGCCCTCGCAGACCATCCGCCAGCTCGGCATCCGGCTGAAGCTCAACCCGCTGCGCGAGGTGGTCGAGGGCAAGCGGCTGGTGGTCGTGGACGACTCGATCGTGCGCGGCAACACCCAGCGGGCCATCGTCCGGATGCTGCGCGAGGCCGGGGCCAAGGAGGTGCACGTACGCATCTCCTCGCCGCCCGTGGCCTGGCCGTGCTTCTACGGCATCGACTTCGCCACCAGGGCCGAGCTGATCGCCGGGTCGCTGTCGGTCGAGGAGATCCGCGCCTCGCTCGGCGCCGACTCGCTCGGCTACATCTCCCTGGAGGGCCTGACCAAGGCCACCACCATTCCGGCGGAGCGCCTGTGCCGGGCCTGCTTCGACGGCTCCTACCCGATCCCCATCGACCAGGACAACGTGGGCAAGTTCGTGTTGGAGAGCAAAGCGTGAGCGAGCGTAGCGAGCGAACCAGTAAACACAGCAGTACTCTGCTCACGCTGCCGACGAAGGAGGCTGCGTGAGTAGTTACGAGGCCGCGGGCGTCGACATCGCGGCGGGCGAGCGCGCCGTCGACCTGATGAAGAGCAAGGTGGCGCGCTCGCGGCGGCCCGAGGTGGTCGACGACGCCAGCGGGTTCGCCGGGCTGTTCGACGCCTCGGCGCTCCTGCGCTACGAGCGGCCGCTGCTCGCCACCTCCACCGACGGCGTGGGCACCAAGGTCATGATCGCCCAGCGCTACGGCAAGCACGACACCATCGGCATCGACCTGGTCGGCATGGTCCTCGACGACCTGGTGGTGTGCGGGGCCGAGCCGCTGTTCATGACCGACTACATCGCCTGCGGGAAGGTGGTGCCCGAGCGCGTCGCCGAGATCGTCGGCGGCGTGGCCGAGGGCTGCCGCCTGGCCGGGGCCGCGCTGGTGGGCGGCGAGACGGCCGAGCACCCCGGGGCCATGGGGCCGGACGAGTACGACCTGGCGGGCGCCGGGACGGGCGTCGTGGAGGCCGCCGCCATGCTGGGGTCCTCCCGGGTCGTGGCGGGTGACGTGGTGCTGGGGCTGGCCTCCTCCGGGATCCACTCCAACGGCTACTCCCTGGTGCGCCACGTGCTGCGCGAGGCCTCCCTGTCGCTCGACACCGTCCTGCCCGAGCTGGGGCGCCCGCTGGGCGAGGAGCTGCTGGAGCCGACCCGGATCTACTCCCTGGACTGCCTGGAGCTGGCCCGGACCGTCGACGTGCACGCCTACGCCCACATCACCGGCGGCGGCATCGAGGGCAACCTGTCGCGCTCGCTGCCGGGCCACCTGGACGCCGTGCTCGACCGGTCCTCCTGGACGCCGCCCGCCGTGTTCGGGGTGCTCGCCGGGCACGGGCAGATCGCCCAGAAGGACATGGACCGTACGTTCAACCTCGGGGTCGGCATGGCGGCCATCGTGGCCGCCGACGCGGCGGACGAGGCCGTCAGGGTGCTGGGGGCACGCGGGCTGGACGCCTGGGTGCTCGGGGAAGTGGTGCCGGGCGAGGGCCGCGCACGCTACCGGTAGCAGGCATGGCCCTCGCCCGCTACCGGTAGCCCCTCAGCCGCCCAGCCTGGCGGCTCAGACGTAGCCGCTCAGACTGGCCGCTCAGACTGGCCGCTCAGACGCCCAGCCTGGCGGCTATGCCGTCGAGGACGTAGTCCAGGCCGGTCTCGAACCGCCAGAGCGCGTCGTCCTTGCGGGCGGCCGTCTTCAGGTAGTGCTCGAAGGCGAGGTAACGCCCGGTCTGGATGTGCCAGCTCATCTGCGGCGCGAGCTCGCTGCGCAGCTCGCCGCCGTCGGCATAGCCCTGCTGGGCCATGAAGCTCTGCACGGCGATCTCGTACGCCATGGCGCCGGTCGCGTACGCGTCCACGGCGCGGAACACGCTCATCATCGCGTCGGAGTCGAGGCCCGACCCGGCCAGGGCCGACAGGGAGCGTTCGGTGACGGCCATGCGGCGCGGGGTGAGCGCGAGCATGGCCTGCGGGGACAGCTGGGCCAGCCACGGGTGCCGCAGCATCATCTCGCGGGTGCCGTGGCCCAGCGCCCGCATGGTCTCGCGCCAGCCGAGGCCCTCGGGCAGCCGCAGGCCCTCGTAGACGTGGTCGACCATCAGCTCCAGCAGCTCGTCCTTGCCTGACACGTACCGGTAGGGCGCCATGGGCGCGACGCCCAGCTCGGTGGCCAGGCGGCGCATGGTGACGGCGTCCAGGCCCTCGGCGTCGGCGATCCCGACCGCCGCCGTGGCGATGCGTACCGCCGTGAGGGTCTGCCGGGGGGCCGGAGCCGGACGTTCCAGGCGCGCCCAGAGCGGCTCGCGCGGTTTCTCTTTCTCGACGGCCATGCGGCTCCCCTTCCGTTCGCGATACAGCGTATCCGAAGTAGACAACGTACACTCTCATGTGTACGTTGTATCTCGCTAGATACGCCGTACACTAACGGAGTTCCCATGAACGACAGCCCGCTCAAGGTCGCGGTCATCCTCGGCAGCACCCGGGACGGCCGCCTCGGCACGGTCGTGAGCACCTGGATCGTCGACCAGCTCGCCCAGCGCGGCGACATGGAGGCCGACCTGATCGACCTGGTCGAGACCCCGCTGCCGACCGTCTTCCCGGTCCTCGGCCAGCCCCCCGCCTCCCAGGAGGCCAGGGACCTGCTGGCCGCGGTGTCACCGCGGATGGCGGCGGCCGACGCCTTCGTGATCGTCACGCCCGAGTACAACCGCAGCTTCCCCGCCGCGTTGAAGAACGCCATCGACTGGCACGGCCCGGAGTGGCACGCCAAGCCAGTCGCCTTCGTCTCCTACGGCGGCTTCTCCGCCGGGACGCGCGCGGTCGAGCAGCTTCGCCTGGTCCTGGCCGAGCTGCACGCGGTCACCATCCGTGACAGCATCGGCTTCCAGCGCGTCTGGGAGCAGTTCGACGGCGCGGGCCAGGCGGTCGACCCGGCCGTCGAGCCCGCCGCCAAGGTGATGCTGGACCGGCTCGCCTGGTGGGCGCACGCCCTGCGCGAGGCCAAGTCCGTCCGGCCGTACGCGGCGTGACGCGTCATGACCCGATCTCTTTACGTCGGCGTGTTCGGCCTGCTGCTCGGCATGTTCCTGGCCATGCTGGACGGCCTGATCGTGGGCACCGCGCTGCCCACGATCGCGGGCGACCTCGGCGGCCTGGACCGCCTGCCCTGGGTGGTCACCGCGTACCTGCTCGCCACGGCGGCCACCACCCCGATCTGGGGCAAGGTGGGCGACCTGTTCGGCCGCAAGGCGACCTTCATCGGCGCGATCGCGCTCTTCCTGGCCGGGTCGGGGCTGGCCGGCCTGTCGCAGGACATGAGCCAGCTCATCGCCTTCCGCGCCGTACAGGGGCTCGGCGCGGGCGGGCTCATGGTCGGGGCGCTGGCCATCATCGGCGTGCTGGTGCCACCCCGCGAGAGCGGCCGGCTGCAGTCGATGATCGGCGTCATCATGCCGATCGCGTACGTCGGCGGGCCGCTCCTGGGCGGCCTGCTCACCGACTACCTGAGCTGGCGCTGGACCTTCTACGTCAACCTGCCCGTCGGCGCCCTGGCCCTGCTGATCATCGCCACCCGGATCCACCTCCCGCCCGCCGAACGCGTCAGACCCCGCATCGACTACGCCGGCGCGGCCCTGCTCACCACCGCCATCGTGGCCCTGACCCTGCTGGCCGGCTGGGCGGGCACCGCCTACGCCTGGACCTCGCCCCAGATCCTCGCCCTGGGCGCGCTCGCCGTGGCCACCCTGGCCGGATTCGTCGCCGTCGAACGCCGGACCGCCGAGCCGGTCATCCCGCCCCGGCTGTTCGCCGGCCGCGACTTCACCCTCGCCCAGGTGCTCAGCTTCCTCGTCGGCGCCGCCATGATCAGCGTGACCAACTACCTGCCCCAGTACATGCAGTTCGTCCAGGGCGCATCCCCCGCGGCGGCCGGCATGCTGCTGCTGCCGCTGATGTTCGGCATGCTCGCCGCGCAACTGGTCACCGGCCGGCTCATCAGCCGCGACGGCCGCTATCGCCGCTACCCGATCCTCGGCGGCGCGCTCATGACCGCCGGCTCCCTGGCCCTGCTCCTGCTCGACGCCGCCACCCCCGCACCGGCCGCCTCGGCGCTCACCCTCGTCATCGGGACGGGCATCGGCCTGGTGATGCAGAGCACGACCCTGATCACGATCAACGGCGCCGACCCGCGCGACATGGGCGCGGCCAGCGGCACCGTCACCCTGCTGCGCACCGTCGGCGGATCCCTGGGCATCGCCGTGCTCGGGACCCTGTACGCGGCCCGGATGCGCACCCACCTGACCGACCGCCTCGGCCCCGGCACGGCCGACCGGTTGGAGCGGGGCGGCGAACTGACGCCCGGCTCACTGCCGCACCTGCCCGCCCCCGTGGCCGACGCCGTCCGAGAGGCCGTCACCGGCGGCCTGCACGCCCTCCTCCTCGGCGCCGCCGCCCTCGCGGCGATCTCCTTCGCCGCTTCCTGGCTCATCCGCGAGACCCCCCTCCGCGCCGACACCATGCCCCAGCCCGACTCCGAGCCAGCGCGCTCGTCCCGGAAAGGCTGAGTCGAAGTTCCCGCAGCAGCGGGACCCACGCCCGAAAAGGGAATCGCACCAATAGTGGACACTGCGACCCCCCATGAATGGTTTCCATTGGGGATTCGCCACGGCGGCGCCGGCGGCCATGGTCGCGATGCTGGTCGGCAGCCTGGGCATGCGCCGCGGCTCTCCGCGTCATATTCAGGCGCCCGCTCGGCGAGCTGACCCTGATCGTGAAGACCGGGACGACACTCGAGTCCCAGCGGGGAGTCCGCCCCCACAGAGGAAGAGGTCATCCCCATAGACGAACTCGTCATCAAGGTCGAGGAAGACCGAAGTCCACCCGCTCCGGCGAGCGGTTCTCCAGCAGTCCGTGCGTATGCCATCCGTCCGCGTGCATCTGGCACTGATCCGGCATGTGGATCATGCCGGCTTCAGCGCAGAGGCAGCGCGCGGACGCGGATGCCTCCGTTGCTGAACGCCGCGATTGCACCGGTCTGTAGGTGCTGCTCGATAACCTCGAGATTAGCCGAGATGATGTTGACCAGGTCGGGTGGACGAAGCTCCACCAGCTCTCGCACGAGGATCACAGAGGGTTCGGTCGCACGGGCATGCGCCAGGAGCGCGCCGAAGTCGGTGTCGGCGGAGATAATGATCCGGCTGTCCGCGACGGCGAGTTCCATGATCGTGGTGTCGGGCGCACTCGTCGCCTGGATATCGCGCACGTGGACGGCATCGTGACCGGCTTTGGTCAGCAGCTCAGCAACGCGGGGCGAGAGGTTCTCATCGACCAGGAAATTCACGCCGGCTCTCGGAGACGGTAGAAGTGGACATTTGTTGACACTGCTGCGTACTCAAGCGCCTGTTTGATGTCCTCCCGTTCCAAGTCCGGGTAGTCCGAGAGGATCTCGTCGAAGGTCCATCCGCCGGCCACAAGCCGCACCACCGTCTCCACCGTGATACGCAGACCACGGATGGTGGGCTTCCCTTCGAGTTTGTCAGGCTCGATGGTGATCCGATCGAAGTTCATGCGTCTACCTCCCCCTCCTGATACTGCCAGGTTGAGCGTATGAGAGCGACCAAGATACGTCGCAGGAGAGCAGTGATCAAAGTCCTCGAGGCCATGATGACGAGGGCAGGTGTATGGAGCGGGTGACGCGAATCGCAGCCACAGGCAGGCCGCCACGATGGTGCCCGCGGCACAACCGAGACGGCTCAGCTGCTCACGCAGCCCGGCCGGGGCTATCACCAGAAGCGCTTCGAGCTGGTTGAGGGTGGCAGTGTGCGCCTTGACCGCGCCGGCACGTGCCACGTGTAGCGCACGGGTCACCTCCACCCGCCCGTCCCGAGCCTTGGGCACGGCGGCCGCCCGCCCGACCAGCACCGCCTCCGCCGCGGCATAAGCATCCGGCGGTTCAGACCTGCCCGCCAGCGAGCTTGGTGGGCAATGACATACCCATGTGGGACGCGGCCCACAGCCGGGGAGCGTGAGGGGGCCGGCAGGTCACCTCACCCGGGATCGGGGCTTCGCCCCGATCCCCCATCAGCACGCCCGAGCGTCAGCGAGGACCGCGCCTTTGGGGGATCGAAAGGGGGGCTCGCCCCCTTGGGAGGCAGGCCCGAACCATCGCACGGCGCGTAGCGCCTCCTGGGTGAGGACCGTGCTTTCCCGGGGTCGAAGGGGCGGAGCCCCTGGGAGGCAGGGCCCGAGCACTCGCATGGCACGAAGTGCCTCCCGATGCGAGGACCGTGCTTTTCGCCTGGGAGCCGATCACATGTTGATCATGTGGCCGGCGAGGCCGTGGATCGCTTCCTTGACCGCTTCGCCGAGCGTCGGGTGCGCGTGGACGTTGCGGGCGACCTCGTGCACGGTCAGGTCCCACTGCTGCGCCAGGGTGAGCTCCGGCAGCAGCTCGGTGACCTCGGGTCCGATCAGGTGGGCGCCGAGCAGCTCGCCGTGCGTGTTGTCGCTGATGATCTTGACGAAGCCGTTCGCGTCGCCCAGGCCGTGGGCCTTGCCGTTCGCCGTGAACGGGAACTTGGCCACCTTCACGTCATAGCCCAGGTCGCGCGCCTGCGCCTCGGTGTAGCCGAAGCTGGCCACCTGCGGCTGGCAGTACGTGGCCCGCGGGATCATCACGTAGTCGAGCTCCATGGTCTCCGCCTCGCCGATCGTCTCGGCGGCGATGATGCCCATGGACTCCGCGGCGTGCGCCAGCATCAGCTTGGCGGTGACGTCGCCGATGGCGAAGATGTGCGGCACGTTCGTACGGCAACGCCCGTCGACCGCGATGGCGCCCCGGTCGGTGAGAGCCACGCCCGTCTTCTCCAGGCCGTAGCCCTCGACGCGCGGCTGGAACCCGATGGCCTGCAGCACCTTGTCGGCCTCGAGCACCTGCGTCTGGTCGCCCCTGGTGACGGTGACCTTGACGGAGGCGCCGGTGTCCTCGATGGCGTCCACGCGGGTCGAGGTCAGCACCTCGATGCCGAGCCGCTTGTAGCGCTTGGCCAGCTCGGCCGACACCTCCACGTCCTCCAGCGGCACGACCCGGTCGAGGAACTCCACGATCGTCACCTTGACGCCGTAGTTGTGCAGCACGTACGCGAACTCCACGCCGATGGCGCCGGCGCCCGCGATGATGATGCTCTCCGGCAGCTCCTCGGTGAGGATCTGCTCCTCGTACGTCACCACGCGCTCGGACAACCGCGTGCCCGGGATCAGGCGGGTGGTCGCCCCCGCCGCGATGATGCAATTGGAGAACGTGATCGTCTCGCCGTTCACCTGGAGCGTGTTCGCGTCCAGGAACGTGCCGCGACCGTCGTACTCGGTGATGGCGTTCTTCTTCATCAGGTAGTGAACGCCCTTGACCCGCCCGTCGGCCACCTTGCGGCTGCGCTGGAAGGCCGCTCCGTAGTCGAAGGTGACCTGGCCGCTGATGCCGAACGTCTTGGCCTCGTGGTTGAAGATGTGGGCCAGCTCGGCGTTGCGCAACAGCGCCTTGGACGGGATGCAGCCCACGTTCAGGCAGACGCCACCCCAGTACTTCTCCTCGACGACCGCGGCGCGCAGCCCGAGCTGGGCGGCGCGGACGGCGGCCGTGTACCCTCCCGGACCCGCGCCGAGAACGACGACGTCATAGTGAGTGCTCATGAGTCGGACCATACCGTCAGCTAGACCTCGACCTTGTACGAGAGGGTGAGCTCGTCGGCGGGCACACCGCGGATCCCCCAGTTCGCCTTGGGCATCTCGATGATCGTGATCTCGACGTCCTCAGGATCGTAGCCGGATTTTTCGTAGATCTCCCGGATCAGCGCCCGCTTGGCGTCGTCGCTGCGGCCTGTGAAGCAGATCACCTCGATGATGAGGTAATCGTCGCTACGCCCAGGGCAGACGAAGTCGTCCGCGTCGAGCAGCAGGAACCGGTGGAACCGCTTCTCCGGCGGCAGACCCCAAGCGCTCACCAGGCACGACTGCACCAGATCGGAGATCTCCCGCTGCCGCCCGGCCCACACATCCCTGCGCCCGTACACCTTCACCTGTGCCATATCGGCAATATAGAGGGCGTGATCCGTGTACTCCTGGCCGACGACGAGGCCATGATCCGGGCCGGGGTCAAAGCGATCCTCGCCGCCGACCCGTCGCTGGAGGTGGTGGCCGAGGCCGGCGACGGCAGGCAGGCCGTCGACCTGGCCATCAGCCACCGCCCCGACGTGGCGCTGCTCGACATCCGCATGCCCAGGCTCGACGGCCTGGGCGCGGCGAGCGAGATGCGCCGGGTCGCGCCGGACACGGCCGTGGTGATGCTGACCACATTCGGAGAGGACGACTACATCGCCAAGGCGCTCGACATCGGGGCGAGCGGGTTCCTGCTCAAGTCGGGCGACCCGCGCGAGCTGATCGCCGGGATCCACGCGGTGGCCGACGGGGCCGCGTACCTGTCGCCCAGGGTCGCCCAGCGGGTGATCGCGCAGCTCGCGGGCGGCAGGATGAGCAAGGGGGCGCTGGCCCGCGAGCGCGTCAGCGCGCTCACCGAGCGCGAGCGCGAGGTGCTGGCCCTGCTCGGCGCGGGCATGTCCAACGCCGAGATCGCCCGCGAGCTGCACATCGTCGAGGGCACGGTCAAGGCGTACGTGAGCGCCATCCTCACCCGGCTCGGCGTCCGCAACCGGGTGCAGGCCGCGATAATCGCCCACGAGGCCGGGTTGGTAGCCTGACGCGTGATGTATCGCCTCGTGTTCACGCAGGTCTTGCGGCGTTTCGACGCCGAGGCCGTGCACCATCTCACCGTGAGCGCCCTCGCGCTCCTCGCGCGGCTGCCCGTGGTCAAGCGGCTGCTCTTCCGCGCGCTCGCGCCCCGCGACCCGGCCCTGCGGGTGACCGCGTTCGGCGTGCACTTCCCGGGCCCGCTCGGCCTGGCCGCCGGGTTCGACAAGGACGCCGCGTGCGCCGAGGGCATCGCCGCGCTCGGTTTCGGGCACGTCGAGGTCGGCACGATCACCGCGCACGCCCAGCCGGGCAACCCACGCCCGCGCCTCTTCCGGCTGCTGCCAGAGCGCGCGGTGATCAACCGGATGGGCTTCAACAACGCCGGGGCGACCGCCGCGGCCCGCAGGCTGCGCCGCGCCCGCGGCGTCCCCGTCGTGGTCGGCGTGAACATCGGCAAGACCAAGGTGGTGCCCGAGTCGGAGGCCGTGGCCGACTACGTGGCCAGCGCCAGGGAGCTCGCGCCGCTGGCCGACTACCTCGTGGTCAACGTCAGCTCGCCCAACACCCCGGGGCTGCGCAACCTCCAGGCGGTCTCGCTGCTGCGGCCGCTGCTCACGGCGGTCAAGGAGGTCGCGGACGGCACGCCCCGCCCCACCCCGCTGCTGGTGAAGATCGCGCCCGACCTCGCGGACGAGGACGTCGACGCGGTCGCCGACCTGGCGGTGGAGCTGGGCCTGGACGGGATCATCGCCACCAACACCACGATCAGGCACGGCGGCGAGACGGGCGGGCTGTCGGGCCGCCCGCTCAAGGGCCGCTCCCTGGAGGTGCTCAGGCGCCTGCGCGCCAGGGTCGGCAACCGGCTCACGCTGGTGTCGGTCGGCGGGGTGGAGGACGTGGACGACGTCTGGGAGCGCCTGCTGGCCGGGGCCAGCCTGGTCCAGGGCTACACGGGCTGGATCTACGGCGGCCCGCTTTGGGCCTCGCGCATCCACCGCCAGCTCTCCAGGCGCGTACGCCGCCACGGCCTCAAGTCCGTCACCGACGCCATCGGCCGCACCGCCTGAATCCCCTATCGTGGGGCGAATGATCGAAGAGGTACCCCTAGCGGACGGCGTCATCCTGCGACCGGCCGCCGAGCAGGACGCCGAGGCCCTGCAACGCTCCTACGACCGCAACCGCGAGCACCTGAAACAGTGGGAGCCCCGCAGGCCCGCCGAGTTCTTCACCCTGGAGGGCCAGGCCAAGCGGCTCATGGACGTGCTGGAGCAGCAGGCGCAGGGCCGGGCGATGCCGTGGGTGCTCGCGGACGGCGACGAGATCGTGGGCCGCGCGACGCTCAGCGGCATCGTCCGCGGCCCCTGGCTGAGCGCCGACCTCGGCTACTGGGTGGACGGCGACTATGTCGGGCGCGGCCTGGCCACCGGCGCCGTGCGGGAGGTGTGCCGGCTGGCCGACGAGGAGCTGCGGCTGCACCGGATCGCGGCCAGCACCCTGCTCGACAACGCGGCCTCGCAGAACGTGCTGGTCAAGACCGGCTTCGAGCCGTACGGCACCGCCGACCGCTACCTCGAGATCGACGGCAGGTGGCAGGACTGCCGCCTGTTCCAGCGCATCCTCAACGACCGCCCGGCCTTCTGACTCACACGCTGGGGCGGGTCGACTCCGCGTCGTGCGTCATGCTCTCGATGTGGCCCATCGCCTCGTGGACACGCAACACGCCCGGCCGGTGCGGGCGCCGCCGCTGCCACGGGTGCGGCCCCGCCGGCGGGCGGTACTCCACCCCGAGCGCGTCCAGCCGCCCCAGATGCTCCTCCAGCCGTCCCGCGAAGCCGCCCGTGAAGCTGTCCGCGGAGCCGCCCGTGGAGCCGCCCGTGGAGCCATCTGCGGGACCGGCCCACGCGACCTCCGCCAGCGCGCACGCCCGCGGCCACAGCCGGTAGTCGACCATGCGGGCGTCGGGCACCCGCTCGCTCCAGAGCTGTGCCTGGGCCCCCAGGACCCGGGCGCGCTCCTCCTCCGTCCAGGAGGCCGGCGCGGGCTCGAAGGCGGCCACGTCCGAGACGGTGATGGCGTCGCCGATGGCCATGGGCTCGTCCGCCGAGGCCGCCTCCGCCCAGTCGAAGTACAGCGGGAACACCGGGGTCGCCACCACGTCGTGCCCGGCCGCC
Organism: Nonomuraea sp. NPDC005650; assembly: GCF_040605375.1. Taxonomy (NCBI): domain Bacteria; kingdom Bacillati; phylum Actinomycetota; class Actinomycetes; order Streptosporangiales; family Streptosporangiaceae; genus Nonomuraea; species Nonomuraea sp. NPDC005650. Next base: position 49,327 of record NZ_JBEXCR010000048.1, read on the forward strand.
GCCGCCCGGCGGCCCACCCCCATGCCGCGCCACGGCATCACCACGGTGTCCTCCCGCAGCCCGCCGCTGACGAACGCCTCGTCCCACACCACGGCCCGCGCGCCCCGCTCGGCCAGCGCGTCCGCGAGCCGCCGCAGGAACCACGCCTGCAGCTCGTTGGAGGTGGCCAGCCCGAGCGAGTCGCGGTACGCGATGATCTCCGGGGACTCGCCCCAATGGTCCAGCACGACCTCGTCGCCGCCGATGTGCACGTACGGGGTCTCCCCCAGCGCCCCGATCAGCTCGTCGAAGATCGTGGTCAGGAACTCGACGGTCGGCGGCAGCGGCGACAGGATCGCGGAGGAGATGCCCCACCGGTCGAGCACGTCGTAAGGCTCCCCGGTGGCCCCGAGCGCCGGGTAGGCCGCCAGGATCGCCGACGCGTGACCGGGCACGTCGATCTCGGGGACGATCGTGACGCACCGCGAGCGGGCGTACGCGCCGATCTCGGCCAGGTCGTCGAGCGTGTAGTAGCCCCCGTGCGGCAGGTCGTCGTACGTGTCCGGCTCCCGCCAGAAGTTGGTCGCCGTGCGCGGCCGGTGCGAGGAGACCTCGTGCAGCAGCGGGTACGCCCTGCTCTCCACCCGCCATCCCTGGTCGTCCACCAGGTGCAGGTGGAGGCGGTTGAGCTTGTGCATCGCCATCAGGTCGAGCAGGCGGAGGATCTCCCGCTTGGGGAAGAAGTGCCGCGCCACGTCCAGGTGCAGCCCGCGCCAGGCGAACCGCGGCGCGTCCTCGATCCGCACCCCTGGAACGGACCACGAGGCCCCGCCGGAGAACCGATAGGAGGCGGCCGGCAGCAGCTGGTGCAGCGACTGCGCCGCGTAGAACGCCCCCGCCCGCCCGCCGGCCACGATCTCGACGCCCCGCGAGCCGACCGTCAGCCGGTACGCCTCCTCACCGAGCGCCGGATCCCGCCGGACGTCTATCTCACCCGCGTCGCCGGGCCGCAGGTCGAGCAGCGGGAGCGCGAGGCGCACGGCGTCCACCAGGTCGCCGGACACGGTCGCGCCCGAGGTCAGCTGGAAGGAACCGGAAAGATCGCTGAGCAGCTCTGGGCGAGGAATCATGCTTTGAGATAGTGCTGCAATCCGTTCGCCAGCGCCACCGCGATCTTCTGCCGGAAACGCGGGTCCTGGAACTTGGCCGCCTCGGCGGCGTTGCGCATGTTGCCGCACTCGATGAGGATCTTCGGCACCGTCGACAGGTTGAGGCCGCCGAGGTCGCTGCGGTAGTCGAGCGCGTCGCGACCGACATAGGTGGAGTACGGCAGGCCCGTGCCCTTGGCGAACGCGTTGCGCACGTCGATGCCGAGCCTGCTCGACGCGGCCACGACCTTGTCCACGGGGCCGTTGATCTTCTTCGGCATGATGACGTGGAAACCGTGGTTGGCGGGGGCCGAGCCGTCGCCGTGGATGGAGATCGCGACGTTGGCGTGAGCCTTGTTGCCGATCGCGGCCCGTTCGGTGATGCACGGGCCCACGCCGTCGTTGCTCTCCCTGGTCAGCTTGACCGTGGCCCCGCGGGCTTCGAGGATCTTGACGAGCCGCTTGGAGACGTCCCAGGCGAAGGCGGCCTCGCTGTAGCCGTTGTTGGTCGCGGTGCCCGTCGTGTCGCAGGGCTTCCACTTGGTCAGCACGTTGACCATGCGGTTGACGGCCTTGGGGTCACGGTAGTTGCCGCCGTTGTGGCCCGGGTCGATCACGACGACCTTGCCCTCGAGCGGCTTGTCGTCGAGCGGGGACTGCTTGGCGGGAGTCTGCTCCGTGGCGGGAGTCGGCTCCGCGGCGGTCTGCTCCTGGACGGGAGTCCGCTCCGTGGCGGTCTGCTCCGCGCTGGTCGCGGGAGCGGCCTGACCTGCCGCGGCGTCACCGGTGCCGGTGCCGCCACACGCGGAGGCGATCAGGCCGCAAACGGCGAGGACTGAGGCTGGCAGAGCACGCATGGGATCCAACTTACGGCAAACCCGGAGCTCAAGCCCGTCTTATGCCGACCACGGCGGGTGGAGGGGAGTCGTACGTCCTAAGGCCCTCACCAGACGCGCTCGCCGACCTCCTGGCGCTCCAGCAGGGCGGCCAGCTCCCGCGCGTCCTCGGCGTCGAGCCCGAGGACGACGCGGGGCCGGCCCCACGGGTGGTCGAGGGAGTGGGCGACGTAACTGGCGACCGACTCCGCGGTGCCGTCGACGCCCCGCCCCCTCCCCGCCCGCCAGTGGCCCCAGGCGCGCTCGAGCTCGGCCGCCGCGCGCTGGGCGCAAGACACTAGTTCCGGATCACGCATGACTGTTCCCCCGGATCAGACCGTGACCGGACCGAATCCGGCCACAATTAGCATGACCCTGACGAGTAAACAGCCGCGCGGCCGCTTCTCCGCGCGGCTTGACCCAGCCTTGGGGCTTTGCGAACAAGAAACCTGCTCCAGCAGACCGCCGCCCTACTGTCGTGCGCGCGATTCTCGCCACAGCGGCGGCCGGCTTTGCAGATTTCTCATTCGTCTTAGGCCGGACCCGTGCTACGTCGCACGATCAGCTCGGGGCGGATCTCGCGCAGGCGCGAGACCTTGGCGGGGTCCCCGATCCGGTCGCTCAGCAGCGCCGCCGCCGACCTTCCCATGGTGCGGCGGGGCTGGTCGACCGAGGTGAGCGAGATGTGGTGGGAGGCCGACAGGTGCGTGTTGTCGTAACCGACCACCGAAAGGTCTTGCGGGACTCGCAGGCCCAGCTCGCTCGCGGCTGAGAGCACGCCGAGCGCGACCACGTCATTGGCGGCGAAGATCGCCGTGGGCCTGGGGTCGCGGGTGAGCAGCGCCATCGCCGCCTCCCTGCCGCCCTCCTCGGTCGAGTCCGCGGCCTCGACCATGATGTACGGCGCCAGCGAGTGCCTGCGCATGGCCACGAGGTAGCCCTCGCAGCGCGAGGAGCGCCGGCCCTCGATGTGCGCGATGCGCTTGTGGCCCAGCTCGACCAGGTGATCGATGGCCAGGCGAGCGCCGAGCTGGTCGTCGTCGACCACGATGTCGACTCCGTCGAGCTCGATGTCACGTTCCCCTACGACGACGGTCGGGGTGTAGGCGGTGGCCTCGATCAGCGTCTCGCTGGTCGGCGCGATGCCCAGCAGGATCAGCCCGTCCACCCTGAGTTCGAGGAAGGCCTCGACGGCCTCGTCCTCGAACGCCGGGTCCCACTGGCTGTTCCCGATGAGCATGCGCAGGCCGTCGCCGTGCAGGCTCTCCTGCAGACCGTCGAGGAACTCCGCGTAGAACGGATTGTGCAGGTCGGCGACGAGCGCGCCGACGAGATGCGTACGGCCTTCGACCAGGCTCCGCGCGACCGCGTTCGGCCGGTAGCCGAGTTCGCGGGCGGCCTGCAGCACGGCCTGGCGCCGGTGCTCGCTCACGTGCGGGGATCCGCGCAGCACGAGAGAGACCAGCGATTTCGAGACGCCGGCTCGTTCGGCGACGTTGCGGATTGTCGGTCTGGGCCGAGGCAGCGTGTCTACCTCTCTGAGCTCGGTGATGGTGGAAGTGTTGACGGGCGGTCCTGACATGTGTCTCCCCCGCGATGCGGATATGGGCACCTGTCTGACCAAACGATCGAGTTCGCCGCAGGGTACGGCCTTCTCACTCTTTCGCTCAGGGAATCGTGGTCGGCCGACCCGGGGAACGGGCGGCACGGCGTCGGCTACTGTGCAGGGGTGACACCCGGGAAGCCAGCCGAGACGGCGCGGCCGGCGCGGCGCAGGCTCAGCGTCGACCGGCGTCGCGAGGAGCTGATGGCGGCCGCGCTCGAGCTGTTCAGCACCCGTGACGCGGAAGACGTCTCGATCGACGACGTGGCCTCGGCGGCGGGCGCTTCGCGGGCCCTCGTCTACCACTATTTCGGCGGCAAGCAGGAGCTCTACGTGGCCGCGCTGAAGAGCGCGGCGGAGCAGTTGGAGTCCCGGCTTCGCCCCCATGAGGGCGGCCGGCCGGTCGAAGAGCTGGCCTCAGGGCTCAAGCGCTACTTCGACTTCGTCGAGGAGCACGCGGCCGGGTTCGCCGCGTTGCTGCGCGGGGGGCCCGCCAACAGGGCGGGCGAGGTCGGCGAGATCGTCGACGGCGTACGCCAGCGGCTCTTCCGCCAGATCCTGAAACAGATGCGCGTCGAGGAGGCCAGCCCGGTGCTGCGCTCGACCCTGCGGTCGTGGATCGCCTCCGTGGAGACGGCCGGCCTCGACTGGCTGGAGCATCGTGACATAGAGCGACCGACGCTGGAAAAGATGCTCGTCGACCACATGGGCGCGCTGCTGCGCGTGGCCGCCGCCTACGACGGCGACGTGGCCAGGCTGCTGGAACGATTCAGTTAGCCCGGATCGGTAAGCCCGGAAGGATGGCGCCGGGCGGGCGGCGCCAACTCTCCCATGCGACGTTTTGTCGTCACAGCGGTGGACCAGGCCGTCGGCCTGGCTCACCCCCAACCCCCCTGAGGATCCGTGACGACCCTCACTTACTCCGAGCGCTGCTGCGGAATGCCCGCGAGCAGTGCCCGGACCTCGGTCTCCCGGTAACGCCGATGACCGCCGAGGGTGCGAATCGACGTCAACTTACCCGCCTTGGCCCACCGCGTAACGGTCTTGGGGTCGACCCTGAACATGGTCGCGACCTCAGCGGGCGTGAGCAGTGGCTCGGCCTCGGGTGTACGAGCTGACATTTGTGCGGCCTCTCCTCCGTGTGGACCGGCTTAGCGATCCTGTGACTGCCTTTGCGCGTGTCACGGATGTCCCCCTATGGCACAGAGCGTGCGGCTTTTCTGAGCCATATGCGGCATCACCCGATGTGACCATACCGCCACGCAGAGCGATTGGCGAGCCCTTCTTTGACCCAACTGCCCGCCCCCGTGGCGATGTCACGCTCGGTGATTCTAGCGACACGGTTCGTGGTATCGCAGTGAAAACGGCAAACTACTCAGTTCGCAGAAGAGAGCAGCCGTGAGACGTGACCTACTCATGCAGGTCAGACGGTCGCATTGAGCCTCAGTTGGCAGATTCCAGCTGTTGCATTGACTTCCACCGGAGGATCACCCTCTGGTACATGGCGTAGGCAAGTTCTTCTTGACCCGTGTCCAGGCCCGTCAGAGCTGCCGACAGCTCGGCGACGGACTGATCCGCCTGCAACGCGTCGTCGTCCATGAGGTGGACGAGGCCGCCGTAGTCGAGCTCGACCAGCGAGTGCGGGTGGAACTCCTCCAGCCACCTGGCGACGTCCTCCACGTCGAAGTTGGCGGACACGTCGCCCAGATGCCTGCGCAGCACGTTGAGCGCCCTGGCCGCCCGCCTCCTGGCCTGTGCCATGGAGGTGACGTAGATGAGGTTGCGTCCGGTAGCGGTCGTCACGTCCTGTCCCGGGTTGGCGGAGCCGAGCACCAGCCAGCGCTCGTTTCCATCAAACGGCACGAACCACGATGGCGGCACATGCCACGCCGTGGTGCGAATGTGCGTACGCAACGCGGACGAACCGCCCTGCCGTTTGTAACGGTCGAAGTCGTCGGCCACCTGGTCGGCGATCGCCTTGGGCACCAGGCGGTCCATCATCTTCACAGGAGTGCTGCCACGCAGCCTTGAGAACGCCAGCCACGAACGCAAACGGGTCTGCCAGGGGCAGACGTACAGCCGGTCCTCAACACGCCGCAGATAGGCGTTGGGGCTCTCCTGGGCGGGAACGGGTTGAGGGGGCATGCCGAGAAGGCGCATGACCGACTCGCCGTGCTCCGCATTGAGCGCGTTCGCGCGGCGCGGGCGATCACGTGAGTCGGCGTAGTCGGCCCACACCTTGCGCTCGGGTTCGGCGAACGCGGTCAGTGGCTCATAGACGCGGAGGTAGGCGGCATAGGGCAGCACGGAGGCATCGTGTCATGAAGCGAACCTGCGTGCACCGTTGTGGGGCTTACTACGCTGTGAGGTGATCTCCGCCGCAAAGGTGCGGCGGACCGGACAGGGAGTCACTACCGTGACCGACGTCTTCGGCTCGTCCCAAAAGGACGTCCACGAGCAGGTCGTGTTCTGCGCCGACGAGCAGAGCGGCCTGCGTGCCATCATCGCCATCCACAACACGGCCCTGGGCCCTGGGCTGGGAGGCACCCGCTTCTATCCGTACGAGAGCGAGAGCGCGGCCCTGGCCGACGTGCTCAACCTCTCCAAGGGCATGTCCTACAAGAACGCTCTGGCCGGCCTCGACCTGGGCGGCGGCAAGGCCGTCATCATCGGCGACCCGGCGCAGGACAAGAACGAGGCGCTGCTGCGCGCGTACGGGAGGTTCGTGCAGTCGCTCGGCGGGCGCTACATCACGGCCTGCGACGTGGGCACCTACAGCGCGGACATGGACGTCATCGCCCGCGAGTCCCGCTTCGTGACCGGCCGCTCACCGGCCCACGGCGGGGCGGGGGATTCGTCCATCCTCACGGCGTTCGGCGTGTTCCAGGGCATGCGGGCCTCGGCCGAGCGCGTGTACGGAACGCCGTCGCTGCACGGTAAGCGCGTCGGCGTCGAAGGGGTCGGCAAGGTGGGCCACCGCCTGGTCGATCTCCTGCGCGAGGACGGCGCCGAGGTCGTGATCTGCGACGTCGACCCCAAGGCCGTCGACCGCGTGCGCCTGCGCCACCCGGAGGTCGACGTGGTGGCCGACGCGACCGAGCTGTCCGGATCCGACATCGACGTGTTCGCGCCGTGCGCACTGGGCGGCGCGCTCGACGACGCGACGGTCGCCAGGCTCCGGGCGAAGATCGTCTGCGGCGGGGCCAACAACCAGCTCGCCCACCCGGGGGTCGAGAAGCAGCTCGCCGAGCGCGGCATCCTCTACGCGCCCGACTATGTCGTCAATTCGGGAGGGGTGATCCAGGTCGCGGATGAGATCGAGGGCTTCGACATGGAACGAGCCAGGGCGAAGGCCGCCCAGATCTACGACACGACTCTGAAGATCTTCCGAATCGCTGCCGATGAGGGCGTTCCTCCCGCCGTCGCAGCGGATAGGCTAGCCGAGCGCAGAATGTCGGAAGTCGGGCGTATTCGGGCCATTTGGCTGGGCCACTGACGCCCCACGCCCATACGGCGTACCGAGCTGGGCACAAAACAGGTACGGTAATAGGCGAACGATAGGCTGACGCCCAAAGAGAAGCGGCGTCAGTGTGTGGTGCGTTAGCGACGAGGGGTCGGGGACGACCCCACACGAGGGGGTCGAGCCAATGGGGCGCGGCCGAGCAAAGGCCAAGCAGGTCAAGGTTGCTCGCCAGCTGAAGTACAACAGCGGTGGCACGGATCTTGACCGTCTTCGCGATGAACTCGGGGTCGGAGACTCCAGCAGCAATGACGACGCCGACGACCTCAACGATGAGCTGGCGGATCGCTATGCCGATTACGCCGATGACTATGGCGCCGGAGACGACGACGACGACCGTCCTCCCGGCCGTCGATAGCCGTTCCTGGTTGACGTGACGAGGGCCGGCGCCCGCGCTGGATCCTCCTTCACGCTCGTCGGGCCCCACGGGCAACCGTGGGGCTTTCGTCACGTGGTCGCCTTTCCCATGGTCGTCCTTTCCAGGAAGCCCGCGATCACCTACGCGTGGGCGCCCGGTTCGAGGAAGATCGCGTCTCCCCGCCCCCAGAGCACCAGCGCGGGCGGGCGATGCCGGCGTAGCCAGAGGTGGCGAGGGCCGGTCGGATGATCTAATGGGTCAACGCCTGGTTGTAGCATTAGCGGCATGGAGCTGCTGACAGGTGAGCCCCTGGCCCTGGACCTGGTCAACACGCGGACCCGTGACCACGACGCCCTGGCCCGGGCCGCCGACTTCAACGACTGGCTGGCCAGGCAGTCCGACCGCCTCACCCTGCCGGACGCCCCCTTCCCGGCCGCCGACCTGGCCGCCGTCCGCCGGCTGCGCGGCCACGTGGAGGCGGCCCTGGACGCCGCCCGCCAGGCCGTGCCCGCGCCGCCCGCCTCGATCGCGGCGATCAACGACGCCCTGCGGCTCGCCCCGCCGTACCCTCAGCTGGAGCCCCGGGGAGTCGTCTTTGCGAGCGTCACGCGGCGGGACGGCGCGGTTGTGAGCCACCTCCTCACGCAGCTCGCCGAGGCGGCCGTGGACCTGCTGACGGACCCCGGCGTGGGCAAGGTGCGCTCGTGCGAGGCCCCCGACTGCCGGCTGCTCTTCCTCCCGGCCCACCCCCGCCGCCGCTGGTGCTCACCGACGCTCTGCGGCAACCGGATCCGCGTCGCCCGTTACTACCAGCGGCACAAGCCGGATCACTCCCAGACGTAGAGCGCGGCGCCCAGGAGGGCGACGGCGAGCGCGCAGGCCCAGCCGCGCACGTGGTTGAAGCGGGTCCAGCGCGGCGAGTAGCCGGCCCAGTCGAGCTCGCCCGCGTCGATCGCGTTGTTCAGCGGCACGTTGACCACGCTCGTCACCACGATCGAGCCGAAGAAGGCGACCAGGGCGGCCGCGACGGCCAGGATGCCCGGCAGGCTGCCGGGCCCGGCCACGAACAGCAGGATCCCGGCGACCAGCGCGATGAGCGGCGCCAGCGTGAACGTGGACAGGAACGCCGGATTGAGGATCTTCCGGTTGACGCTGCGCATGACGGCTTCCGCCTGGTCCTTCTCGACGGCGTCGAGGGCCGGCATCACCGACGTGGAGAACGCGAAGTAGACCCCTGCCATGAGGCCGTTGAGCACGAGGGCGAGGATCGCCGCGATGGCCGCGAGTAGGTCCATGCGGCAATGATCCCCTGTGGGGGAAATCTTTTCCACGGGGTTGTCGCCGGCTGTTGCTACCCTGCCGGGCATGCTGGAGATCGGTGACGTCGTGGCCATGCCGCTGCCGCTCGGCGGGTTCGGCGCGTGCCAGGTGACGGCGGCGGGCGACGAGCTGACGGTGTGCGTGTTCGACTGGCACTCCGACGCGGTGCCCGCGCTCGACGACCTGCGCGGGGCCGGCCCGCTGATCATCGATCACCACAGCTGGGAGGGCGTGCCCCAGATCCTGTCCGTCGACGCCTCCGCCCCGCTGCCTCCCGGTTTCGTCTGGCTCGGGCGGTTTCCGGTGGGCGCCGGCATGCTGCGCTCGACCAGCGCGTACGGCGGGTGGCCCGCCCTGAGCGTCCAGGTCGTCCTCCAGCGGCAGTGGGACCTGCGGGTGCCCGACGAGGTCAAGGCCGCCTACAAGAACGCCGCTCCCGGGCAGATCGAGGCCGACTTCGGCGCCCGGCGCATCCGCAGGCCCGCCATGGTCTCCGGGCTCGACCTGCGGGAGCTCCACGGCGAGGTGCGCTGGGCCGGGCTGGACGCGCTCCCCCGGGTGACCTCGCTGACCTGGGCCGGGCCCGACCGCGGGCTCGCCGCCGCGCTGTCGTCCCGGCCGATCGTCACCGCCCTGCACTGGGCCGGCCCGCCCGAAGAGGTCGATCTGGGCGGGACGCACCTCAACGAGCTGACGTTCGCCGAGGGCTCGCCGCGCCGGCTCGTCCTGCCGCCCACCCTGACCCGCCTGCGCCTGGGCGCGGACGGGCCGCCGCCCGAGCTCGTCACGGCCGCCGCCGGCGGGCGGTGGATCCGCCTGACGACCCGCTCCGGCGTCCCCGCCGGGCTGAGCGGGGTGCGCGAGGTGGCGTTGGAGGTGGCCGGCGACGTGCCGCTCATGGCGCTGGACGGGCTCGCCGAGCTGGAGTCGCTGCGGATCCAGTGGCTGCGCCCGCACGGCGGGCTCACCGGCACGGCCGCGTTCCCCAGGCTGCACACGCTGGAGCTGATCGACGCGTACGGGGTCGAGGCGTCGATGCTGCCCCCGCCCGGCGGAGCCCTGCGGCACCTCGGCGTCGCCTCGCTCAGGAGCAGCCAGAGCGGGCCCATCAAGCAGCGCTACCGGGGCTCGTCGGTAGAGGTCCGGCTGCGTGGGGCCAAGTCGGACAAGTGGCTGGCCGCCAACATCGACAATCCGCTGCGTAACTGGGTCGACGACGACCGGCGGGCGGGGGCGGCGGCGTGCCGGGCGTACACCGTGGCCTCCGAGGCCATCGGGCGGCTGAGCGCCGACGATCCGGGCGGGGTGGCCGACGCCAGGCAGACGCTGCGGGAGTTCGTCGACAGGCTCAACGACCTCGACGGCCGGCACGGGCTGATCGACACGTTGCGGCGGGAGGAGGCGGGCGACGCGTTCGTGGCGCTGGCGACGCGGGCGGGCGTGCCCGCGGGCGAGGCCGGGTCATGGTTCGACGAGTGGCGCGATTTCTGACGCCAGCGTCTGGCCCGCCTCGACCGCCTCGCGCAGGCTCCTGGCCAGCGTGTCCGCCTGCTCGGTCAGGTCGCGCAGCCCCTCGGCGTCGCCGGTCTGCGCCAGCAGGTCCCGATACCTGTCGTTGCTCTGCTGCAGCTCCTGGGCGCGCAGGGCCGAGTCGGCCGCCTTGACGCGGCCGGCGTAGACCTCCAGCTCCCACACCCGCTCGGTGACCGCCGCCACGGATCGCCGCAGGGCCTCCCGCTGGGGTTCGAGCACGGCGGCCAGCTCGGGCGTCATCATCTCCGCCCGCGCCTCGGCCTGCTCGGCCCGCAGCTCCGTCTGCGTACGCAGGAGGCGGGCGATGTGCCACATCCGCTCGGGGAGCACGACGTCGTTGGCGACGGTGTCGAGCAGCCCCAGGCGGTTCACCCGGGAGCCGGTCACCTCCATGACCGCCTGTCTGGCCCGGGCCAGCAGGGTGAGGGCCGGGGAGTCCAGCTCGGTGGGACAGACGTGCCGCTCGCCGCCTTTCCGCTCCGGCTCGGGCAGGGAGAGGCCGATGTAGAACAGGGTGACGAGGAAGACCACCAGGCCCGCCATCGCCGCCGACTCGTGGTCGGTCCGCAGGGCCCCGACGGCGAACAGCGCCCCGCTCAGCCCCGTGACCCCCGCCGCGGCGGCGAACAGTCGTCTCATCCACCGCGGCGGCGCGGGGTCCCGGCGGCCGAGCAGCAGCGCCCGGACACCGAAGATCCGCCACCGCTCCCGCCGGGAGGCGGCGGGATCCACGATCGGCTCGTCCATACGCGACGCCTCCCCCACTAGGCTGCTCTTCGAGCACACCGCGTGCGGCCCCGCCGGATCCACCAGCCGGGTGTGCGGATGTGGTGCAGATGTCGTGCAGCTACCCTTTCAGCCGTGTCCCGACTTCCTGAGATGTACGTCGCGGTGGACGTGGAGGCCGACGGGCCGATCCCGGGCCCGTACAGCATGATCTCCCTGGGGATGGCCGTCGCAGAGCGGCCCGATCTGACCTTCTACACGGAGCTGCGGCCGATCTCCGACGACTTCGTGCCCGAGGCGCTGGCCGTCTCGGGGCTGGATCGCGACCGGCTGCTGCGCGAGGCGCCCGCGCCCGAGGTGGCCATGGCGGCGGCCGCCCGCTGGGTCGACGGCCTGCGGAAGGTCGGCCGCCCGGTGTTCCTCGCCGCGCCCGCGGTGTGGGACGGGATGTTCGTGCACTGGTATTTCGTGCGCTTCACCGGCAAGAACCCGTTCGGGGTGACCGGCTCGGGCGTCGACCTGCGGAGCTACTGGATGGGGCAGACCGGCTGCGAGTGGTCCCAGTCGGGCAAGCGGACCATCAAGCGGCGGCTGGGGCTCGAAGGGCTGCCGCACACGCATCACGCCGGGGAGGACGCGGCGGAGCTGGCGCAGGTGTTCGAGGCGGTCATTCTCACGAGATCTTCAGAATCCGCACAGGAAGCTCTGAGGGATCCCGGAGAACGTTAAGCAGAACGGACATTCCCCCCTCGCTCGTATCGGACGGTGGTCCCGCATGACCTCGACCTCGGTGAAGCCCGCTGCCCGCTCGACGGGTCCTGCGGTGGTGCGTCTCGGCCTCCTGGCGCTCGTCGCGATCGGCATCCTGGGCGCCGCGCTCGAGCTCGCCTTCGAGCGCCACTGGCAGAGCCCGGTGCAGCTGATCCCGTGGGTGGCCCTGGCGCTGCTGGGGTCCGCGCTCGTGCTGCTCGCCCTGCGCGACTCCGCCCGGGCGGTCACGGCGGTACGGGTGATCGCGGTCGTCGTGCTGCTCGCCTCGGCGTACGGCGTCTTCATGCACGTGTCCGTCAACCACGGCGCGGGCGCGGCCGACCCCACGTGGGACGCCCTCTCCCCGCTCACCCAGTGGTGGTACGCGCTCACCAAGTCGGTCGGCCAGGCGCCGCCGCTCGCCCCCGGCATGCTCGCCCAGAGCGCGCTGCTCCTCACGCTGGCCACGCTGACGTCCAGGACCCGATCGTCAGTGAACGGCGACTGAACGTTCGCAACCCGGAACCTTTCCCGCATCTTTCGCGTCACACCCAGACAAAGCGCGCGTGACTCGGGAGGCTGGTGAGGTTGGAGTGGCGTTAGGTCGTACATTCATAGCGGTGGTCGCGGTGGCGGCCACCGTGTTCAGCGCTGACGGGGCCGCGGCGAAGACGGAGCCCGCGCCCAGGGCGGAGCCCCGGCCGGCCGTTCCGGCGGTGGCCGTGTCCACGCCGGTGTCCGCGCCCGCCGCGGCGGAGCCCGAGTGCCTACGGATCAAGGGCGCGGAGGCCTGCGTGGGGCCGGACGGGAGCGACCGTCCGGGCATCACGATCGAGGACACGGCGAACGACGAGCGCCACGCCACCGTGGAGTACTACCTCAACGGTTACCTGGGCACCAAGTACGTCATCCACAACCTGGGACGTAAGGGCGAGGTCCGGGGCAACCGAGAGATCGGGAAGATCGTGACGTTCCGGGCGGCGGTTTACGAGGGCAACCACCGGGTGCGGGTCGGGCGATGGAAGACCGTCCGCAGCGTCACGAAATATCCGATAAAGCGGGAAACGCGGGTCACCCCGGCCGTCGCGCGGTCCCGGTCCAAGGCGTGCACCTCCACTAAGGGCGCCGCCACCCTGTGCTTCAACGAGCGGAATACGGTCGTCTTCGCCTGCGACACGAGCGCCGACCAGTATCAGGCCCGCGCCGAATACTTCATCGCCGGGGACCCGACCGCGCGATTCGAGATCCACCAGCTGGCAGGGACGAACACCTGCGGCAAGGCCGAGCACGGGGACCTCGCCGTCAGCATGTACCGTGCCTCGCTCTTCAACCACAACCGGCGGGTCGCCACGAGGTTGTACAAGTACAACTAGATGATCTCCCGGATGGCCGCGTCCGCGTACACCTCGAAGAAGCGGTCCGAGGTGCGGGCGGGCGCGGCGCAGGTCGCCATGAAAGTTTCAGCGTTTTTTGACGGGCGCGGCGGCGGACCTCATGATCATGATGCCTCCTGGTCAGGAGGAGGCGTCGAGTGAATTCCGCTATCCATGGCGAGGTACGCCGATGCCCAGCACGCTGTTACGAGCCGCGTCCGCCCTCCTGCTGACGCTGACCGCACTCAACGCCCCCGCGGCGTACGCCGACGACGTCACCCCGGTAGCGGTGACCGTCAACGCGCGCGCCGCTCTCGCCACCGTTCCCGGAACCGGCATCGGCTCCAACCATGCGATCTGGGACACCAATCTCGGGACCGACGACACCGCCGACCGGCTCAAGGACGCCGGTGTGAAGATGCTGCGCTATCCCGGCGGGTCGTACTCCGACATCTACCACTGGGCCGACCACACCGCCCCCGGCGGCTACGTGGCGCCCAACACGGACTTCGACACGTTCATGCGCGGCGTGCGCCGTACCGGGGCGCAGGCCATGGTGACCGCCAACTACGGCACCGGCACCGCCGAGGAGGCCGCGGCCTGGGTCCGCCAGGCCAACGTCACCAAGGGCTACGGCATCAAGTACTGGGAGATCGGCAACGAGAACTACGGCAACGGCCACTACGGCTCCGCCTGGGAGGCCGACAACCACGCCGACAAGAGCCCGGCCGAGTACGCCCGCAACGTCGTGGCCTACGCGGACGCGATGAAGGCGGTCGACCCGACCATCAAGATCGGCGCGGTGCTGACCACGGCCGCCAACTGGCCCGACGCCATCACCGCCGACGGCGACAGCGGCACCTGGAACAAGGTCGTCCTCTCGAACGCCGGATCGAAGATCGACTTCGTGATCGTGCACTGGTACCCCGGCGCCCTCGACAGGGCCGGCCACGTGACCGACATGATCCAGCTCACCCGCCAGCAGCTCGCCAAGTACGTGGGGCCCGGCTCGGAGCGGATCGGCATCGCGATGACCGAGTTCAACACCGGGTCCAGCAGCAATGGCACCAACACCCAGCCCGGCGCGCTGGCCGCCGCCGACGCGTACGCGACGCTGCTGGCCAACGGGGTGTTCACGGTCGACTGGTGGAACGTCCACAACGGCATCGGCACCGTCACCCAGGTCGAGGGGCACACCGACTACGGCGACTTCGGCCTGCTGTCGAGCGGCACGTGCACCTCCGACAACAGCGTCTGCGAACCGGCCCTCAACACGCCCTTCGCCCCGTACTACGCGCTGCAGATGGTGAGCAGGTTCGCCCGGCCTGGCGACCAGTTCGTCCGGGCCGCGACCGACCAGGCCAAGGTCGTCGCGCACGCCGCCCGCCGGCCCAACGGGGACCTGGCGGTCATGCTGATCAACACCTCGAACGACACGTCGTACCCCGTCGCGATCGACTACTCCGGCTACACCCCCGCGGCCGGCGCCCCCACCGTGCTGACCCACACCAACGGCGCGACCGGCATCACCACGTCGGCCACCGGGACCGCGACCGCCCAGACGCTGCCGCCGCTGTCCCTGACCACCCTCGTCCTGCACCCCGCGTCCCCGCAGACGGGCCTGCCCGGCGCCCCCGGCCAGCCGTCGGCCACGCAGGTGACGGACAGGACCGCCACGATCTCCTGGTCCGGCGCCTCCCCCGGCGCGCGGCCCATCGCCAAGTACGAGCTCCACCGCCAGAACGGGGCCGTCAGCGAGCAGCTCGGCGAGACCTCCGGCACCTCGCTCACCGTGGCCAACCTCAAGCCGGGCACCCGCTACACGGTCAACGTGATCGCCCGTGACAGCGGCGGCGGCCTGTCGTGGGCCTCCCCGCCGCTGACGTTCACGACCGGCACACCTGCCTCCAGCTCCTGCTCGGTACGGCTGAGCGTCACCACCGACTGGGCCAGCGGCTACGTCGGCGCCATCGACATCACCAACAACGGCGCGCCGGTCAACGGCTGGACCCTGAACTTCGCCTGGCCCAGGAGCTGGCAGAGCCTGGGCAGCGGCTGGGGCGGCGTCTGGACGCAGACCGGGTCGGACGTGAAGGTCGTCAACGAGGCGGGCAACGGCGCGCTCGCCTCGGGGGCCACCGCCACGGTCGGCTTCGTCGGCAACTACTCCGGCCCGAACGTCCTGCCCGCCGTCTTCACCCTCAACGGATCCGTCTGCACGAGCCAGTGACCGCGCGATCCGGGGCCGCTTCGGCGGCCCCGGATCTCAGGAGGTCGCGGGGCGCCAGGTGGAGAGGATGAACACCACCAGGAGTCCGAATCCCACGGCCTCGCGCCGCGCGCGGATCTGGAACCGGCTCAACAGCACGGCCATGACCAGCACCTCTACGAGGTTCCTCCCGAGCTGCCCCGCGAGTTCCCAGGGCTGCGGCGCGGCGGTGGCCACGCCGCGCAGGAGGCGGACAAAGGCTATCTCCGCATGCCGTCGATGAGTCTGGCTCATGGATGGGGTGAGCGGTCCGCCGTTGTTCCGGCGCCGGCGTCGGCCCACGATGAAGGGCATGAGGCTCTCAGATCCCCCTTGCCGCCCCGGCCGTGTCTGGCTGACGAACGCCCGGCTGTTCGACGGGACCGGCGGCCCCGTCCGGCCGGCCACCGCGATCCTCGTCGAGGACGGGGTGGTCAGGCTGGTCGGGCGGGCGGGCGACGGTGTGCCCGACGGGGCGGAGGTCGTCGACGTGGCGGGCCGTACCGTCCTGCCCGGGTTGATCGACGCCCACGCGCACGTGTTCGCGACGCCGCCCGCGCCGGCCGAGGGGGCCGAACCGCTGTGGCCGGACGTGACCGCGCACTTCCTGGCCGCGCGGTTGCGGGAGACGTTGCGGATGGGGTTCACGACGCTGCGCGACGTCGGCTCGTACGGCGACGCGGTGGTCTCGGCGAGGCAGGCGATGCGGTACGGGGCCTTCCGCGGGCCGCGGTTGCTGACCTGCGGCCGGATCGTGTCGGCCACCGCGCCCGGCGGCCGGTTCTTCGACGGGATGTACCGGGAGGCGGACGGCCCGGACGAGATGCGCAAGGCCGTGCGCGAGCAGGTACGGCGGGGCGCCGACTTCATCAAGATCATGTCCACCGGGGCGCGCTCGGTCGAGCTGGAGGACCCGCGGCCCGCGCAGGTGACCGCGGAGGAGATGGCGGCGCTGGTGGACGAGGCGCACCGGCTCGGGTACCGGGTGGCGGCGCACGCGGAGGGCCTGCCCGGCACGGAGCTGTCGATCAGGCACGGCGTGGACACCGTCGAGCACGGCATGTACCTCCACCGGCGTCCCGACCTCCTGGACATGATGGCCGCGTCCGGGCAGATCCTGGTGCCGACGCTGTCGTGCTACTACGGCGTCGCGGGCCTGTCCGAGGACGGCTCTCATGCGGCGTGGGCGCCGCCGTTGGTGGAGCTCGCCGAGCACAACCTGGCCGAGGCGGGCCGTACGCTCGCGGCGGCCCGCGCGGCCGGCGTGCCGATCGCGCTCGGCCACGACTGGCAGCCGTTCTCCGAGGCCGCCGTCGAGGTCGTGCGCATGGTCCGGCACGGGATGAGCCCCGCCGAGACGCTGGTCGCGGCGACCGCCACGGCGGCCCGCGCCCTCGGGCTGGACGAGCTGGGCACCGTCGAGCCCGGCAAGCTCGCGGACCTGGTCGTGGTGGACGGCGACCCGCTGGCCGATCCGGCGGTGCTGCGCGACCGTACGCGGATCTGGCTGGTCCTTCAGCTGGGCGAGCCCGTGGCCGGCCAGGCGCTGGAGGCGCCGCTGAGCCGCCCGGGCACCTCGGCGAACGCGCGGACCGCCGCCGTCTCCCGCTCGGCCGCCCACACCAGCGCGCTCCCCAGCGGCGGCAGCCCGCGCAACGGGATCACCGACACCCCCGGATGCGTGTAGTAGTCGGAGAGCGAGGCCCCCGTCGGATGGACGATCTCGCCGCGGGCGGCCCCGAGTTCTCCGAGATCGTACGGGTGGCGGCGGGTGATCGGGCGTCCCGCCGGGGTCAGCGGCGGGTACAGCGGGGTCAGCCGGCCGCCCACGCGCGTCTCCATGACGCGGATGGTCTGGCTC
The DNA here is from genome assembly GCF_040605375.1 of Nonomuraea sp. NPDC005650. Classification (NCBI taxonomy): domain Bacteria; kingdom Bacillati; phylum Actinomycetota; class Actinomycetes; order Streptosporangiales; family Streptosporangiaceae; genus Nonomuraea; species Nonomuraea sp. NPDC005650. The sequence goes on from NZ_JBEXCR010000048.1 coordinate 66,621, forward strand.
ACTCGCGACTGGGACAGGTACATCCGCTCGGAGGCCCGGCCGAAATGCAGTTCCTCGGCCAGCGTCAGAAGGATCTCGATCTCCCGGAGCTCCACCGGTTCCCTCCCCTCCTTCCAGGGAGGACCAGACTAGGGAGTGCCCGGCATTTCCGCCTAGCGGCGCCACCCGCCCGTACCGGGTCACCAGCGCATCGAGAGAGCGCGTTCTCGTAATTCCGGCATTTATGAAAGGGCTCCTTCCGAGTGCCGGAAGGAGCCCTTCTCCCTACTGTCTACGCGCGTGTCCACTGCTGGTTGGCGCTGCCCGCGCAGTCCCAGATCTGCAGCCGGGTGCCGTTGGCCGAGCTGGCGTCGGTCGCGTCGAGGCATCTGCCGGACTGGGGATTGACGATCCGGCGGGTGCCGGAGTCGTAGGTCCATTGCTGGGCGCCGGTGCCGTTGCAGTCGTACAGCTGCACCTTGGTGCCGTTGGCGGTGGCGGCGCCGGTGACGTCCATGCACTTGCCGAGCGCGCGTACCGAGCCGTCGCCGTTCCACGTCCAGCTCTGGGCGGAGGTGCCGTTGCAGTCGTAGAGCTGGACGGCGGTGCCGTTGGCGGTGGCGGCGCCGGCCACGTCGACGCACTTGCCGCCGATGCCGGTGATCTGGCCGCCGGACCCGCTCGTGGGCGAGGCGTAGACGCGGACGTAGTCGACCGACATGGTCTGCGGGAAGGTCGTGGTGCCGTCGGGGTAGCCGGGCCAGTAGCCGCCGACCGCCACGTTCATGATCATGAAGAACGGGTGGTCGAAGACCCATCGGTTGCCGCCGAGGTCAGCTGGCGTCCGGCGCTGGTACTCGACGCCGTCGACGTACCAGATGATCAGGTTCGGGGACCAGTCGACGGCGAAGGTGTGGAACGCGTCGGCGAACGCGCCGCCGATCGAGTAGCCCGCGCCGATGCCTCCGGAGCCGGAGTAGCCGGGGCCGTGAATGGTGCCGTGCACGGTGCTGGGCTCGCGGCCGATGTTCTCCATGATGTCGATCTCGCCGCTGTTGGGCCAGCCGACCGATCCGATGTCGTTGCCGAGCATCCAGAAGGCCGGCCAGATGCCCTGGCCGCGCGGCAGTTTCATGCGTGCCTCGAACCGCCCGTAGGCCCTGGTGAAGGTCGCGGCGGTGAGCAGGCGGGCGGAGGTGTACTGGCAGGTGCCGTAGTGGCACTGGTAGTTGGCCGGGTTCTCGCGGCGGGCGGTGATGACCAGGTTGCCGGCGCCGTCCATGGCGGCGTTGCGGGTGCTGTTGGTGTAGTACTGCTGCTCGTTGTTGCCCCAGCCGCTGCCGCCCAGGTCGAAGCGCCACTTCGACTGGTCGACGGCACTGCCGGCGGCTCCGTTGAACTCGTCGGACCAGACCAGCGGTCCTGGGGCGGGGGCGGCGTTGGCGGTGCCCGTCATGGGGGCGAGCAGCGCGGTGAGAACGGCGCCGACGGCGACTAACGCTCTGAAACGGGGGGTGCTGCGGACCATACGGATTACCTCATCGGATCCACTGGACGTAGCTTTACGGAAACCATCCGGCAACATCACGCCGATTGTCAAGAGAGCGCTCTCTCGCGGATGCGGTTTGCCACTCCTGTGCTCGTCAGCCGTTCTCCAGGGTGAGCAGGCCGCGCCGGAACGCGGTGGCGACCGCGGCCGCCCGGTCGTTGACGCCGAGCTTCGTGTAGATGTGCAGCACGTGGCTCTTCACCGTGGCCTCGCTGATGAACAGGCGCGTGGCGACCTCGCGGTTGGTGGCGCCGTCGGCGATGAGCTGCAGCACCTCCAGCTCCCGGGCGCTCAGCGGGTCGGCTGGCGCGCGAACCTGACCGAGGAGCCGGGTGGCGACCGATGGGGAGAGCACGGCCTCGCCCCGCGCCGCCGTACGGACCGCGCGGACGAGCTCGTCGCGGCCGGTGTCCTTGAGGAGGTAGCCGGTGGCTCCGGCCTCGATGGCGGGCAGGACGTCCCTGTCGGTGTCGTAGGTGGTGAGCACGAGGACGCGGGCCGCGATGCCCAGCCTGGCGAGCTCCTTGATCGCCGCGACGCCGTCCATCCTGGGCATGCGGAGGTCCATGAGGATCACGTCGGGGGTCAGCGCCCGCGCGAGCTCGACGGCCTGGACGCCGTCTCCGGCCTCGCCGAGCACCTCGAAGTCGGGGTCGCCGGCGAACATGCCGCGGATGCCGTCGCGCACGATGGGATGATCATCGGCGATCAGCAACCGAATCGGACCCTCACCCACGGGCCACCGCCGGGACGCTCGCGGAGATCGCGGTGCCGAGGCCGGGCTCGGATTCGATCTCCAGCGTGCCCGCCAGGCGGCTCACCCGCCTGCGCATCGAGGTCAGGCCGAAGCCGCCGCCGTCACCGACCCGCTCGGGGTCGAACCCGGCGCCGTCGTCCCGCACGTCCAGGGTGACCAGGTCCTCCATGTACGACAGGGTCAGCCCGACCCGGGACGCGCCGGCGTGCTTGGCCGCGTTGGCCAGGGCCTCCTGCGCGGTGCGGAGCAACGTCTCCTCGACCTCCGGATGCATGGGACGGACCGTACCAGTGACGGTGAGATCCGCACGTACCCCGTTGAGCTCCCCCCACTGGGTGACGACCTGCTCCAGCGCGTCGGGCAGCGGCGCCGCCTCCAGCTGCCCCGGCCCCACCGCGTGCACGGAACGCCGGGCCTCGGCCAGGCTCTCCCGCGCCAGCCCCATCGCGTTGTCCACGTGGCGCCGCCAGTCCTCGGCCCGGTGCGCCGCCTGGAGCTGGGTGATGATGCCGGTCAGGCCCTGGGCGAGAGTGTCGTGGATCTCCGCGGCCATGCGCTGCCGTTCGTCGTGAACGCCTGCCTCGCGGGCCTGGACCAGCAACTGGGCGTGCAGCCCGGCGTTCTCCTGCATGGCGGCTTCGAGCTGCGCCACCATCCGCTTGCGCTCGGCGCTCCGCTCAGCCGTGACCTCGCCGACGAAGCTGAACAGGCCGACCAGGGCCACGATGGCGACGACGAAGAACAGGAAGGCCAGGATCCCGGTCGGGGTGGGCTCGGGCAGACCGCCGTTGTAGGTCGCGACGCTGATCGCCGCCGTGACGGTCACCCCGGCGAACCGCCACTTCCCCTTCAGGTACTGCCACGAGTGGAGATATCCGGCGAAACCGAAGAAGCTCGCGAACCACACCCCTTGCGTACACAGCACCCCGATCAGCACCACCAGCCCGGCCACGTAGAGCACGCCCCGCGGCACCAGCCAGATCCACACTGCAGCGAGCGCGGCCAGGGCGAGCATGGGCCACGGCCTGCCGCCTGTGAGCAGGGAGAGCACCGTGGAGGTGCCGAGCAGGACGTACGGAGCGGCCGCCATGTGGCGTTCCAGCAGCCGCTCCCATCGGTCGAGCCGCCCGGTCATACCTCACTACTCCCAGCGGAAGAACTTGGCCGCAGCGATGCTGATGACCACAGCGTACGCGGCCATCACGGCGAGCAGGACCGGGCTGGGAGCGCCGCCGTCCCAGACGTCCCGCAGGCTCTGCCGGAACGCGCCCAGAGGCGTGAACTCGCCGATGCGGGCGACGACGCCGGGCATCTGATCCGCGGGCTGGATGAGTCCGGCCAGGTAGGCCATCGGGAAGTACAGCAGGACCCCGATCCCGTTGGCGCTCCGGCCGTTCTTGGCCAGGGCCGCGATGAGCAGGCCGACGGCGAACATGGCCGCCGTACCGAACACGAAGACCAGCACCCCGGGCAGCACCTGGGCGGGCAGGTGGGCTTTGAGCACGGTGCCGGCGACGGTCACCAGCAGAGCGCACGCGGTGAGCGCGAGGACGAGTTGCAGGAGGAGCTGGACCACCAGCAGGTTCGCCGGGCGTACCGGTGTGGTGGAGAGCCTGCGCAGGATGCCCCGCTCCCGGTAGGTGGCCATGGTGGTGGGCAGCATGTACAGACCCACCAGGCCGACGGCGATCGCCAGCGCCATCGGCAGGAGCACGGTGTCACCGGGGCCGATCGAGCTTCCGAAGACGACCATGATGAACAGGGGGATGAGCAGGGAGAACATCGCGCCGGGCTCTCGGGTCAGCAGCTTCAGTTCGACAATGGCAAGCTTGGTCATGATCTTCCTCCGTACGTGGTCGGGGGGCAGGGGGACATCAGGGCGCCGAGCACCAACCGGACGGCCATCAGCCGTGCGCACCTCAGCAGGCGGCCCGCAGCCATGCGGACCTCAACAGACCGGACCTCAACGGGCGGACTCCTACGTGCTCGGCCTTTGCACGCTCGGCCTTTAGCGGGGGCCGGGTCAGCCTCTTGGCCGGGGGTTGGCTCTCGGCCGGGGGCCGGGGGCGGACCCTCGGCCGGAGGTTGGACTCTCGACCAGGGGCCGGACTCTCGGCCGGGTCTCACTTGGTCGAGTCGAACGAGCGGCCGGTCAAGGCCACGAACGCGTCATCAAGGGTGCGCTTGTCGATGCGCAGGTCACTCACCAGCACGTGGTGGCGGGCGAGCTGCGCCGTGACCGCCGTGGCGAAGTCGCCGCTCCCAGTGACAACCACCCGGTCCCCCGTCCTGGACACGCCGGTCACCCCGGGCAGCCCGCCCAGCTCGACCATGTCCCCCGCCATCAGCGTGAACCGCATCTGGTGCTCGGCGTCGATCCCGTCGACCAGCCCGGCCGGGGTGTCGAGCGCGACGACCCGGCCGCGGTCGAAGACGGCGACCCGGTCGCAGAGCTCCTCCACCTCGTCCATGAAGTGGCTGACCAGCACCACCGTCACGCCGCTCGCCCGGACCTGCTTGATCAGCTCCCAGGTGGTACGGCGAGCCTGCGGATCCAGCCCCGTGGTCAGCTCGTCGAGGAACGCCACCCGCGGATTGCCCACCAGCGCCAGCGCGATGAACAGCCGCTGCCTCTGCCCACCGGACAACTTCCCGAACCGGCCGTTGCGCTTGTCCGCCAGCCCCCACTCCTCCAGCAGCTCACGCCAGTCGCGCGGCCTGGCGTAGAAGGAGGCGTAAAGGTCGAGCGCCTCCCACACCTTGATGTTCTCCGGGAGCTGTGTGTGCTGAAGCTGCACCCCGATCTCCTCCCGCACCTTGGGCCCGTCCTTGACCGGGTCGAGCCCGAGCACCTTGACCGTCCCGCTGTCGGGCCGCCGCAGCCCCTCCACACACTCGACGGTGGTGGTCTTCCCAGCGCCGTTCGGGCCGAGGATGCCGAAGATCTCGCCCTCCTCCACAGAGAACGACACCCCATCCAGAACCGTCAGGTCCGCGTACATCTTGCGCAGGTCCGTGACCTCGATGACTGCCATGGCTCAAGCATCGTTTTCCCGAGCCCGGGGCGAATCGACCTCCCGGGTCATGCTGAAGGCGAATGCTGCTGACCCGAAAATCCACCAAACGGTTGATGCGCTACACACGCGCGAGCTGAGCCGCGGTGACCGGGCGCATGCCATCGACGAGGGCGAAAACTCGTACCCCACCCACAAACAACCCCTGAAAGGCCAGCGCCTCAGAAGCGCCACACCCGTTGCTCGGAGCGGAAAGGGGACCAGGAAGATCAGCGCGTGGTCGAGAAGCCCGCCGAGATCCAGACGCCGATCGGCACCTGCGTCCTTGGGGCAGCGTGGCGCGAATCGATCTTGGACCAGCCCGACATTCCCGAAGACCCCGATCAACTCGAACTCCAGATCACGACCACCTACCACGCCACCCTCGCCCGCACCGGCAAGCGCTGGACCGCCACAGCCGACAATCTTCCAGGCGGCCACGTCATCCAGGTTCGGGGCGCGACCTGGAGAGAAACCGCGGTCAATGCCATGGCGGCCATATTCGATCTACTCAAGTACAACCCCGACACTGTCGGCTTCTTCTTCACCCCCGCCGACGAGGAAGCGGCACACGTGACGGCGGACGTCCGCGATGCGCGCGCCGCACGCCTCCACGCCGAGCGTGATGCCCTCCGCAATGCCGTCCGCACCCTCATCGACAAGGGCTGGACCACCCGCGACATCGGCAGCGTGCTCGGCCTGTCCCATCAGCGCATCTCCCAGATCGCCCCTCGCACCACCACATAGCTGGGCCGATCGCCCCAGCCCTCCCGTGTTCGGCGCACCGTCTCTTACTGTTTCTTCGCACCTTGGCCGATTTGACGGAGCAGCCACAAATCTGAAAGAGTTACCGTCTTTGGCACACCTGCTTTACAGGGCAGGAAATGCCCTGCCGAGCCATTTAAATTCGCTAGCCACAGCAGGGTTTGCCGAGTCTATGATTTCCGCATGTCACTCAGATCCGCTGTTCCACTTCTGCTGACCCTCAATATCGCCGCCGGATGCGGGGTGGTCCAAAGCAGCGACGCGAACGGCATCGGGTCCTCTAAACCGAGGGCCGCAGTTTCGGAGAGCATCCAGGGACGTTGGTGGACGTGGGCAGCCTCAGAAGACGAGAGCACCAACCCCGTGACGGACACGACCGGAGAGTTCTGCGACCGAAACCAGCCAAAGGATGTGTGGTTTCTCGCCGGGACCTTCGGCGGCACCATTCAGCGGACATGCAACGTACCTGCGGGACGACCGGTGGTCCTCCCGCTGGTGAATCAGGTTGGCACCGAGGAGCAATGCAGGGAGTTCATGGCCACGTCGACGGGCAAGGCGACCCTTGACGGCAAGGTGATCACGCCGGAACGACTGGAGGACGACAACGTCGCCATAACGGGTGTGGCCGGCAATCCGCTGACCGGTGAGGAGGGGACCGTCACGTCCTACGCTTGCGGCGTGTGGGCGCGCCTCCCAGCTCTGAAGCCCGGCCGTCACAAACTGACCATCCGCGGGTCCTCCGGCAATTTCCGCACCGGCGTTGACTACACGCTCATCGTTCAGCCCGACCAGCAAGCATGAGCCATCATGAAAATTCGGTGGCCCTGCCCGGCGCCGACAGCTCTCCGCATTCGAGCACTTCATTAGGGGCGAGATGGACCGTATCAGCAAGATCGCGGTGCATTCCTCGCGCCCCTACCCTGGAAACATGTCGATGCGCGAACTACCGGATCCGGCTTTACCCGAACTGTCAGCACTATGGCGATCCCATTGGCCGGACTGTCCGCCAATCGGCTACGAGCTGAGCTTCGACGCTGACTGCTGGGTGCGCTTCCACAGTCTGCCGGAGTCCAAGCGCCACGCGGATACGGAATCCGAATACCAGACGATACTGCACCGCCACAACACCGTCCTGACCGAGATGTTCGCCGGCCAGGAGGTGTACGTCACCACGGTCACCTACGTCATGGATGAGGGCTTCACCGACCCGGTCGCCTTCGACGCGCACGCGCTCAATCCCGGCTCGCGCCTGTGGACCAGAATGCGGGAGAACGACGACTCAGAGCCGGTCTGCACCATGCACGTTCACGTCGGCCGGCAGCGTTGGAAACCGTACATCCTGGATCCGCTGCTACGCGCGGTCGCCGACTACTTGTGCAACGGCGTCATCATCATGGACACCGACATGCGTCGCCTCTATCACCCCTATGACGGCGGCGCCGATGTCAGCATGGCCGATGTCACCGAACGCGATCGACTCAAGGCCGCTCACGCCGACTGGCTACCGAAGAACCGACACGGGCGCTGATGAGCCCTTGATCACAAGGGCGGGGCGAATACGCGCAGCCGTCCTGCCCAAGAGGGCATGACTGCGGCATCAAGCACGGGGCTCGCTGAACCAGCGCCGAGCCGAGGGCAGGAGAAGCAGTACGACGACGGCCCAGGTGAGTATGCGAGCGCCGAGCACCGCATGCCATGTCACGCTCGAGAAGAGGACCTGGTCGAGAATGGTGGCCCCGATGGCCAGTAGATGCGCGGCGATGATCGCCCAGCGTAGATACGTTCGGCGGCTCGACCATCGGCTCAGCAGCCAGCCGAAAAGGGCGGTGCTTCCTCCTGCATGAGCAAGGCCGGGCAGGAGGCCCCATTCGAAGGTGGAGAAGAAGCCGACCAGCATGAGCGCCAGGCCCACCAGGCCGAATGCCACTTCGAGTGTGATGATGAATTGAGCCGCCTTGAGAGTGACGGGCATCGGGCGTGCGACCGTCTTGTCTGCCGGGTTTCCGACGAGCTCGTCTCCAGGGTTCGTCGCCGCCATACGGAGAAAGTCTCATATGGTCAGCTGTGACGACAACCGCCCGACCGCGACTGTCGCGGCAGACTTTCGGCGCTATACGAGATCATCGGCGGCCGAAGGTTTTGTGGTGGTGAGGCGCTCTCGCTCCTCCCTGACGATCCGGTCGGCCAGGGATTCGTCGGAGATGTCGATGGCGTCGGGGGTTGACTCGGCGAGGTGGCTGCGTCTGGCGTAGGCGTCGAACAACGTGGCCTTGGCGTGCATGATCTCCAGCAGTCGTTCGTCCATGCTGTCGGGCGTGAGAAGGCGGTGCACCTGCACTCGCCGTACCTGGCCCATGCGGTGCGCGCGGGCCACGGCCTGGCTTTCCAGAGTCGGTTTGACCTGGGGTTCGCAAATGATCACGATGGATGCCGCCTGGAGGTTGAGCCCCACTCCGCCCGCCTGGATCTGCGCGAGCAGCACCGCGTGACCGCGAGCCGCCGTGAACGCGTCGACCACCTCCTGGCGGCGTTGCGGTTCCAGGTCGCCGCTGAGTGGCCCGTGAACCGGAGAGTCGACGGCGTGGCCGACGGCGGCGAGCACGTCGCGGAAGTAGGAGAAGACCACGACCTTGAGCTCGGCGTGGGCCGCCTTGTCGACCAGTTCGCGCAGCCGTTCCAGCTTGGCGGACTTCTCCGGTACCGCGTAGGCCGCGCGGCGCATCGTCATGAACTTGCCCGACTCCACCGCGTCCCGGTAAGCGACCGCGTCGGCCGCGCTGAATTCCTCCCACTCGTCCATGTGGACCAGGTCGGGCAGCTCCGTGACCACGTCCTTCTGGTTGCGGCGCAGGTAGGCGGGCGCGACGGCGCGGCGGAACGCCTGTGCCCGATCGAGCGTGTCACCCAGCTCGACCTGGCCGACCAACCCGGGCTGGAGGTGGTTCACGAGGGAGCGGAACTCCTCGATGCGGTTCTCCATCGGCGTGCCGGTCATGAACAGCACCGTGTCGACGTCGTGGCACCATCTGGCGACGGCCTTGGAGCGGCGGGTCTGTGGGTTCTTCACGTAGTGCGCCTCGTCGACGACGAGCGTGCCCACCTGCGGCACGGTGCTCAGCGTATGAAGTCCGTCGAACGTGGTGACCGCGACTCCGCCGCGTTCGAGCCACGCGGAGTGGGCCAGGGGGCGCTCGTCGCCATGGAGCCGGTAGGCCTTGAGCGAACTGCGGGTCTCGATCTCACGCAGCCAGTTGATCAGTACGCTGGCCGGGCAGACCACCAGAGAATGCGTCGTACCCCGCGCGTGTAAATGCGCCAGGACGGCGATCGCCTGGATCGTCTTGCCCAGGCCCATGTCGTCACCGAGGATCACCCGGCGCTGCGCGAGCGCGAACCGGGCGCCGAACGCCTGGTAGCCGCGCAGCGAGACCCGCCGCAGGGTGTCGTCGAGCTCCTGCCCCCTGACCCGCTCAGCCAGGTCGTCGGGCAGGAAGCCCTCGGCCGCGGCCCGATCCGACGGCGCCAGCGCCGAGAGCTCCGCCAGCAGGTTGTAGTAGTCGGCCGCGCGGATCTCGAAATCGATCCACGCCAGCGTCCCGTCCGGCGACGGGCGCAGCAGGTCCGTGGTGGCCTGGGCGATGAGCAGCCTGGTCTCGGTCTCGTCGGTCAGCAGGCCGGCGAGCTGCTCGGCGGCCTGCGCCGCGCGGGTGCGGCGGCGGCTTCCGGACAGGAGCCTGCGGAACCAGTTGCTGATGGGTCGCGCCTGTGGGATCAGCTCGTTCAGTCGCCGCACGACCGCGTCGGCCGTACGGCGGGCGCGCGGCAGTTCGGGGCCTACGGCGACCAACCGGCACAGCGCGACGAGCAGCCGGGTGGTTTCGGCGTCCCGGTTGTCGACGTCGATGTGGGCGGTGCAGGACTGCCTCGTGGCTCGCGCGATGTGCTCGGCTGCCTTTTGCGCCTGCCATCGGGTCTGCTGTCCGACTCCGGGTAGTTTCTGCAGCTCGTACGGCGTCGCCTCCAGAACGCTGAGCACCGTGGCGTAGCCGGCCTCCTGCAGCGCTCCGATCCGCAGCCGGCCACTGGTGACGTCCTTCAGCCGGGACACCGGCATGGCAGCGAGTTCCGCCCTGGCCTGCCTCTCGCGGAGCGGTTCAAGAGCGGCGCGGACCTCTGTGACCGCTCGTTCGTGTTCGGCGATCAGGTCTCGCGCGTCGTTCAGCAGCCGCCGCGCGCGCCCCAGCAGCTCCCGGACATCCGCAGCGGACGGTGATCCCATGGGCCAGACGGTATCTCCTAGGCCCGCGGGACATACAGCATCGGCGGGATGCCCGGCAGCGGCCCCTGCCCCCGCCTGGCCCCGGGTGGTGCCATTCGGTGAGGCGACGACCTGCACGTTCATGTCGTGCACCCGGTATTTGCCGGAGAAGTACGGACGCTCTGCGGCGATCCGGTCAGTGCGGATCAGCGTGCCGTCGAGCACCAGGTAGTGCAGCGCCTGCTGTCCCGGGTTGAGCAGCCGCCGGGCCGGCCCAATCGCCTTGCGGTAGCGGCGGATCACTCCGGCGATGTAGTTCAGCGTTGAACGCGAAAAATCGACGGCGGCGCGATAGAAAGCATCCGAGGCCCCTGATTGTGGTGATCAATCCATCTACCAGGGGTTGCTTACGTCGTCAGGCGAACACCAGGCTCGCGATCATGCTGTGATCAGCAACCCGCCACCAGGCAATGTAAAAAGCCTCACTGTTGTCGCCATCTCAGCCGCGGTCATCCGACGGCCAGGTCCGACGAAGGAGGCTGCTGACCCGATCACCCCAACGCGTTCCCGTCAACACCGGAGTCAGCGATCGTCGCGGCATGAGCCAAGTTGTGGTCTTTCGCGAACGGCGCCTGCCCAGATGGTTCAGCCTGTCTGCAAAGCCGACGCGCACCTAAATACATAATTACGGGCATTCTTTTTTGATGGAACATATCCGAACCTCTGCCACCCAAACAGCACGAATATTTCCTCCCTTTAGACGCCGTCTTAGCGCATAGGGTGAGACGTCGACAATGATTCCATAGATCAATCCATCCGCTGCGGCCTGCCGGAGATCGGGCAGATTCAATCCAAATTTGCTCAGTACGCCACCGTCCGCCTCCGCTAGCTGCGACACCCAGCTACGAAACTGACTGATCGACGAATAGTCAATGCATGGATCGGGTAAGTCTTTGGTTGAACACCCTGTTTGGCCCGACCAATATATCGGCCTAGCTCCTGGCCGTTGGCGTGACAAGAACACGTCCTCTGACGGTCCATCCTCAATGCCGAGACTCCTTTCCGTCTCCGGCCTTTCGAATTCGATCAGGACCGTCGCCATCGTCCCCCGCTTGAATTCATGCGGGGGACTCTCCGCATGAACCCGCCGTACACCTGATCCGAACTCGGCGATAGCGGGCGACAGACCAGTTGGGCGAAGTCTGGTGACATCCCGTACCTCTCCGGACCGGCTGATCAACGCTTTGAACGGTGATTCAAAAGAGAAGGTCTGCCCATCGTTCGGCTTCGGCGCAGTACCCAAGAACTGAAACTCGTAACCTTCCGGCACGGGCTCGAGGTCATGACCCACAAAGCGATACTCGGGATTTGCGACCATAGCCGAGTTGCCAAGCACCGTCCGAAGATGTTCCAGCGACACCCCTACCGACTGGTCAACCGGAAGCAGATTTTCCCCGCAGGACGCCAGCAAGACGGTCAAGCCGACCGCAATTCCGGCAATGATGGTTCGCTTCATGATCCCCCCGAGCCCGTTATCGACCAGACAGTCTGGTCGATGTTCAGGGTGCGGTCCATACCCGCAGTGATCAGGATGGCCAAAATGTCATAATTCCGTGATCCGAATCTATCCGCTGAGCAACAGGCCGTGCCCGCACCCGCATAGGAGTGGATATCGAGCCAGGAAGGACACAGCGATCGATGAGTCGTACAGGGTTGGCTGGGCAATATGAGGGAAGGCCATGGCTGCACGGGGAGAATTCGTAGAGTCGGTCATGGCTTCGCCGGAGTGCCGAGGCATCTGCGGAGGTCGGCCGCCTGCGGCGCTGAGCTCCATACAAACCTCGAATGCCTGGACGACACGCAGTGACCCCCCGATAGGAAGGCCATGAGGGTCGTCCATCGGGCCTATACCATTCGCGGATCAGGTCCTTCACCTCATCCTGCGGAAATGATGTGAGCCCACCGCCCGCCTATCACCCATTCGAGCCGCCGGGCTTCCTCCGCGAGTGCGGCATCCCTCCACATCACACACGCCGCGAGATCGAGTCCAGCTGGCGACCGAGCCGACAGCGCTGGGCCGCAGGTCCTGGCCGGCCAGCTGCCGTCTGCTCCACCGCTAAATCTTAGGGCTGTGGTGAAATTTCTGGATGAATGACGTGGATCGCGATGCGCTGAAAGCCTGTTTCGAAGCCCTTGGCGCCGATGATGTTGAAGGCCGGGCACTCTCGGAAATCACCGAAAAGGTCCCCAACTCGCTCGCTTCCTGGCGTTGAAAAGCGTTTGGCCAGAACTGATCGATACCTGGGCCGCTCCCGGCTCCTTGGAGACGATCCCGGCGGCAGACGAGCTCACTGGCCGCGCGGTGGCGCGGGCAAGGTCAAACACCACGACCAGGCGACCAGCCAACTGCTCCACCGCCACAGCACCGACTACGAGCCGGACGGCGTCCTGCGCGCCCGCCGCAACAAGGTGGCGCAGGTCTGTCGCCGTGCGTCCAGCCCCTGAACGGTGATGTCCCACTCTCGATCACGAGCTGGTGCGCCTCGGCCGCGGCCTCTTAAAGAGCCCGGAGAAGGACGGACCCGATCGCGACGCCAAGGGCAGCCCCGATCGCACCGGTCCACTGAAGGGGCACAGATCCGGGAAATTGGCTACGCATCTCCAACTCTCCAATGATCTCCAGCGCTACGGTGGCCGACGTTGCTGTCAGCGGCTACGCGGGACGATCCCGCGGCCATGCTTCGATCAGCCGGGTCACCAACCAGTGACCCTTGACGAAGGCGAGGTGCTCCGCCGAGACACCTGCGCCGCCGTGCGATCGCCGTAGAGCGCCTGAAGCTTCTCTCCATCTCGACGGCAAGATGCGCGGGACTCATAACGTGGTCCAACCCACGTTCCATCGTGATGTTGCTGTCACAAGTACAAAACGCCCCCGGAGCGACTTTCGCTTCGGGGCATCTTGGCTGTTCAATGCTGGTGGTCAGAGGCACGGCCGACCTTCCGCTCTTCAAGCGGCGCCATCGTCCTGTTCGGCTGATGGAGACCATGGTCAGGCGCGTGCGGACGGTGGCACTGATGCGTCGGCGTGCAGAGAGGTTGCTGTCAGCGCTGCTGCGACCTCTCATGGTCACTCTTTACGGCAAGGCCCGATGAAAGCGATTGTCACCGCCTCACGGCTCAGGATCCTCCCAGAGAACACCGCCGGCCTCTTCCTGCACGCCAGAGCGGGGTTCCACGTGGTCGGCCCGTGAGATGGTGCTGCTCGAACGCCGCAGTGCCGTCATCGCCTGAACGAAGGCGGCCCCGGACAGGGTCGGCGCGAAGCGACTGGTGCAGATACAGGAAATAGCCGACATTTTTTTGCCGAGATGACCCGTGACTATCGGGTAGCACTAACAAAGAGGCACGCGGCAGGAAAAAGGTGTCGAGCGCCGTTTGCGGCCCCAGCGTACGGAAACCAAGCCCTCGGAAAATAGTCCGCCGGGCGCTCTCACGCAACACCAGCCCGATTCGGATAAATGTCCAATTTCAGGACTTAGTACGTCTCGGGGGAGAGTATGTCCAAATTTCCTAATATTGTCTGGCTTCTTGCGGTCGGGGCTGCTCTGACTGGTGGGATCATGCCTGCGGGTCCTCCTGCCATCGCCGCATCCGCCGTCACGAGCCACGCTACTCAGAATCCGGATCCGCTGGCCACCACGCTGGCGCCGCGGGGCGATCGGACCGCCGCGGCGATGCGCGAGTACGTCCGGGACCTGGCCAGAAAGCAGCAGTTCACCGGCTCGGTGCTGGTCGTACGGCATGGGCAGGTGCTGCTGCGTACCGCTGCCGGCGCGGCCGACGCGGAGAGGCACATCCCCAACCGGCCGGACACGGTCTTCCGCATCGCCTCGGTCACCAAGCAGTTCACCTCGATGCTCATGCTGAAGCTGCGCGACCGCGGGTTGCTCGGCCTGGACGACCCGATCTGCGCGCATCTCATCCCGGCATACATCGAGGCCTGCCCGCAGGCGTGGCGGCCCGTCACGATCCGCCAGATCCTCACGCACACGTCCGGGATCGTGAATATCCAGGACCTGCCGGGCTTCTACGCTGAGCTCTCGCAACCGACCACGACCCGGGAGCTCATCCAGCGGTTCGTGCACAGGCCGCTGGACTTCAAGCCAGGGACCAACTGGAAGTACAGCAACGGCGGCTACGTCCTGGCCGGGGCGATCATCCAGGCGGTGACGCACAAGCCGTACGGCACCGTACTGCAGGAAGAGATCACCGGCCCGCTGCATCTCCGGCACACCGGCTACAGCAGGGGCAATCCGCCCGACGGGTACGCGAAGGGCTACTTCACGGTCGGATCACCGGCCCCGCCCACCAACGGCTCCCAGGCGTTCTCCGCGACCGGCATCTACGCCACCGTCGACGACATCGCCCGCTGGGACCGCTCGTTCGGCGCGGATCTGGTCGCGCCGCCCGCCACCGTCAATCAGGCGTTCACGCCACAGGCCCCGTGTCCCCCCAACGGCTGCCTCACCCTGCCGTCGACCGCATACGCCTTCGGCTGGGCCGTCGACCGGCTCCACGGGCACCGGCTCCGGTACCACCACGGACTTCTCCAGGGCTACGCGGCGATGAACATGTACCTGCCCGATGACGACATCGAGGTCGTCGTGCTCAGCAACGTGCAGGACACCGACACGTACGGCATCGGCCGCCACCTCGCCACGATGGCCCTCGAGTCTTCGAAGGCGGGGCGATAGAGGCATGGGGGCCCTGATCGGCGGCCGCGGTGCCGTTGTCGCCTGAGCGAGAAGGCTTGGAAACGAGCTGTGGCGCCGCCCTTGGAGAGTGGCGCCGCAGCTCCGCAGTCCCAGCACTTGGGAGCCGTCGCCATTGAGGCGCGGCTCGTGTGGTGCGCGTCCTATGGCACTCGCGGATCTTGATCCTGGCGACCGGTCGTCAGGGGCGGGGTCGAACTGCCGAGGGAGACCGCGGTGAGGAAACCGCCGACGAACGCATCGCCGAGCCCGATGGTCGTGGGCGCGGCAACATCAAGATCGAAGCCAGGCAGGCAACGAACAACCCCGCCCATTCGGCCTTCCAGAGCCGCGGCGAACTCCACCGACTCCTTTCGCCTCGCCCGGTTCCGCATGAGTTCGTAGTGGTCGTTCGTGTACTCATCGCCGTGGCTGTAGCGGGTGCTGGCGATCAGGATGCCCTCGTTCAGCGGCTCCGCGTATTCGCCGGCTCTCTCGCCGAATGCCGCCGACCAGTACTTGGTATGCACCACCAGGGTCTTCACGGGAATGAGGGCCCGCAGCGATTCGAGGGCGCTCGCCACCTCCGTCACGGAGAGCAGGTTGACGGCGTAGCCCAGGTACGACTGCATCTCGTCTTCGTTCAGCCCGTGAATGTCGACGACTTCCAGAAGCGCGTCGCGGACCCGTTGGCTGAGGCCCGGCTCGTGGAATCCGGCATCCTCGTAGTAGACGACCGCCTCGGCCGGAAGTTGTCGCATGTGGCTTCTCAGCGTGGACAGACGCAGGTCAAGTGTTCGCCGGTCCCGTATCGCATTGAATCCCGAGATCAGAAAGACCCGTGCGTCGCGAAGCAACGAGCCCAGCTCGCCACTAAGCAGCATGGACTCGTTCGCCGGGTCGTTGACGTAGATCAACCTGTTCGGAAATGGCGCACGGATGTCGATGTCACCCGCTCGAACCCGCATGTCCTGGTCGTACTGCACGATCAGGTGCGGATAGAAGGTGTCCTCGTCGCCGCTGCAGATGTAGTCGCAGCCTGCCGGCAGCAGGCGGCGGACGATGTCGTTGATGCTGACCAGGTGCAGGGTGGACGGTACGCCGAACCGGCTCATCTCCATCGCCGCCCGAACGGAGGTTCCGCCCAGGGTCGTTCGTTTGGGGAATCGCCCTGCGAATGCGCTCAGGCATTCGGAGGAGGCGACGAAGTGCTCGCCTCCTCCGCCCTTTTTGAGATAGCTGAGAATCGAAATGACCAGCTCGCGCTCGTTGGTCACGGTGAGCGATGAAGTCAGCTCGGCATTGCGGATCTGGTACTCGTCGACAAGTCGCTCCAAGGTCGACGAGGACAGCTTGAGTTCGTAGTCGACGCATCCCCCCAAGCCCAGGACTACATGGCTGGTCATGTCAGTACAGAGATGCCTTGCCGGCCGCTTCGAAGAGGTCGATCTTCTGCGCGGCCACCACCTTCATCGCCTCGATGCACGGCGGCTGGATGGAGTTCGGCTCACGCAGGCTCTCATCGGCCAGGACCTCGCGCATCTTCATGTGGTAGGCCGCCTTGATGTCACTGGAGATGTTGATCTTGTTGATGCCGAGCTTGACCGACTGCGCGATCTCGTCGTCGGGATTGCCCGAGCCGCCGTGCAGCACGAGCGGGATCTGGACTGAATCCTTGATCTCCTTCAGCAGGTCGAGCTTGAGCTCCGGCTTCAGGGTCTTCGGGTAGAGGCCGTGATAGGTGCCGATGGCCACGGCGAGACTGTCCACCCCGGTTTCCCGCACGAAGGTCACGGCGTCCGCCGGGTCGGTGTAGATGATCGCGTCGCTGCCGTCTTCGGCCTCGCCGTCGGTCTTGCCGATCGTCCCCAGCTCCGCCTCGACCGACAGGCCGACCGCGTGCGCGGTTTCAGCGACCTTCTTGGAGATCGCGATGTTGTCCTCGAAGGACTTCATCGAAGCATCGATCATCACCGAGGTGAAGCCGATCCGGATCGCGGTCAGCATCTCCTGATAAGTCGCGCCGTGGTCCCAGTGAATCGAGATCGGCACGGACGAGCGATGGGCTCGCTGGGTCATCGCGGCGATCACGTCCACGCCGATGTGCCGCACCTCGTCGGGGTGGATCCCGATGAAAAGCGGCGCGTTCTTCTCCTCGCTGATGTCCACGATGCCGTTGAACATCGCGTAGTCGCTGATGTTGAAGGCGGGCACGGCGAAGTTTCTTTCGTGCGCGACAGCCAGGAGCACCTTGCCGGTCGTCAGCATTTCTCTATTTCTCCTTCTGATCAGTAGATTATCGCTGGGGGGCGGGGATGAAGTGTCAGGCTTTGACCGCGCCGGAGGTGAGGCCGCCGATGAATCGCCGTTGGAAGAGGAGGAACAACACGAGCACCGGAATGGACCCCAGGATGCTCATGGCCATCATCTGATTCCACTCGTAGGAGTGCTGGCCCATCAGGAGCTGGATACCGATGGGCACGGTTCGCATGTCATCGGTACGGGTGAGGGTCAGCGCGAACAGGTATTCGTTCCACGAGATCATGAAGGTGTAGACGCCGACGGCGACCAGCCCGGGAACCGAAATGGGCACCAGGATCCGCCAGAGAGCCGTCCAGCTCGACGCCCCGTCCACCTTGACGGATTCATCCAGTTCCCGGGGCAGGGTGTTGAAATACGCCGTCATCATGATGATCGCATAGGGCAGGGTGAACACCATATGCGTGAGGATCAATCCCGGATAAGTATTGTACAGGCCGAGCCCCACCACCAGGCCAAAGTAGGGAATGACGAGTGTGATTGGCGGCACAGCCTGAACGGTGACGATCACGGCGTTTACGGATCGTTTCAGCGGGAAGTTGTAGCGGCTGAATCCATACGCCGCGAGGATCGCCACGAACAATGTCAACACCGTCACCGAAAGCGCGACGATGTAACTGTTGACGAAAAACCTCAGCTGCGCCGCGTCGCCCAGGATCTTTCCGTAGGCGTCGAACGAGAAGTTCTCGGTGATCAGCCGCGGCGGGACCTGGAAGACTTCCCCGTTGGTCTTGAACGACGTCGACAGCATCCACACGACCGGAAGGCCGGCGAAGGCCGCGCCGACGCACAAGCCTGTGAGCACGGCGATCTTCGCGCCGAGGCGCCGCCTTTTGCGGGTGAGCACGGGTGATCACCTCTCCTTTTGCAGGCGAACGTAGAAGAAGGCCAGAATCATCGTGAGCAGCAGGACTATGACGGCGGCGGCGGACGCGGTGGCGAACTCGTAACTGCTGAAGGCTTGCTTGTAGGTGTACGTGCTGAGCATCTCGGTGACATTCAGCGGGCCACCACCGGTGGTCATCCAGATGAGGGCGAACTGCTGAGAGGTCCAGATGAGATCGAGCACGGCCATGCTGAGCAGTACCGGTTTCAGCTGCGGCAGCGTCACATTGCGGAACTGGCGGAAAGAGCTCGCGCCGTCCACGGAGGCCGCCTCGTACAGAATGGGCGAGATTCCCTGCAACCCGGCGAGGATGCTGATCATGAAGAAGGGGAAGCCGGCCCAGATGTTGATGAACGTCAACGCCCAGAGCGCCAGGTTCGGGTCGGAGAGCCAGCCCACTCCCTCCCGCATCACGCCGATCGTGGTCAGGATGTAGTTGACCACCCCCGACGGGTCCAGCATGAGCCGCCAGATGACCGCGATCACGGCGACCGTGAACAGCCAGGGCAGGATGTAGACAATGCGGAAGATGGCTTTCGTCACTCCGCTCAACAACGGCGTGTTGAGCATCGTCGCGAAGGCCAGCCCGAGGCCGAGGTGGGCGGCAGTGCTCACGGTGATGAAGATGAACGTGTTCTTCAGCGCCGCCAGGAAATCGGGATCGGTGAGCACCGTGGTGTAGTTGGCGAGGCCGGCGAAGACCGGGTTCTGCTCGACGATCACGTTGTCCTTGAACGAATAGCTGATCACCATCGCGATGGGGATGATCATCAACACAAAGATCAAGATCAGCGTCGGCGAGAGATAGCCGTACGGGACAACACGCTGCACGGGGAAGGGCCGCGTCCTTCTCCTACGGCCCGCAGAGGATCCCGATGCCGATTTTGCGGCTCCCCGGGAGGCCGCGGGATCGAGTTTCGCGGTTTCCATCGATGTCTCCTTGGCTCGGGGCCGCGCCGCACGGTCGGCGCGGCCCACGAAGTACGGAAGGTCAGAGCACCGGTGCCCAGGCCTGTTGCGCCTTGTTGAGGGCTTCGTCGACACTCTGCTTGCCGGTGAGCACGAGCTGCAGCTGCTCATCGAAGCTGCGCATCAGGTCTTCGGACTTCGGCAACCCCACGAACTCGTTGGCGGGATACCCCGCCTTGTAGATGTCGAAGGCCGTCTTGAACAGCGAGTCACTCTTGCTGAAGTCGGGCTCGGCCGTCTTGTTGCCGGGGAAGCCGTTCGCCAGCGTGCTCAGCTGCGCATTCGCCTGCTTGTCCATCAGGAACTGGACCAGCTTGAACGCCTCGGCCTTGTGCTCCGAGGACTCGGCGACGCCGATGCCCCAGGACGCGTACGGGATGCCGCGCTTGCCGCTGTAGCCGTCCTCGGCCGGGATCGGCACCACCGTGAAGTCCAGCTTCGGATCGTTCTTCTTGATCAGCGTGATGTGCGCCAAGGAGTCGATCATCATGCCGATCTGGCCGGTGGAGAACTTCTCGACCTTGTCCTGCTCTTTCATGGTCAGAGCTCCGGGCGCGATGACGCCCGCGTCGTTCAGGCTCTTGACGTACTCCACGGTGCTCTTGACGCCCGCGCCGGTCAGGTCGGGCTTCCCGTCCTTGGTGAGCATGCTGCCGCCCGATGCCCACAGCCACGACATCACGTCGTTCTGGACGCCGTTGGGAACAGCGGTGTCGAGCGGCAGGGCCCAGCCCTTGACGTTGCCGCCGAGCGCGCTGATCTTCTTGGCCGCCTCCAGGAACTCCGTGCGCGTGCTCGGAGGCGTCTTGATCCCCGCCTTCGCGAGCAGATCGTTGTTGACGAACAGGGGGTAGACGAAGTTGACCACGGGGATCATGTAGGTCTTCCCCTTGATCTGAATCTGGCTCGCGAGCTGGCTCGAGTCGTACTTCGCAGCCGTCATGAGCTCGGACAGATCAGCGATCGCGCCCTGCTTGGCGAAGTCGCTCACCCATGCGCCGTCGAGGCCCACGACATCGGGCAGCGTCCTCGACGCCGCTCCCGACACCAGCTGCTGCTTCGTGGACGCGTACGGACCACTCAGCAGCTTGACCTTGATCTTCGGGTTCTGCGCCGTGAACTCCGACATGAGCTTGTCGAACGATCCCGCCGGCAGCTCCGGCGCCCACCACTGCGCGAACTCCAGCGTGACGGTCCCGTCCCCGCTTGATCCCGCGCTCGATCCCGAGCTGGAACCGCACCCCACGGCCGTGGCACCGATCATCGCCACCGCCATGATCCCGAGTAGTCGCCTCGTCCGGCCCTGCAACCGGGTGCTGCCTCCGGTCATCGCGACCTCCTTGCTGTACAGGTATTACCGGTCTTTGCCGGTTTCCGCCACATTAACAACGCATGACGCGGGCCCACAAGACCTAGTCGTGCAAAGTCCAGCTAGAAACCGCAGAGTCCGGCATGCGAACGGGGAGAGGTGTGCTGGACCAGGAGGCTTCCAGCGCCGGATCCTCGAAGTAGGCAGCATCTTGCCTGGAAGGGGCAACATCATGCGGTAGTCTGCAGTTCTGGACCTGTATCACTCCTCTGTTGCACTGAGCCGTAGCGCAACTACCGCAGAGATGGGAGGGTCAGTGACCCTTAACGAGGACGACCGGCAGCGTCGTCTACCTGCAGGACGTAAAGCCCAACTGGCGGCATACGTCGCAGAGGCCGGGCAGGTCACGGTCAGCGCGCTCGCAGAGCGCTTCGGCGTCTCCATCGACACGATCCGGCGGGACTTGGACCAGCTCAGCGCCGACGGCGTCTTGATCCGCACCTATGGAGGAGCGGTCAGTCAGTCGACCCTTTCCCGGGTCGACCGGGCCGTGGACGTGCGGCTCAAGATGGAAGAAGGTGAGAAGGAGAAGATTGCGGTACTTGCGGCATCCTTGGTCGAAAATGGGTCAATCGTCATGATAAACGGCGGTACGACCACTCTTGCCGTGGCCAGGAACCTGCGCAACCATCGGGACCTGACAGTGGTGACGAACAGCCTGCTCGTGCCCCCGGCGCTGGCGCCCTCAGCCGTCCGCGACGTGTACGTCTTCGGCGGCGCAGTTCGCACTCTCACGCTGGCCACCATCGGCCCCGTCGGCTTCCGGGCGTCCGACGGAAGCGAGCTGGACATCAGCTGCGACCTGGCGTTGATCGGGGTCGGCGCCGTTTCGGCGGCCGCCGGGTACACGACGAGCAACCTCGCCGAGGCGGCGATGATGCGAGAGATGATCTCTCGGGCGGCGCGCGTGGCGATCCTGGCCGACTCGTCCAAGTTCGGCCGCCGGCTCTTCGCCCAGGTGTCCGAGCTCGGGGGCGCCGACTACCTCGTCACAGACTCCACCCCGCCGCCTGATCTTCTGGACGCGCTGACGGAGAACGAGGTAGAGGTGATCACGCCGGAAACCCTCGAAGGCGCCCCTGAAGCCGATCAAGATCCCCAGTAGTTGGCCGCCGCCCGGAATCACTGGCCGTTCCCTATGACATGAGAACGGCCAGTTAAGAGGGACTTGTCTGCGGGCTGTCGCACCCCCACGTGGCGATGATGTCCACGCGTTCAGGGCCGAGCCGCGAGGGGCGCCGCACGATGATGCCCAGAGCTCCGCCAGTCCCAGCCCGCTCTCGCTGGGCTCATTACGGCGCCGACCAGCGGCGGCGCGAGCGCTTGAACCCAGCTCTCAGGCTCCGCAAGCAGCAAGAGCCATTTTCCGCGCGCAGCGCACACTCAGAAGGGCGCGCGAGGCACCATCGACTGGCCGGAGGACCACGTCAGTGCTGGTCGCAGCACGTTCAGGGACGGCAGGGACAACAGGCGCCCTCGCCTCGAAACGGTATCGCTCCCAGTGACTGCGTTGTCACTGTGACGCTAGAGGCTGCACCCATCACCGCGTGATTACTTAACGTACGTGATCACAACTCTAAGTAATCACGCCAGATGAAGGGAGCTCCATGCGCAGCATCCTGACCAAGACCCTCACAGCTCTCATCGCCATCGCGACGCTCGCCGTCGCCGCCCCCGCACCCGCCCAGGCGGAAGACTCGGCCTACTTCGTGATGACCGACATCACCCGCGAGGAGTTCGTCGTCAGGCTCACCGACCCCGGCAAGATCCAGCACGCCCGCGACCTGGTGAACGGCGACACCGTAGACCGCCCGCACATCATCGGACGCATCCTCAAGCGCCAAACCGCCTACAACCCGCGCTGGAGCTACCACCTGAACAGCGACACCGTCGACTTCTTCGACGTGGCGATCGAAGTCTGCGACGCGACGATCCCCTACGTCGAGGATCACCTGGACGAGGCCGGCGGGGCCTTCCTGCCCGGCCTCATCTGGTGCGGCTGGACCACCAGGCTCTTGTACGAAATTCCTGGCCCGCGTTAGCCCCTATCGCGACCCCTGGAGAACCACTCCAGGGGTCGCCCCACGCGTTGACAAGCAGCTTCCACACAGGCTCCTGTGGCGGATCGGGGACGCGGCGTAGCATCAAAAACCCCTGAAGCTCCAGCACCTGGGCGACGGCCAGCATGCGAGCGTGGTACCGGGGCCCTCCGAATTGCTCTCAAAAGCGCCTAATGCATCAACCCGGCGGAATGGACCCCTCGGGAGCTGCGGCACAGCTTCGTCTCGCTGCTCTCAGCTCATGACGTCCCGATCGAGCACATCTCACGCCTGGTCGGCCACCCGAACACCCTCGTGACCGAGATGGTCGACCGCAAGCAGATCTGACCCGTCATGCAGGAAGCGTGATGGACGAGATCTTCCCGCTCGCTCCGGAACCGTAATCACGCAGACGCCCCGGGCGATAATCGCTCCGGGGCGTTTTTGCAGGTCAATTGATGTGGTCAGGGGCGGGGTCGAACCGCCGACCTTCCGCTTTTCAGACGGACCGATCACCTTGATCGGATGCCGGATACCGTGGCCAGAGGGTGGTGGACGGTCGCCGAAGTGAGCCCGTGTGCGGGGACGTTGCTGTCAGGGCTGCTGTCATCGCGCTTGCGGGATCATGACCTTCGTCCGCTACTGTCGCCCGAGTCGATCTACCGGCAAGCGGGAGAACGGAGAGGCCGTCGTGGCGCTGAGACCTCATGCAGAGACGCACCTCCTCGCAGAGGCACTCCGCGCCGGGGCGGTCCTGGCTGCCTCCGGACCGGTCATCTTGAAGACCTCCAGGATCAGCGCGGCAGAGCTGAACGTCGGGATCTGCCGGGGAACCGACTCCGTCGTTCCCTTCCTCATGACGACAAGTCCATGGTGGCAGCTGCTCTCGTGGGCCGAACTCCTGCTGCCGGTGGTCCTGGCCGGTCTCCTGCTGCGCGCCTCACCACGGACCACGCTCCTCGGGGTCGCGGCGATCAGCGCCGTCCTCGCGTTCCGACTGTTCGCGCTCTTCCTCCCGCCCGGCACCCACCCCCTCACCGGTCAGTCCCTTCCCGTTGACGGGCCCTGGCCGTCGATCCTCTGTTACGCCGTGGCTATCGCCGCGCTGCTCCTGGCGGCGCGTTCGCCCCTGCCGCCGGCGCGGAAGGGAGCCGTGTTCTGGGCGGGGGCCATCGTGGCGGCTGCGTGGACGGTCGGCCGGTTCTCTCTCCCGAGCGGTGAGTCCACCTCCTTCGGCTGGTTCGCTTACACACCGCCTGCGGAGCTGTTGTGGCAGCAACCGGGGGCGTGGTCCTGCAAGGCCGACGTGGACGGCGTGCTGATCGTGCTCATCGCCTTGGCTGCGGCGGCCGGCGGCGTCATGGCGGGCCGAACCCGGCACAGGGTCGCGCTGGGGATCGGTGCGCTCTTCGTCTTCGCCGCCTTCGAGGGATTCGTGGCGGTTCTCATCGTCGTGGGCGGCGAATACCTCACGGACGCGGCCATGAGGATCCGATGGCACCTACTGGTTGCAGCGGCGCTCGTCATCGCGACCACTTTCCGGGATCGAACACCGTCGACCGATCCTCAAGAGGCTCACCCGCTGTAGAAGCAGACCGAGAGACGGTGAAGACGAAAACCCCTTCATTACGAGTGAGAACACAACCATCCACAGGCATCCACCCGGGTCCAGGACAGCTGCTCAGGCGACGCGTAGAGAGGCAGCCGTTCCACAACCGTCCATGATTGTTCGGAGCCGTTGTTAGCACTCCTGTTAGCAGGATCGATGCTCAGCCCTCATGCTCCGGTGGCATGCTGCGCGTGAACATCGACCTCAAAGACCAGATCTTCGAGCTCTGCCCTGGCTGTGTGCAGTTCCTCCCTGAGGAGGTGCGGAACCTGCTTGTCGCCAACCGGAGTCGAAGCCTGCTCGGTGATCGCTTCGAGTTGCCGGCCGTATGCCGCGACCCGCCGTAACAAGGTGGCGTAGGTCTGTCGCCGTGCGTCCAGCCCCTGAACGGTGATGTCCCACTCGCGATCACGAGTTCTACGGGCTTGCTCTCTCTTGTGCTCGCGCGCCTCGGCTGCGGCCTCCTGGCGTGCCCGGAGAAAGACGGAGGCGATCGCGACCAGACTTCCGATCGCGGCGCCAAGAGCAGTCCCGATCACACCGATCCACTGAGGGGTCACAAATCCCGGAAATTAGCTACGCATCTCCAACCCGTCAATGATCGCCAGCGCTACAGTGGCCGACGTCGCTGTCAGCGGCTACTCGGGATGGTCCCGCAGCCCTGCTTCGAGTAGCCGAGTCGCCAACCAGTGACCGTTGACGAAGGCGAAGTGCTCCGCCGAGACACCTGCGCCGGCGTGCGATCGCCGCCGTGGATCTGCTCCGTTGGCGAGCAGGAGCGCCGTCATGTCGACATGGAGCCGATCACCTGTCTGCGCGTGGCTGTCCACTTCCACATCGATCGCGTGGTGAAGCAGCGTGAGTCCACCGTGTTCCTCGTGAACACTCACACCTTCATCGAGGAGCCTCTGAAGCTTCTCAGCGTCCTCCATCTCGACGGCGAGACGCGCGGGAGTCATGCCGTGGTCCAACCCGTGCTCCATCACGACGCTGCTGTCACTGTTGCTGTCAGAGACAACCAAAAAGCCCCGAACGATAATCCGTTCGAGGCGTTTTTGCAGGTCAATTGATGTGGTCAGGGGCGGGGTCGAACCGCCGACCTTCCGCTTTTCAGGCAAGCCGAGCACCCGTTCCCGCCAGGCTCATGACGGCGCTGACCAGGCCCCGACCGTCCCCAAGCGTCCGTCAACGTCCGTGATCGTCTGCCGCGGTTGTCACTCAGTTTGTCACTCAGTCACTCCACCAAAGAGGGTAAGCATTCACCGCCTGACGTTCCGGAGCCGGTCGTACCGTTGCACACCTCTGATCGATCACACAACGCGATCAACAGAACCCGAAACGTACAGGCCGTGAATGCTGCCCCATGGTGACCAGCTTGCCGTGTCACCGCGACACCCTCGCCTCTATTTCAGCGTTTCGTAAATCCCCTTCGCCGTCATAGACGGCACCGGCCGACCGGACGCCGCCTCAGTGGCGAAATCAAACCTGCTCAGCTCCGCAGTTCCCGTCCCCGCCTGGTAAGACAACAGATAACACTTACCGTACAGCTCGAACGGAGCGAGCGTCGTCCACCCCGTCGCCCAGTTCTGCTGCCACACATTGCTGTACGAGCCGTCCTGGTCGAACTTGTCAAGACTCGCTTCGCCCGACCCGTTCTTGTACGACAGGAGGTAATACTCGCCGTACGCCTTGAAGGGGACGAGTGTCGTCCACCCCGTCGTCCACCCCTGCTGCCATATCCCGCTGTATGAGCCGTCCTTGTGGAATTTACTGAGGTCCGCGTTTCCCGACCCGTTCTTGTACGACAAGAGGTACGGCTCGCCGTACAGCTCGAACGGAGCGAGCGTCGTCCACCCCGTCGCCCAGTTCTGCTGCCACACATTGCTGTACGAGCCGTCCTGGTCGAACTTGTCAAGACTCGCTTCGCCCGACCCGTTCTTGTACGACAGGAGGTAATACTCGCCGTACGCCTTGAAGGGGACGAGCGTCGTCCACCCCGTCGTCCACCCCTGCTGCCATATCCCGCTGTATGAGCCGTCCTTGTGGAATTTACTGAGGTCCGCGTTTCCCGACCCGTTCTTGTACGACAAGAGGTACGGCTCGCCGTACAGCTCAAACGGAGCGAGCGTCGTCCACCCCGTCGTCCACCCCCGCTGCCATACCCCGCTGTATGAGCCGTCCTTGTGGAACTTGCTGAGGTCCGCGTTTCCCGACCCGTTCTTGTACGACAGGAGATAATACTCGCCGCATAGCTCAAACGGAGTGAGCGTTGTCCAGCCTGTCGTCCACTGTTCTTCCCAAACTTGGGTTATTTGCATAATGGGAGTCTTACTTGATGGTCGGACGGTGTCAACCGGCATGAGCGATCGGCATGATCCGCCTTTCCCGGTCGAGTGAATCCGATGTAAGCATTCACGTCGTGCACAGGCCCGCGGAGGAGGTTTGTGACTCCCCAACGCCACCTGATCGTGCTCGCCAGTCGTGAGCACGGCCGGATGGCACCGCCGCCGACCGCCCATGGCCCTCACAGCCGGCGCCCGCTGGGCCGCTCAGCCGATGCCGATGCCTGTCACACGGTCATTGCGAACAGGTCAAAGCTGTCCAAGGCTCAGGTCACCGCGCAGGACCCACCTCGATGGTGTAACCGACCTCGTAGTCCCACTCACTCCACACGCCTGGCCCTTCAATGATGTTCGGATACTTATCCGCGAACTTCCACGTGAACGGCCCGCTATTATCTTCCGGATAATCGGCTACATTCACTCTCTTTTGCACCACCCCTAGGACGCCACCCTCGGTGAAGGCCGCCGGAGCCTTGGCCAGCGCCCGCGGCGTGGAGGCAAGAATCGCGCCGGCGACCGCGTCCTCAACGGAAGCGACCAGGGGGCCGACCGCAGTTCCGAAGTCTGCGGTAAACGCAGAAAGTACCGCCGGGCGATTCTCGACGTAATAACGATCACTGTAGTCGCTGCTGGCGCGCCGGAATTGAAGGCCGAGTTCGATGAAGTCATCGACATATACGTTGTTGTCGAAAATTGCAGACTCGTCATGAGCGAAAGTATTTCCCCCGTCGCTGCTAACGGCATCCGGGGTGGTCAGAACCGTCATGCTCTTGGAGCCGGACCGGGGGCCGGTGGCCGCTCCGCCCACGACGTAGAACATGTCGGATCCGTATTTGTATTGGGCTTGGTTGCAGTTCACGGATAGCAGCTTGATGATGACACGTTTCTGATTGTCGTTCGACTCTGCCATGAGTTTCTCCTGTCAGGAAATCATCTGAAGCGCGTCCCTACGGTCGACATTCTGTGGGCCCATCTGGCGTTGGACGGTGCCGGACCGCCTTGACGGGGCCGATGAAGCCGGCCCTCCGGCGCCGCGAGCGGCAAGAGCCGTTCTCCGGTTGGCCAAGGGCTTACATGATCGTGCCTAGTCCGATCGATGATTGCAAGGAGTACCCAATCGATGACCCAGCGACTCATCTTGCTGAGGCTGTAATCAAGACAAAGGTCAGCGAGCTTGCTGGTGGGAGCAGGAGGTGAGCACGCGCTCTGGCCGTGGTATCGGGCGGAAGATGGAGCACCCCCATTGGCCCTGATCGCCCGCCTGGCGGGCGTCTCTCCGGGGCGGCCCGCCAGGGCCGAACCTGCTGTAACACCGAGGGCTGCCCCCAGGGTGTTACAGCCGGTCTTCCGCGCGCAGCGCGCTCAGGAGGGCGCGCGAAGCACCATGGACTGGTCGGAGCATAGTTCACTCCCCTGGGATCGCGGCTTGGGAGCGGCTGTTGAGGTCGTCACCGGCTCATGGAGACAACAGGGACAGCCCTCCAGAAGGTCTGTCCCTTGTCTTGGACTGCGTTAGTGCTGGTCGCAGCGGACTCAGGGACAGTAGGGACGGCAGGGACACTGACTGTCGAAGTCGCGTGCTCCAGCTAGCTAGAGGCCCATGGGCTTCATGCCATGAAGCTCCAGCACCTGGGCGACGGCCAGCGTGCGAGGGTGGTACCGGGGCGCGTCCCATGGAACGAAGACGTTGTGCGCGGTCGGGATCGGTTCACGGAAGATCCCCGGTCGATAGAGGTCAGCCAGCACACCGACGGTTTCCACGGCCCTCACGGTGTACAAGGTGAAGTCAACCTGGAGCATGGGGCATTGCTCCAGAGCCTTGGGGACGCAGGTCCAGCACGTCGGCGGAGCGTTGGTCCGGCCGCTGTCCAGGCCAGTGCGCTCAAATACGGTCTTGGTCAGTAGCCAAGGGATCAGACGCGACTCCGGGTCTACCGCCGGACCGCCACACACCTGACAGAGAAGCTTGTTCATGC
Source organism: Nonomuraea sp. NPDC005650 (assembly GCF_040605375.1). Lineage (NCBI taxonomy): Bacteria > Bacillati > Actinomycetota > Actinomycetes > Streptosporangiales > Streptosporangiaceae > Nonomuraea > Nonomuraea sp. NPDC005650. Next base: position 95,242 of record NZ_JBEXCR010000048.1, read on the forward strand.
ACCGCCACTCTCGCCGCAGGTTGAGCTTCCTCATTCGCTCGGAGCCACGCAGGTCGGGCTTGTCCAGCAGGTCACGCACTCTGGCGCGGAGGATTCCCAACTCCCAAGGTTTAGCGGTGGGAGGCTTGATCCAGTCGCCAGGCTGGGATGGCTGGTAGGCCAGGCGCAGTCCGCCCGCGCAGGGCTCGAAGGCGATCGGATCTTTCACTAGTTCGTTGGCGAAGGCGATCGTGTACGGGATGGTCGTGTACCCGGTCATGACTGAACTTCTCCGTGTGGAGTCAGCCTGGAGACAAGCTCAAGAACGAAGACGCCCTGGCCGAGGAGTTCGGCACCGGCAAGGCCACTGTTCGCCAGGCGTTGCGGCTGCTGCGTGCCGAAGGGCTCATCGACACGGAGAACCGGCGGGGAAGCACCATACGGACGCCGCCGGAGCTCGCGGTGGTGGGCCTGGAGAAGCCCGCGCGGATCACGGCCCGGATGCCGACTGTCGCGGAGCGAACAACCCTGGGCCTCCCCGAAGGGGAACCTGTACTGGTCGTCACCTACACCGACGGCCGAACTGTGGTGCTTGCGCGGTCGGCGATCGATGCTGGTCCGGCCATGAGCGATCCAGGCGACGACTGAGCCCCGAGCCACCTTGAGAGGCAGGATCGAGGTTGCCCCGACGGCTGGTCGGCCACACGAACACGGTGGTCACTGAGACCGTCTATCGCAAGCAGATCCGCCCCGTCATGCAGGAGGGAGCGACAGTCATGGATGAGATCTTCCCGCTGACTCCAGAGCCGTAATCACGACGGATGTCACGCAGTTTGTCACGCAGACGCCCCGGGCGATAATCGCTCCGGGGCGTTTTTGCAGGTCAATTGATGTGGTCAGGGGCGGGGTCGAACCGCCGACCTTCCGCTTTTCAGGCGGACGCTCGTACCGACTGAGCTACCTGACCTAGAGCGGTCCTGACGGGACTTGAACCCGCGACCTCCACCTTGACAGGGTGGCGAGCACTCCAAACTGCTCTACAGGACCTTGCTTGTCTTGCGTTTCTTGCTGTTTGCGCTCGTTTAGCTTACCAGCTCTTCGGTGGTCTTCGACCAGCCGTTTTCCGGTGCGCTAACCGCTCGCAGTGCCCCCAACGGGATTCGAACCCGTGCCGCCGCCTTGAAAGGGCGGTGTCCTAGGCCGCTAGACGATGGGGGCTCAGGATTCCCTGTCGCCTTCCGTCGGAGACCTCTGAAGCATAGGGGACGATTGCCCTTGATGCCAAAGTGGCTTACCGGCGGACGGCGTTTGTGTGCCAATGTCCGGTCCCGTTGGCGACGGGGCGGTCGTTGGCTCCGGGGAAATCATACGTTGTGGGTCGGGCTCCACGTGACGTTGGATGTACACCGACTGCTCCCCCAGCCCGCCCAGCGTGATGTCATCCCAGGCCTGCATGCGTTTCGTCTCCCTGTCGAAGTACAGGACCGAGGCCTGGACCGGCGTGGGCTGGGCGTGTTCGAGGGCGCGCAGGCCGGCGCCGCCGGTCGAGCCCTGGACGAGGAGGCGGGTTCCGGTTGGGAGCATGCTCGTCTTTCGGCTGTGGGTGTGGCCGGCGAGGATCAGGGGGGCCGCGCCGGAGAAGCCCTTGCCGACGTCCGGGTCGTGTACGGCGATCACGTCCGGCTTCTTCACCTTGGCGAGGTGCGAGCGGGCGTACTGGCCGAGCACGGCCGGGTCAGAGTCGGCGGCCACGGACTTGTCCGGGGTGAAGCGGGGGTCGCCCAGGCCGTAGATCTTCAGGCCCGCCACGGTTTCGGTGGTGTTGTCCAGGACGACGGAGTTCTTCTGCTTCTCGACCGCTTTCTGGGTGACCATCGAGTCGTGGTTGCCGCGTACGTACACGTACGGGACCCCGAGGCGGCCGATCTCGTCCACGAACTTGTTCTCGGCCTTGGTGCCATGGTCGGAAATGTCGCCCGTGTCGATGATCATGTCCACGCTGAACTGGTCTTTGAGCGAGCGGATGACGTTCCAGGCGATGGGGTTGATGTGGATGTCCGAGACGTGCAGAACCCGGATGGTCTTGGGATCGGTCTGGTACAGCGGCAGGTTGGACACCGTGTCGTACAGCTTCGAGACGTTCGTGACAAGTTTGGTGAGTTGCGACCGGTACGACTCGAAGCGGGTCACGATCGACTCGGCGCTGCCCACGAGCGACGGCGCGGCGGCGATGAGGCCCGAGTAGCGGGGCTCGACGAGAGAGCTGGGGCGGAACGTCAGAGCGGCGAGGGCCCCGGTGCCCGCCAGCGCCACGGAGGCGGCCAGAAGGCCCGTCAGGGCCACTCTGGGGCGCCTGAAGACCATCAGGACCGCGATCAACGCCCCGGCCCCCGCACAGAGGAGTGAGCGGATCGCCAGCGCGCGCACGCCGTAGAGGAGGTCGTCCTCGATGAGCTCGGGCAGGCGGTCGGCCAGCCGCGGGTCCTCTATGAGGGCTTTGGCGCGCTCCTGGTCGATGTTCTCGAGCGTGATGCGCAGGCGCAGCGGCGCGTCGTGCGTGCGGAACGTGAGCGTGCCGAGCGGGCTGGCGTCCACGACCGTCTCGCCGTCCCAGGCCGGTCGGAGCGACATCCCGGTCTCGACGGGCCCGACCTGGGCCCGTACGGTGCCGCTGAGGAAGATGCCCAGCCAGGCGCCGACCGCGGCCACGAGGAGCACCGCCGCGGCCCTCGCAGCCCTGGACCGAATGACGGCCTTTGACCCGTGAACGAACTTCATACGCTTTCTTGCCTACCCGAGTGACGGGGCAGAATGGCAAGTGTGATCGAGGTTTCGCGGGAGAAATTCGAGGAACTCGTGGCTGAGGCACTGGACACGATCCCCCCAGACCTCACGCGCGCCATGAGCAACGTCGTCGTCACGGTCGTCGATGATCCGCCGGAGCCCCACCTGCTCGGCCTGTACACCGGTGTCCCCCTCACGGAACGCGGCGACTGGTACTCAGGGGTCCTGCCCGACCGCATCGAGATCTACCGCAATCCGATATGCCAGATTTGCGATACGGAAGCCGACGTCGTCGACGAGGTGCGCATCACGGTGGTCCACGAGGTCGGCCATCACTTCGGCATCGACGACGCTAGACTTCACGAGCTGGGCTGGTAACCCTTTGCTTTTGGTTGGCTTCTTTGGGTTGCGGGTTGCCATAATGATCGGGCACCTTAGGTGACGTAGCGAACACTGTAAGTCAGGCACAGCGGAGTCCAATGGGGGCAATGCGGGCAAGTCGTCCGCCGGGGCGGCATCGCCGTGCTGAGGGACACGCCACATATCGGGAAGTCATCGCCATCAAGGAGTTCAGGGCTCTCTGGTACGGCCAGGGCCTTTCCCTCCTTGGTGACCAACTCGCTCAGGTGGCACTCGCCGTACTCGTCTACGACCGAACACGTTCACCGCTCGCCACGGCGGCCGTGTACGCGCTGACGTACCTTCCGTCGATCGTGGGCGGGCCGTTGCTGGCCGGGCTGGCGGACAGGTTCGCGCGCCGGGCCGTGATGCTGACCTGCGACCTGATCCGGGCGGCGCTGGTGGCCGCGATGGCGGTGCCGGGCATGCCGTTCTGGTCGCTGTGCGCGCTGGTGTTCCTGGTGGTGCTGCTCAGCGCGCCGTTCTCGGCCGCGCGCGCGGCGCTGCTGCCAGAGGTGCTCGAAGGCGACCGGTACGTCATCGGCTCTGCCATCCAGAACATGACGAACCAGGCCGTGCAGATGCTCGGTTTCGCGGCGGGCGGAGCGGTGATCGCGACCATGGGCCCCTACCGGGCGCTCGCTCTGGACGCCGCGACGTTCCTCGGCTCCGCGCTGATCCTGGTGTCAGGGGTGCGCCGCCGGCCTTCCGCGAGCCCCGACGGCTCGAAACCGTCCATGTGGACCATGACCAGGGCGGGAGCCCGGCTCGTGTTCGGGTCGCGGCAGCTGCGGACGCTTGTCCTGTTCGCGTGGTTGTGCGGCTTCTACATCCTGCCTGAGGGCATCGCCGTGCCGTACGCGGCCAAGCTCTCCACGGGGACGCTGTTCGCCACGTGGACACTGCCGGTCCCGGTGATCACCGGGCTGCTGATGGCGGCGATGCCTACCGGGACGGTTCTGGGGGCGTTCCTTTTCAGCAGGTTCGTGCCGCCGCCGCGCCGGCTGCGGCTCATGGGGTGGCTGGCCATGCTGAGCTGCGCGCCCCTGATGGTGACGGCACTGCGGCCGCCGCTGGAGGTGGTGCTCGCCGCATGGCTTCTGTCGGGAGTCGGCGGGGCGTACCAGCTTGCGGCCAATGCCGCTTTCGTCCAGCGCGTACCGGCCGAACGTCGCGCCCAGGCGTTCGGCCTCGTGCAGTCGGGGCTGATGGCCGCGCAGGGGATCGGGATCTTGGCGGGCGGGTTCGCGGCGGAGAGACTCGGTCCTGAGCCGGTGGTCGCGCTGGCCGGGCTCACCGGCTTGATCTGCGCGGCCGTCCTCGCCCTGCTCTGGACCGAGCCCCGCGAACGCGTGCCCGCTCCGGCCTGATCACGACTGCGGCTTCTGCTCGCCGCTCCAGTCCGTCCGGCCGTGGTCCTGCTGCTTGCTGATGAGGTCCTGCACGATGGAGGTGTCGCTGTACTCGTCGGGCATGAGGAGCCAGCCGATCGCGTAGACGCCGACGCCCAGCCCGCCGAACAGCGTCGCGATCGCGAGCGCGATGCGCACCAGGTTGGCGTCGATCCCGACGTACTCGCCGATGCCGGAGCAGACGCCCGCGACGATCCTGCCCTTGTGAGTCCGACGCAGCTTCTTGACGTTGTATTCGCTCATGTCTCAAGACTGCCCCCGGGCCCGGTATTAGCACATCAGGATTCCCCCTGGTAGAACCCTGGTAACCCCCTATATGACGAAGGGACCCGAGATGGACGACCTGCTCCGCCTGGACGACCGGCTCGACGCCGACCAGCGGCTGATCCGCGACACGGTCAAGTCGTTCGTCGCCGACCGCGTCCTGCCGTACGTGGGCGACTGGTTCGAGGAGGCGGTCTTCCCTGCGCGCGAGCTCGCGCCCGAGCTCGGCGCCCTCGGGCTACTGGGGATGCACCTGCAGGGGTACGGCTGCGCCGGGACGGACGCGGTGTCGTACGGGGTGGCCTGCCGCGAGCTGGAGGCCGGGGACTCGGGCCTGCGCTCTTTCGTGTCGGTCCAGGGTTCGCTGGCCATGTTCCCCATCTGGCGGTATGGCTCCGACGAGCAGAAAGAGGAGTGGCTGCCGCGGATGGCTGCCGGGTCCGCCATCGGCTGCTTCGGCCTGACCGAGCCGGACCACGGCTCCGACCCCTCCAACATGCGTACTTATGCCAAGAAAGACGGATCCGACTGGATCCTCAACGGCTCCAAGATGTGGATCACCAACGGCTCCGTCGCCGACGTCGCCGTGGTCTGGGCGCAGACCGACGAAGGCGTCCGCGGCTTCGTCGTACCGACCTCCACCCCCGGCTTCTCCGCCCCTGAGATCCACAAGAAACTGTCCCTTAGGGCCTCGGTCACCTCGTCCCTCTACTTCGACGACGTACGCCTGCCCGCCTCGGCCGCCCTCCCCGGCGTCGTCGGCCTCCGCGGCCCCCTCTCCTGCCTCTCGGAGGCCCGCTTCGGCATCGTCTGGGGCGTCGTGGGCGCCGCCCGCGCCTGCCTGGAGGCCGCGGTGGACTACGCCAAGACCAGGATCCAGTTCGACAAGCCGATCGGGTCGTTCCAGCTGACGCAGGAGAAACTCGCCTGGATGTACGTCGGCACCGCCCAGGCCCAGCTCACCGCCCTCCATCTGGGCACCCTGAAGGACGCCGGCCAACTGGAGCCCCGGCAGATCAGCTTCGGCAAGCTGGCCAACGTACGCGCCGCCCTGGACATCGCCCGCCAGGCCCGCTCCATCCTGGGCGGGAACGGGATCACCCTGGAGTACCCTGTGATCAGGCACATGAACAACCTTGAGTCTGTGCTGACGTACGAAGGGACCCAGGAGATCCATACGCTGGTGCTGGGAGAGGCGCTGACGGGTCTGGCCGCTTACCGGTGATGCAGGCGTCGCGGTCGGGGCGGTAATCTCTGTACCCTTGCTGTTGCGAGGGGCGTTAGCTCAATTGGCAGAGCTGCGGACTTTTAATCCGTAGGTTCCGGGTTCGAGCCCCGGGCGCCCTACCACCTCACACCCCATCCGACCTGCACTTTCTCGATTCTCGACCGTCTTCA
>NZ_JBEXCR010000049.1:0-100456 GCF_040605375.1 Nonomuraea sp. NPDC005650
ACAAAAAACCCCCAAAAATAGTTATTACAGTGCGAGGCACATAGGCTGTAGGGACTCTGGGGGTGTTGTGGTGCCCCAACCCCCCCACACAACCCAGCCTGAGCCCTCTCGGCATCTAGGAAGGGCAGGCATGAGCGAACATCGCGAGACGACCGGCCGGTGCTATGCGTGCAAGCGCACATTCAGCTTCGACCCGAACGAAGTCATGACTCTCCTGATCGACCCCGAGACCCACATGCCACCGGGAATCACGGTCCTGGGCTCTCTTCGTCCAGCCAAACCGGAAGCCGTGGCCAGGTCTGTTGACGAGCCCATCTGCCCTGACTGCGTGACCAGGGCGAAGCAGTACAGCGAGGAGAACGGATCGGGTAGCTCCTGGGAGAGCTGGCCGCCGAGCAGCAACTGAACCCTTGTGGTCTGGCTCCGCGCCATCGTCGTGATCTGGCTACGGCAGGGACGGTCTGTCGGGTGCGCTGGTGGCCCGGATGAAGCGGGCGCCCCACTCCTGGACGTGTGCGGCGAACTCCGGTGGCCCCAGCACCTCGAACTCGGCACCCACATTGCCCAGCGCCTGGGTCGGCCAATCGAGAGAGGCCGAGGTCATGGTGATCCGGCAGGTGTCGTGGTTGAGCGGTTCGATCGTGCCCCACTGGCCGACCGCCTGCCGTACCCGGGTCGCGGGGGCGTGGACGAGCGCCTGGACCGTGTACGGCGCCGGGGCTCCGGCGGCTGCCTTGACGAAGGCCGCGGCGTCCTCGGCCGGGAGTGGACGCGGCCGGAATCGCGTGCCGGTCCCGGCCGGCTCGGTCAGCCGGTCGAGGCGGAAGCTTCGCCAGTCGTGCCGGGTCAGGTCGTAGGCGACCAGGTACCAGCGTCCGCCGAGGGCGACCAGGCGGTGCGGCTCGACCTCGCGCTCGGTGGGGGCGGAGCCTCTGGCGGTGTAGCCGAAGCGCAGCCGCTCCTGGTCCCGGCAGGCCTGGGCGACCGCGGTGAGCACCTGCGCCGCGACGACCGGCCCGGACGAGGCGACGGAGAGGGTCATCTCCCGCAGGGCGTCCACGCGGGCCCGCAGCCGGGGAGGCAGGACCCGAACCACCTTGGTGAGCGCACGCAGCGACGCCTCCTGCATCCCGGCGATCCCGCTCTGCGCCGCGTCGCCGATGCCCACCGCGAAGGCCACCGCCTCCTCGTCGTCCAGCAGCAGCGGCGGCAGGACGGCGCCGGGCGCGAGCTGGTAGCCGCCGTCGGTCCCCCGGGCCGCGCTGACCGGATAACCAAGCTCGCGCAGCCGGTCGACGTCGCGGCGCAGGGTCCGCTCGGATACTTCGAGCCGTTCGGCCAGTTCCGTGCCGGACCAGTGGCGGTGGGTCTGCAGCAGCGAGAGCAGTCGGAGGGTCCGTGAGCTGGTGTTCGCCATACCGCCCATCCTCGCCGGACTTCCGGTCAGAAAGTGACCGGAAGCCTCTTTAGAGTCGATTTCGAAGGCCCTACCGACATAAGGACCAAGAAATGATCACCCGTGAGATCCAGCTGGCCGCACAGATTGCCGGCACCCCCACGCTCGACCACTTCACCGTCGCCACCACCGAGGTGGACGGCGAGGTTGTGGTGCGGACCGACCAGGTAGGGCTCGCCGCGACCTACCTGGAGCTGATGCGCGCGGACTGCACCCTCCCGGTACCGGCCTGGCAGCCGGGCCAGCGGGTGGGCGTGGCCGCCATCGGCACCGTTGTCCGGTCCGACAGCCCCGAGCTCGCGGTTGGCGACCTGGTGCAGTCGATGACCGGCTGGAGCGAGTACTCGGCGGGCCCGGCCGCCCAGTACCTCAAGCTTGATCCCATCGCCGACCCCGGCTACTACCTCGCTCAGGGACCGACGGCCTACTACGGGATGGCCGACGTGGCGGGCGTCGGCGAGGGCGACGTGGTGTTCGTCTCCGGCGCCGCGGGCGGGGTCGGCTCGCTGGCCGGGCAGATCGCCAAATGCCTGGGCGCGGCGCGGGTGATCGGCAGCGCCGGCAGCCCGGCCAAGGTCGACTATCTGGTGAACGAGCTCGGCTACGACGCCGCGTTCGACTATCACGACGGCTCGCCCGTCGACCGGCTCCGAGAGCTCGCGCCCGAGGGCATTTCGGTGTTCTTCGACGTCGTGGGCGGCGAGCAGTATCAGGCCGCGCCGCAGGCGGCCAGGCCCGGCGCCCGCTTCGCGCTGTGCGGCTCACTGTCCAGCCAGCTCGGCGATGCGGCGGAGCGCTTCCCCGAGCCCGATCATTCCGCGGTCCAGGCCAAGGATGTCGAGCTGCTGCCGTTCTCCTGCTACCACACCCCCGACCAGATCGCCGCCTGGCGGGAACACTTCAGCACCTGGCTGGACGAGGGCCGCTTCGTCTACCCGCAGACCGTCATCAAGGGCGCGGTCGAAGACGTGCCGCAGGCGTTCTTGTCCCTGCTCCAGGGCTCCTACCGGGGCAATGTCTCGGTGCGGCTGTCATGACGACTCTCTCGAACAGGGCCCTGAACCGGGCCCTGCTGGGCCGCCAATTCCTGCTGGCCCGCACCGATCACACCCCGCTGGAGGTGATCGGGCGCCTGGTCGCGCTGCAGGGGCAAGAGCCCAACTGGCCCTACGTCGGGCTGTGGAGCAGGATCCACGGCTTCACCCACTCCGAGCTCACCACGCTGCTGCAGGACCGGAAGGTGGTCCGCTCCGGCCTGCTCCGCAGCACCCAGCACCTCGCCGCGGCCGACGACTTCCGCCGGCTGCGGCCGCTGCTGCAGCCCGTCCTCGACCGCACCGCCCGCTCGGCCTACTTCGCCCGCAACAACGCGGGCCTGGACACCGCCTCACTGATCGCCACCGGGCTTGAGCTGCTGGCGGGCGAAACGACACCGCGAAAGGAGCTGGCTCGACGGCTCGGCGAACGCCACCCAGGCCGCGACGGGCGCCTCCTCGCCGCGGAGGTCGAGCTCAGAACCCCCCTCATCCACAGCCCGGCCACCGGCACATGGGGCTCCTGGGGCACCCGGTCGGCCATCTCTGTCACGCCCGCCGAGACCTGGCTCGGTCGGCCCATGGCTCCGGCAACCGCCAAGGACCTCATCCGCCGCTATCTGGCGGCGTTCGGCCCAGCCGGGATCATGGACGTACAGGCATGGTCCGGGCTGACCCGCCTCGGCGAGATCGTCTCCGACATGCGCGCCGAACTGCGCCACCACCGCGACCCCGAAGGCAGGGAACTGATCGACCTGGCCGACGCGGAACTGCCCGACCCCGACACGCCCGCCCCCGTGCGGCTGCTGCCCGCCTTCGACAACGCCCTGCTCGGCCACGCCGACCGGACCCGCATCATCAGCGACGAGGACCGAAAACGCGTGATGCCCGGCCAGGCACAAGTACGGCCCACCTTCCTCGTGAACGGCCAGGTGCACGGAACCTGGTCCCTCGAAGGCGAGACCCTGCACCTCACTCCGTTCCACGCCCTGACCGCGACCGATCAGGCCGCCTTGGAGCAGGAGGCAGAGCGCCTGCTGCCGTTCGTGGGAGGCAAGAACGTGTCCTGCGGCAGCCCGATCGCGACCCGGTCATCCTCCGGACGCCGGGCGTGACGACGGCCGACCATCCGGTGAGCCGCTCCGGGCCGTCCGACCGGACCACTGCGCCCTGCCGTAGCCCCCACACGACCGCGCGAAGCGCGCCTCGCATGCGACAGCGCCTCCCAGGGGGCGGAAAGCCGCCTGGGAGGCGCTGTCTGGAACCCCGGGCGACGAAGCCGCCCACGGGTGGAAGGCCGTGCTGCTAGCTGGGGCGGGTCCCCGTGACCAGGTAGACGACGTCCGCCGCCACCCGCACCGCGTGGTCCGCGTAACGCTCGTAGTAGCGCCCGATCAACGTGATGTCGATCGCGGGCTCGACCCCGTGCTCCCAGTCCTTGGACAGGATCGAGCGGAACAGCCGCCGGTGCAGCCGGTCCATCGCGTCGTCGTCCTGCTCCATCTCCAGCGCCGACTCCACGTCCCGCGAGGCGATGCAGCTGCCGGTCTTGGTGACGAGGTTCTCGGCGATCTGTCCCATCTCCACGATGGTCGAGCGCACGTCGGCCGGGATCGCCGACTCGGGGTGGCGCAGGCGGGCGACCTTGGCGACGTGGACGGCCAGGTCGCCCATGCGCTCCAGGTCGGTGCCCATGCGCAGCGCCGTGATGACCATCCGCAGGTCGACCGCCACCGGCTGCTGCCGGGCCATCAGGTCGAAGATCGAGGTCTCGACCTCGGCGAACGTCGCGTTCACTTCCTCGTCCCGGGAAATGACACTCTCGGCGAGCTGAAGGTCGGCGTCGAGGAGGGCCGTGGTGGCACGGGAAATGGCCGACCGGACAAGTCTGGTCATCTCGATCAGCTTGTCGGTCAGCGAGTCAAGTTCTTCATGGTACGCGTCGCGCATGTGGCCACCGTACGTGTCTCTCGATGAACGAACCTCTACCGACAGATGAACTTTCCAGGAAAGGGGCCTTCCATCCCTGATGAGAGGGTCTGCCTCTTGGACAAGGCCACCTACCATCGAGAGCATGAGTGAGATGGCCATGAGCTTCGCGGCCCTGGCCGGGTTCGTCGTGGGCGCCCTGGCGGTCCTGTTCTACCGAAACCAGATCGAGGCTCCAAACCGCACTCCGGCGGAGGACGGCACACAGACCGGGAGTGCGCTGCCGCAGGGCGTGGCGTCCGTGCTGGCCGTGCTGCCCTCCTCCGCCGTGGTGCTCGACGCGCATGACAAGGTGCTGCGCGCCAGCTCCGCAGCGCGGGCGTTCGGGCTGGTCAAGGGCGACCGGCTGATGGCCGCCGAGCTGCTGGCGCTGGCCAGGCAGGTACGCCGCGACGGTGAGATCCGCGAGAGCGAGATCGACGTCGCGGGGCACAAGTTCGGACAGGAGACCACGAACTTCGCGGTACGCGTGGCTCCGCTCGGCTCGCACGGCCAGGTCCTGGTGCTCGCCGAGGACCAGACCGAGCGGCGCAGGGTCGAGGCCGTACGCCGTGACTTCGTCGCGAACGTCAGCCACGAGCTGAAGACCCCGGTGGGCGCGATGAGCCTGCTGGCGGAGACCATCCAGGACGCCGCCGACGACCCCGAGGCGGTCGGCCGCTTCGCCGGGCGCATGCAGCACGAGGCCGCCCGGCTCAACTACCTCATCCAAGACTTGATCACGCTCAGCAGGATCCAGGGCGCCGAGCCCATCCCCACCCCCGGACAGGTCTCGATCGACGAGTCCATCCACGACGCCATCGACCACTGCAACACCAAGGCCGTCGCCAAGGACATCACCCTCGTCTCCGGCGGCACCGAGGGCCTGCGCATCTGGGGCGACGACGAGTTGCTCGTGACGGCGTTGCGCAATCTGATCGACAACGCCGTCGCGTACAGTCCGGAGCACACCCGGGTGGTGGTCAGCGTGCGGCCCGCGGGGGACTCGGTGGAGATCAGCGTCAGCGACCAGGGCATCGGCATCCCGGAGGAGGCGCTCGAGCGCATCTTCGAGCGGTTCTTCCGCGTCGACGCGGCCCGGTCGCGGGCGACCGGCGGCACCGGGCTCGGCCTGGCCATCGTCAAGCACGTCGCCGCGGCACACGCCGGCGAAGTGTCCGTATGGAGCAAGGAAGGGTCCGGCTCCACCTTCACACTCCGCCTGCCCGCCTTCGGCGGCACGGCGGTGGCAGTACCACCCTCGATTCCCCTGGAGACAGCCCAATGACCCGCGTACTAGTCGTTGAAGATGAGGAGTCCTTCTCCGACGCCCTTTCCTACATGCTCCGCAAAGAGGGTTTCGAGGTGTCGGTCGCGGCGACCGGGCCCGAGGCCCTCGACACGTTCGACCGCAACGGAGCAGATCTGGTGCTGCTCGACCTGATGCTTCCGGGTCTGCCCGGCACGGAGGTGTGCCGCTCCCTCAGGCAGCGCTCCAAGGTGCCGGTGATCATGCTGACGGCCAAGGACAGCGAGATCGACAAGGTCGTGGGCCTGGAGCTGGGCGCCGACGACTACGTCACCAAGCCGTTCTCGTCGCGCGAGCTGGTGGCCCGCATCCGCGCGGTCCTGCGCCGCCAGGGCGACGTGACGGAGGAGCTGGAGACCGCGGTGCTGGCCGTCGGCCCCGTGCGCATGGACGTCGACCGCCACGTGGTCGCCGTACGCGGGGAGCAGGTGCAGCTGCCGCTGAAGGAGTTCGAGCTCCTGGAGGTGCTGCTGCGCAACGCGGGGCGGGTCCTGACCCGCGGCCAGCTCATCGACCGCGTCTGGGGAGCCGATTACGTGGGCGACACCAAGACCCTCGACGTCCACGTCAAGCGCCTGCGCGCCAAGATCGAGTCCGACCCGTCCAACCCGCGCTGCATCCTCACCGTGCGCGGTCTGGGCTACAAGTTCGACGCCACCGAAGAGTAAAAAACCCTTGTTCCGGTACGGATCGCGTACCGGAACAAGGGTTTTGGCGTTTCCTGAAGGGTCAGTGGGCTTCTTCGGAAGCGGACGCGGAGGCGGACGGCGACGGGGTGGGGGCCGCGGTGGCGTTCGGCGCCGGGGGGTAGTCCTTGAACTCGCGGCTGCGCGTCACCACAGGGACGTTCATGGACACGATCCCGGCGTTGGCGAACTGGAGGTCCAGCTTGATGCTCTCGCCGCCCCTGAGGCTCTTGGGGATCGCCTCGAGCATGATCTGAGGGGCGGGCTTGCCGGTGTTGACGAGCTGCTTGCTCGGGAGCTGGATCGGGGCCGTGACCTTGACCGTGCCCATGTTCCCCGCGGAGACGGCCTGAAGGGTGTCGGGGGTTTCGGCGGTGTTGAGGATGTTCAGGTAGATCGGGGCCGAGCCGCGCCAGGCGATCTGCGCACCGGCGTCGGGGCCGAGGATGAACGCCTGCGGGATCTGAATGCCGCGCGTGCCGTAAGCACCGTTCTCGATCAATACCTGTGCCTCGTTGGGCGCGTACGGCTTGTTGGTGGTTGCGTCGAATCCAGCCCCACAGCCCGCGAGCACGGGGGCTGCCAAGAACGCGGCGGCGACGACAATCCAGCGACGGCTGGTCACGGGCGGGTTCTCCTTGGTGTTGCGGAGGGCTCGCGCATGCGCTAGACGCAGGTGGCGCGCATGCGTGATGTGCAGCGCCCACCATATCCATCCGAATCCATGGTCATATCCACACCCCCGCAGGTCATTCGCTATGTCCGGAAATGCCAGACATAGAGTTGAGCACTTGTCAAGCCCTAATATGCGGCCTTGACCTGCAGTTATGAGGATTTCACTGTTCCGGGAGGCTGTGGATGCGTGGTACCCTGGAGTACAGCGGAAGGGGTACTTGTCACATGACTTTCCAGGTCGGCGACACAGTCGTCTACCCCCACCATGGGGCTGCTCGGATCGAAGCAATCACGAAGCGATCCATCAAGGGTGAGGAAAAGACCTACCTGGTGCTCAAGGTCGACAAGGGCGACCTTACCGTCCAGGTGCCAGCTGAAAACGCAGAACTCGTCGGTGTGCGCGATGTTGTCGGCCAGGAAGGCCTTGAGCGGGTTTTCGATGTCCTGCGGATGCCGCACACGGAAGAGCCGACCAACTGGTCTCGTCGCTACAAGGCCAATCTGGAGAAGCTCGCGTCCGGCGATGTGAACAAGGTCGCCGAAGTCGTTCGGGACCTGTGGCGGAGAGACCGCGAGCGCGGCCTGTCCGCGGGCGAGAAGCGCATGCTCGCCAAGGCGCGTCAGATCCTGGTCAGTGAGCTCGCCCTGGCGGAGAAGACCAACGAGGACAAGGCTGAGGCCCTGCTCGACGAGGTTCTCAACTCCTGAACACGAATCTTCCACGGGTGGGCGTCGGAGTCGACGTCCACCCGTTCGCTTCAGGATCTTCGGGGCGCGAGCTCAACCTCGCCGGCCTGCACTGGCCGGGCGAGACCGGGCTCGAGGGCCATTCGGACGGCGACGCGGCAGCGCATGCCGCGTGCGACGCGCTGCTTTCGGCGGCCGGCATGGGCGATCTCGGGCAGCTGTTCGGGACCGCGGACCCGCGTTGGGCGGGTGCTTCCGGCGTCGCACTGCTGGAGGAGACCGCGCGGCAGGTGCGTGCCGCCGGTTATGAGATCGGCAACGTGGCCATTCAGGTGATCGGCAACCGGCCCAAGCTGGCGCCGCGCCGTGCCGAGGCCGAGAAGACGCTCAGCGCGGCCGTAGGCGCGCCTGTGAGCGTGTCCGCCACCACCACTGATGGGCTCGGGCTGACCGGGCGAGGAGAGGGCATCGCGGCCGTCGCGACGGCCCTGGTCGTCAACCTTTCCTGAACGCCGGGCGTCTTACGTATGGATGCGTGAGGGTGTCCCGGCGGGTTGTCGCGAAGCCCGCTGTATCCGGAGGCGGCGGTTCGTCACTGGCGCGGTACGGACCGCCGTCTCCTTTTGGTTGTTTTGCCTGCTCTGAGGGTATGTGTCCCCACGACATGTGAACGTCTCGGGGGGAGCAGCACATGATCGGCGCGATAGTTTCCGCGATAGTCATCGGTGCCATCATCGGCGCCCTGGCCAGGCTGATCGTTCCTGGCAGGCAGAACATGTCCATCGGGCTGACGATCATCGTCGGCATCGTGGCCGCCTTGATCGGAACGCTGATCGCGCAGGCCGCCGGCGTGGCCGACACGCGAGGCATCGACTGGATCGAGCACATCCTCCAGCTCGTGCTGGCGATCATCGGTGTGCTCCTCGTGACGCGCTTCACCTCGGGACGCACCGGGCGTACACGTGGAACGCCGCCCGGAACACCCACCTGACCTGCTCATTCGTAAATACCGCGCATAAAGGCGGTAGATCGGGTAGCGAGCATCTCCGTGGGAGTGAACCGCTCACTCTCACGGGGAGGTTTCGCACCATGACAATCCAGTCCATCCTTGGCGCCATCGTGATCGGCGCCGTGATTGGCGCAATCGGTCGCCTCCTGCTCCCCGGCAGGCAGGCCATCGGCTGGATCCTCACCATCGTCGTCGGCATCGTGGCCGCCCTGCTGGGCACGGTGATCGCGCAGATGCTCGGCGTGGCGACCACCCCCGGCATCGACTGGATCGAGCTGGTGATGCAGGTGGTGCTGGCCGTGGTGGGCGTGGGCCTGGTCGCCGGGCTGCGCCGCGGCTCCAGCGTCTAGAAATAGCCGGGCCCGCCCGGGGATCGCGCCTGGGCGGGCCTGTTTTCAGTCCTCTGGGGGGCGTGGGGTGCTGCGGAGGCGTTCCGCGGGGGCCGGGGTGTCGTCGTCCTGGATCACCGGGTGGGGGGCGGTGTCCTCTAACTCGTCCTCCCGCGGGCGTTCCCCGTCGTCGGCGAGCTCGGGGCCGTGCCCGGGATCCGGCAGGTCGTCCTCGAACACCGGGTGGGGCTGGGTGTCCGCGTCCTTCTCGTCCTTCTCGTCGACCTCGTTGGCGCGCGGGTGGACCAGGACGTCGGTCGGCCTGACCCGGTCGCCCCAGCGGACGGGGCGGGTCGGGGGCTCGGGCGACTCGTTCTGCACGGGCCACTCCGCCACCTGCGCCGCCACCGGGGCTTCGGCTTCCGCGACTTCCTGTACCGGCTCGTGGATCGGCCGAGTCTCCAGGACCGGCTGGGGTGGCGTTTCCGAGATCCGGTCGGCGTAGACCTCGAGGGGGACCTCGACGGGCGGCCGCTCCGGATAGGTCTCGGTCTCCGCGGACAGACCCGGTTGGAAGGGGACGATGTCCCGCTCGGCGGCGGCCTCCCCGCTCCTCTCCTCCCGGTGCGCCTGCACGTGCTTGATCAGCAGCAGCCAGAGCCACAGGGCCACGGCCAGCATGACCCAGGGCGCCAGAGCCGCGCCCACGGCCACCTGCCGCACGTCGAACGCGAACCGCACCGCCGTCGCCACGTTGGCCGCCGCGGCCGCCACGATGAGCACGACCAGCACTAACGCCGCCTGAATGCGTACCAGCAGCCGGGCGGAGCGCAGGAGCAGCACGTCGATGAGCGCGATCACCAGGAGCGCGTCGAAGGCCGCCGGATAGAGGAAGGCGAGGTCCTGGCGCGCCTCGCCGGTGATGGCCAGCGCGCGCAGGTCGTCGAAGGAGAGCGCGCACGCGGCCCCGGCGAGGGCGGCGACGGCGAGCCCGGCCAGGGCGATGCCCAGGCGGCGGAGCACAGAGGGGGGAGTCACGTCCATGGCGGTTCGAGCCTACAGAAGAATGGAGGTCAGGACCGATCAAGGGAGATACATGGCCGAGCTGTCGGAAGATGCGCGCAAACTCTTGGATGCCCCGAATTATGCGACGGTGACCAGCCTCAACCCTGACGGCGGGCCTCAGTCGACGGTCGTGTGGGTGCGTACGGACGGTGGCGACGTGCTGTTCTCGACCGTGCGGGGCCGCAGGAAGCCGCGGAATTTCGAGCTCGATCCGCGGGCGAGCCTGCTGGTCATCGATCCGGACAATCCGTACAGGTATGTGGAGGTGCGCGGGCGGGTGACCATGACGCCCGACCCCGAAGGGACGCTCATTCAGGAGCTCTCGCACAAGTACCGAGGGATCCCGTGGGAGGACAAACCGGGCGTCGAGCGCGTAATCGTCCGGATCTCGCCGGACAGAGTAACGTTGCGGGGCTGATTTATCGCCGTGACGGTGGGATTTATCGGCCTGACTAGGCCTCTGAGGCGTTAGCCTTGCCTTCGTGAGCCTGCACATCTACGACACCAGTACGCGCGCCATCCGTGAATTCGTTCCGGTCGAAGCCGGCCGGGCGTCGATTTACCTGTGTGGGGCGACCGTGCAGGCTCCGCCGCACATCGGGCACATCCGCTCAGGTGTGAACTTCGACGTGCTCCGGCGCTGGATGACGCGATCCGGTTATGACGTGACGTTCTGCCGCAATGTCACCGACATCGACGACAAGATCATCAGGGTGGCGGCCGAGGAGGGCGTGCCCTGGTTCGTCGTGGCCGAGCGCAACCAGCGGGCCTTCACCTGGGCGTACGACACGCTGGGCTGCCTCCCGCCGACCGTCGAGCCGCGGGCCACGGGGCACGTACCGGAGATGATCACGCTGATGGAGCGGCTGATCGCCCGCGGCCATGCGTACGCCTCCGGCGGCGACGTCTACTTCGACGTCCAGTCCTACGCCGACCGCTACGGCACGCTCTCCAACCAGAAGCTGGACAACATGCGGGCCGCCGCCGACACCGACGACGAGTCCTGCAAGCGCGACCCCCGCGACTTCGCCCTGTGGAAGGGGGAGAAGCCGGGCGAGCCGACCTGGCCGACCCCTTGGGGCCTCGGCCGTCCCGGCTGGCACCTGGAGTGCTCGGCCATGGCGACGAAATACCTCGGCCCGACCTTCGACATCCACGGCGGCGGGATCGACCTGATCTTCCCGCACCACGAGAACGAGATCGCCCAGTCCCAGGCGGCGGGCGACGGGTTCTCGCGCTACTGGATGCACAACGGCATGCTCAAGATCGGCGCCGAGAAGATGAGCAAGTCGCTCGGAAACTCGCTGCTGATCCCCGAGATGGTGCAGAAGGTCCGGCCGGTGGAGCTGCGCTACTACCTGGCCGCGCCCCACTACCGCTCCTCGATCGACTACTCCGAGGAGGCCCTGCTGGAGGCGGCCGCCGCGTACCAGCGCATCGAGGGCTTCGTCACGCGCGCCGCCGAGGTCATCCACGACGTCGACGCGGACGCGCCGCTGCCGCAGGCCTTCGTGGACGCCCTCGACGACGACCTCGGCACGCCACAGGCGCTGGCGGTCGTGCACGAGGTGGTGCGCGAGGGCAACGTGGCCCTCTCGCGCGGCGACAAGGAGGCCGTGGCCCGGCTGCTCGCCGAAACGCAGAACATGCTGGACGTCCTCGGCCTCGACCCCCGCTCACCGCAGTGGCGAGGGGCCGGCTCGGACCTGTCGCCGGTGGTGGACGCGCTGGTGGCGGTGGCGCTGGAACAGCGCAAGGCGGCCAGGGAGCGCAAGGACTACGGGGCGGCGGACGCGATCAGGAACCAGCTGACGGCGGCGGGGATCACCGTGGAAGACACCCCCCACGGCGCCCGCTGGGAGCTCACCCGCTAGCCCCACCACCCACGCCGAGACCTCCGCCGACCCCTGGGCTGTGCCGAGGCACTGCACAACTTGACCCGGCCCGACGCCACGCCACGTGGCGCCGGGCCGAGTCCAGTCTGTGGCCGCTCCGTGGGCCAGTGTCGGCCCAACCAGGCACTGCACCGCCACCGAGCCGGGCACTCACGTACGGACGCTCCGCACCGGGCAGCGATGTACCGCCGCTCAGCGCCGAGCCGGACAGCCGTGTACGGACGCTCAGCGCCGAGCCGGACAGCCGTGTACCGCCGCCCAGCGCCGAGGCGGGCAGCTATGTAGCGCCGCTCAGCCAGCCCCTGAGCACTTGAGGTCAGCCACACGTCCAGCCGCCTCGGAGGACCGAGCACCCGAGCCGCCAGGGACTGGAGCAGCATCAAGGCAACCAGTCCCAGCGGCAGGCCGAGCACCTGCCCGCTCCGAGACGTCTGGAGACGTCTAGAAGGGCCGCTGCCGGCCCGCCGTTACCCGCGGCGTGCGACCTTGTCCCCCTTCGCCTGCATTGCACGGAGCGGCTCGCCAGCACCATCCCTCCCACGCCCCCCAAAGCCAAACTTGAGACGGGACGCCAACTGGGGGCAGGACGATCGACACCCAGCACGGTCCGCGCAGCATCCCGACATCCGCCGCTGACCCGACCCGACCCGGCGTTGATCTGCACGGAATCTTCCACATCCCGAACCCGAAGGAACGCCCCGTTCCCGCCGTGGGATCAGGCGCCCGGCGGTCCGAGTACCCTTGTTTGCATGGCAGCAGGCGGTAGGGCTTCGGGCAGGCCCGCGAAGAAGAAGGGCCCGTCCAAAGGCGCCGGAGGGCAGGGCCGCCGGTCGCTCGAGGGCAAGGGCGCGACCCCGCCTGCCGAAATGCGGCATTGGTACAAGGACAAGGCCCGCGCCGAGCGCATCGCCCGCGAGGAACAGGGTGGCGTCCGGCGTCCCGCTCCCACGCGGCAGCGGCGCTCCGAGGACGCGCCCGAGTACATCGGCGGCCGCAACCCCGTTCTAGAGGCTCTGCAGGCGGGCGTCCCGTCCAACGCTCTCTACGTCGCCCATCGCGTCGACAACGACGACCGCGTACGCGACTCCATCAGGATCGCGGCCGAGCGTGGGATCGCCCTGCTCGAGGTCACTCGCGACAAGCTCGACCGCCTGACGGAGGGCGCCGTCCACCAGGGCGTCGCGCTCCAGATCCCCGCGTACGACTACGCGCACCCCTCGGACCTCGTGGAGATCGCGCAGGGGGCCGCGGAGGTCCCGTTGATCGTGGCCCTCGACTCGGTCACCGACCCGCGCAACCTCGGCGCCATCGCCCGCTCCGCCACCGCCTTCGGCGCCCACGGCCTCCTCGTCCCCTCCCGCCGCTCGGCCGGGGTGACAGGCGGGGCCTGGAAGACCTCCGCAGGCACACTCGCCACCATGCGCGTGGCCCGCGCGTCCAACCTGACGGCGGCGCTGCGGGAGTACCGCGACGCGGGCCTGTTCGTCATCGGCCTCGACGGCGCCGGCGAAACCGACATCGGCGACGTCGACCTGCTCACCGAGCCGCTGGTGGTGGTCGTGGGCTCAGAGGGAAAGGGGCTCTCGCGCCTGGTCCGGGAGCAGTGCGACGTGGTGACCCGGATCCCGATGCAGGCGGCCGCGGAGTCGCTGAACGCGGGTGTGGCGGCCGGAGTGGCGCTGTACGAAGTCGCTCGTCACAGGCGCCTCTAGCGTCTACACTGAAAGGCCGCGCCGACGTAGCTCAATCGGCAGAGCATCTGTCTTGTAAACAGAAGGTCAGGGGTTCGATTCCCCTCGTCGGCTCTGCAACAGGAAGCCCCTGAACAGGCGATTCGCCGTCAGGGGCTTCTGCGTTGTCAGGACAATGTCGAGACCTTGCAAAGCAAGGTGGCTCCCGTCCTCAGCCGTTGACGGCCTTGGCGAAGACGTCGGCGGCGGACGCTGCTTGCTCGTGGATGACGTGGGCGTAGACGCGCAGGGTGATCGCCGGATCGGCGTGGCCCAGGCGGGGCCGCGACGACGTGAACGGGGACGTCGGCCAGGAGCAGGGGCGTGGCGTGGATGTGGCGGAGGTCGTGCAGGCGGGCGTGGGGGGGAGTTGGGCTCTCGGGTTCTGCTTGTTGTGGGTCTCGATGAGCTTGGGCATCAATGAGCTGGGCGTGTCCGGGAAGAGGGGATCGCCCCAGCCCGGTGGCAACTCGCCGCGACGAGCGCCGGTGTGTGCGGCCAGGTGGAAGAAGGCGTACAGACGGTGCTCGTGGGCAGTCATGAAGAACGCGTGGAGCTGAGCCGGGTCCAGATCACGCCCGGTTCGGTGGCCGATTCGGGGTCACCCTCCACGCGGGCAGCGCTCTGCTGATCCTCGCCGTCCTCGACAAAGGCGGCCCCACCGCCCCACATCTACGCCAAACCGAAAACGACGACTTGAGCGGACGCGGCTTCCACCTGGTGGAGACCCTGACCGCACGCTGGGGCGTACCCGGCCGCGCCGCCTGGGCCCTCATCCCTCTCGCGCCTCACGGCAATGCCGCATGAACAACTGTCTCGCTCTGCACCTCCCGGAGCCGCTACCGAACTGCACGCGGCTGGTTTGGTTCACCGCCCGCACCGACCAGCGCTGCAGGACGCTCGTTTGGACTTGTCACTGCGCCCACGTCATCCACGAGCTGTGCACCGCAGGCGGACAGTTGTACTTCCGACGTATCGACCTGAAGACAAACAAGATCGTCGAAACCCGCCGTACGAGCACTCGTGACGGACAGGCTCTGTGGGAAGCCTGCTCTCGGGCCGCACACGGTAGCGATTTGCGCGAAGCGTTTCATCCTCATGTGGCCCGCGTGATGCGGTTATTCACGATCCGTGATGATGTGTAGTTGATCACTGCCAATTGGTTCGTGGTGCGGCGCCCACAAACCCAGTCACTCTTCCCGGAGGGACGTGGCCTCGTCGCAAATTTGTTGTACCTGCTCAGCGGTCAGGCGTCGAACGTCCCACACCAACCCAGCCAGGTCAGCCGCCGCCGAGTGCGCCGGTGGCGCCTCCATGGGAAGACCGATGCCGGTCACGGCGGCCAGGTCGCCGGCGGGGATGCCCAGCACGGTTGCGAGTCTGGCAAGCAGGTCAGGACTTAGCTCTTTACGGCTGTGGCCGATCTGCCCGATCGTGACGCTGGACAGGCCCAGGCCGGTGAGGCTGTACAAGGTCTTGGCCGCAGGCGTCCAGTGCAAATTCCGGTTGGCGAGCATTCGGACGAGCGCCGCGCCAAAGCTCGGATCGTACTGCTCGTACGGCTTCGGCGGTGGGTACGGGCGGGTACGTGGATGTTGTGGGAGCGACCGAGCGAGCCCCCGCAACTGATCGATGAATTCCGGTCGGAGGCACACGGCCTGATTCACCAGTGAGGCGGTCCAACTCCCAGCCTCGGCGTCCAAGGGCGTGAGTTCGTCAGGCACCGGCATCCCCGCGAGCACGAAGAGGTCCACGTCGTGCCAGTGAAGTGCCGGTGCGAGCCGCAGGAGGAGTGATGGACTGGGCCCCACGCCGTCAAGCACGTTCTGAAGCTCCGACTCGGAGACCTCCGCCAGACGAGTCAGGTCGCGGAGGCTCAGTCCTCGGAGATCGGCTAACCGGGTTAACAGCACGCCGAACCGTGGATATCTCATCATCCCCGCCAATGTTGATCAGTGCGTTACTGGACAGACAGACCACTCGCGATCATGCCACTGTCATGCCTTTGTTCCGGGATGGAGGCGATTCTGCGCCGCTGG
This sequence comes from Nonomuraea sp. NPDC005650, assembly GCF_040605375.1. Lineage (NCBI taxonomy): Bacteria > Bacillati > Actinomycetota > Actinomycetes > Streptosporangiales > Streptosporangiaceae > Nonomuraea > Nonomuraea sp. NPDC005650. The sequence goes on from NZ_JBEXCR010000049.1 coordinate 15,883, forward strand.
CCGATGGGAAACATTCCGCTCAGGTGCGCGCGGGCCTAACGCGGCCGGCGCCGCTCGGAGGTGAAGCCGAGCAGGGCCGACAGCACTGCCAGCGTGACCAACTCGGCATCACTCAGCCGCGGTTGCAGACCTACATGAGGTCGGTGAGGTGCCAGATCCGGTGAAGCGATCAGCTGATCGTCGATCTCACGTATATTGCTGTCGCGAGGGTGTTCAGTTCTGTCGTCACAAACGGATCTTGAATGCTCTCGCTTCATGTCCGCAGGTGAACAGCCGAACTCCATCCCTTGGAATCAATCATCTAGCCGGTTGCGTGCTACGGCGAGCGCTGCTGTGAGGTGGTTGGGGCGGTCACCCCACGAAGGCGTTGTGCTCGACAGCGAACGGAGTTCCGTCGACTGGCCAGGTGAGTTGCTCGCGAAGTCGGTCAGGATCGCCATTGCGCCAGTCGGCCAAGGCTCTCTCCATGTCTGCCCGGGCTTCGGTGGGTAGTCGAGGGGAAGCCCAGCGGCGAGGAAGGCTCGGTGATCATCGGCGAACTCGATGCCGAACTCGCCTCCAACGCGGCTGAATTCCGCGTCGGTGAGACCTGTGCCTATCTCGAAGCAGTCGAGGTCTTTGAGACGTTGTGCTGCGCGTGTACCAAGGGGAGCACCGTCTGAGTTGATCACTGGCGGAGGATGGCAGTGCTTCTCGCCGCCAGAGGGAAGTCAGGAGTCGGCTGCCGGACGGCTCCCCTCAAGCAGGCTCTCCCAGAGCTTGTAACTGTAGGTAACGAATCCACCCCTAAGCGGTGACCTCATAGGCCCATAAAGGTGGACCATTAACCAAATTTCGGGCATGCTTGTCTAGATCTTCAGTCAAATCGAAGGGACATCACGTGCGAGTTCCTCGCAAGGCCATCCTCTTCACGACGGCACTGTGCCTGAGTGGCGTCTTGGCAACTCCAGCGAACGCCGCCGCCCAGAGCCCAGAGGGCATCTGCGGGGCGGGTTTCGGCCGCGTCACCGGTGGTACGAAGGCCGTCACGACACCCAGCGGCCGCCGGTACGGCACGGTCTACCTGCTCTACAACGGCAAGACCCAGCAGAACTGCGTGGTCACGATCAAGTCAAGCTTCACCGGTACGAAGACTCCGGTGAGCGCTGAGCTCACCGTCATGCCCAAGGCGATCAAGGACACGAAGCAGAGCCCGACCGTGCGCCGGGACAGCGGCAATTTCAAGTACTATGCCGGACCGGTGAAGTACTGGGCCAAGCAGGCCTGCGTGAAGTTCTGGGGCACGATCAAGCCGCTCGGGCACGACCCGGCCGTGGCACGGGGCGGACGTCAGAGCTGGGGTAACTGCGGCGGATAGGCGGGGGTTCGATCCCGTCTGATCCCGAGTTCAGGTGCCGCGCCGTGCGGGGGGTGTTCTTGCCGGCGAGGCGGCGGGTCATGAGGTCGGCCATGGCGAGGCGGATCATGGCTTCGGAGCGATCGAGCCGGGCGGGCATATCCTGCCGGGTCGGACCGACAGGCGGGCCACACGGACCTGGCAGCAGGAAGTCGGCGAACGTATCGCCTCTCGTAGTGTCGGACGAGAGCAACTCGCATTCCTGAGCCGTAGCCGGATGGCAGCGAGCGACAACTGACGTCAGCCCGGACCGGCGTTCGCACGCAAGAGATCGACATCCCTGAAGCGGAAGCGCTGTACAGCAACCCCGTTTCACTCACTCAGGCGCCACCGGCCTGCGTTCACCGTGTCACCAGAGCCGCAGGTAACTGACGAGGTGCCCGCCCTGCCCTTGTGAACAGAAGGTCAGGGGTTCGATTCCCCTCGTCGGCTCTATGTATTGACCAGGGAGTTCCTTGATCACAAGGGGCTCCCTGAGTCGTCTCCAGAGGCCGGCTGTAGCAGCCGGAATCCGTACGGCGAGGTTCGCCGCAGTTCCCTCTCTGGCGTGGTCGGGTGGCGTCCGGCTTGTGTTCAAGTGAGGCCGGCTTAGACAAGATCGCGACGGTTTGCGCGAATGCCATGTCATGGGAGGAGGCGACGGCGTCCCGCCACGGTGTGAAGCCGTCGCCCACCCGCCGTCCCGGCCCTTGCTTCGCCTATCGAAATTCGATAGATTCTCATCGCAATTCGATGGAAGGGTGGGACATGGGAAAGCTGGCAGTGCGTGCGCTGCGCGCCGTGCTAGTCGTGGTGCTCGCCGGCACCGTGCTCGTACAGGCGTTGATGGTGTGGGTGTTGGTCAGCGGGAGCGACCCGGAGGACGGGTCGCTCCCGCTGACCGCGCTGCGTGTGATCACGATCCTGGGCATGGTGTCGGGCCAGGTCGCCCTGGTCAGCGTATGGCGGCTGGTGACGATGGTGCGACGCGGAACCGTGTTCTCCCACGCCGCCTTCCGGTACGTGGATGCCGTGATCGGCGCGATCGTGGCGGCTGCCCTCCTGTGGTTCGCGGTCACGGCCCTCAATGCGCCGGGTCAGCGGGCCGATCCGGGCGTCACCGTCATCATGGGCGGGATTGGCGTGGCCATCCTGGGGGTCGCGCTCATCGTGCTCGTGCTGCGGATGCTGCTCGCCCAGGCCGTCGCGCGCGACGTCGAAGCGACGCAGATGCAGGCCGAGTTGGACGAGGTGATCTGATGCCGATCACCGTCGACATCGACGTGATGCTGGCCAGGCGGAAGATGTCCGTGGGCGAGCTCGCGGACCGCGTAGGGATCACGCCCGCCAACCTGGCGGTACTCAAGAACGGCCGCGCCAAGGCGGTGCGCTTCACGACGCTCGCCGCGCTCTGCGAGGTGCTCCAGTGCCAGCCGGGCGACCTGCTGCGCTGGGAGGCCGAGGACGCCGCGGGCGTATGACGTGCCCCAGAGCGGGCGTGAAAACGCGTGGCACCACCGGCCTGACCCGGTACGTCGACCGCGTGGACGTGAATCGCCGATCGCCCGAAGCGTCGTCCCGACCTGCACCGCACCGTCCTGGTTGACGATCGCGACCGCCCCACCGCCCCCGTTCTTCCATCGCGGAAGGGCGGGGGTTCGCCGTAGTCACGTGACGCCCGATTCGGGAAGGTCTGTCAGTTCGACGGGATTCGTGACAGGCACGGCCTGGTCGCCGTTCGGATGGCCTCGATCCCCGAAAAAGCCGTGACCAGGTGGAAACACTGCGGGAGATATGATCCGGTCATGCCTTTGACGGTGGATGACGTCGACCGGTTCGAGCTGTCGAGGCCCCGTCTGGAGGCGATCGCCTACCGTCTCCTCGGCTCCGCGGACGAGGCAGAGGACGTCGTGCAGGAGACGTTCCTGCGCTGGCAGGCCGCTGACGTCGACCGCGTCGAGGTTCCCGAGGCCTGGCTGACGAAGGTCCTCACCAACCTGTGTCTCAACCAGCTCACCTCCGCGCGGGCGCGCCGCGAGACCTACGTGGGCCGATGGCTGCCCGAGCCGCTGCTCGCCGGTGACCCGATGCTCGGCCCGGCCGACACCGCCGAGCAGCGCGAATCGGTCTCGTACGCGGTCCTCACCCTCATGGAGCGCCTGTCTCCCAACGAGCGAGCGGTGTATGTGCTGCGGGAGGCCTTCGACTACCCGCACCGGGAGATCGCCGCGATCCTCGACATCACCGAGGCCGCCAGCCAGCAGATCTTCCACCGCGCCAAGAAGCACGTCGCCGACGGCAAGGCCCGCACCGAGATCGACGAGGCCGCTGCCCGGCGCATCGTCGAGGAGTTCCTCGCGGCCGCCACCAGTGGCCGGACCGATGAGCTCGTACGCCTGCTCACCAAGGACGCCATCTCCGTCGGCGACGGCGGAGGGAAGGTTCCGGCCCGCGTCAAGGCGTTCGAGGGCGCCGTCGCGGTCGCGAAGTTCGTGTGGGGCCTGTTCAAGCCCGCCGAGGCCAAGCGCGCCATCGTCGGCGGCTCGCCCGAGATATACGCCTGGGCCGCCAATGGCGAACCCGCCGTTGTGGCTGTCGTGGAAGGCCGGGTCGTCGCCATCATGTGCCTGGAGGTCACCGCCGAGGGCATCACTGCCTGCCGTACCCAGGCAAACCCCGACAAGCTCGAACGCGCGACCGAGCAGTGGGCGGCGGCCGGCCATGGGGAGCCCCTGCTCGTGATGTGACGTGTGTCACCTTTGGTTCCTGTCAGGAAAAGGCTGCCCATCCGGTTCAAGTGACGAATCCGAACCGGACAGCAAGGGAGCCGACGATGAGAGTGCTCGTGGCGGGAGCGACCGGAGCGATGGGCAAGGAACTGGTGCCGCGGCTGGTCGATGCGGGACACGAGGTCTTCGCCATGATCCGCAGCGAATCCGGCAAGGCCAGGGCAGCACAGCTGGGCGCGGTACCGGTCATCGCCGATGCGCTCGATCGCGCCCAGGTCGAGGAGGCCGTGCGCCAGGTGGCCCCGGAGATGATCGTGCACCAGTTGACCGCCATCGGGCACATCGACACCCGCCATTTCGAACGCAGCTTCGCCGCCACTGACCGGCTGCGGATCGAGGGCACCGACAACCTGCTCGCGGCCGCACGCGCCACGGGAGTACGACGGTTCGTCGCCGCGAGCAACGGCGCGTTCACGTACACCCGGACCGGCGGGCCGGTCAAGAACGAACAAGACCCGCTGGATCGCTCACCCGTCAGCCAGATGGCCTCGATGATCGCCGCGGTCGAGCACTTGGAGAAGGCCGTGCTGGGCGCCGGCTGGATCGAAGGGATCGTGCTGCGCTACGGCGCGTTCTACGGACCCGGCACCTCCATGGCACCAGGCTCCGCGCAGCTCGAGATGATCCGCAAACGCAAGTTCCCGGTCGTCGGCGACGGCGGCGGGGTGTGGTCGTTCGTCCACATCGCCGACGCCGCCGAGGCCACGGTCGCAGCCGTGGAGAACGGCGGCCGCGGTGTCTACAACATCGTCGATGACGACCCCGCCCCGGTCGCCGAATGGCTGCCGGAACTGGCAGCGATGCTGGGGGCCAAGAAGCCGATGCGCGTACCGCGGTTCATCGGACGGCTGGCCGCCGGGCAGGCCGGAGTCGTGCTCATGACCGAACTGCGCGGCGCATCCAACGCCAAGGCCAAGCGCGAACTGGGCTGGCACCCGACACACCCCACCTGGCGCCAGGGCCTTCGGGTTGGGACGTGACTTGCTGAGCGTCGTTCTTCCTGGCCCGGTAGGTGTTCGGGGAGCCGAACGCCTGTCGAGCTGCCCTTCGATCGTGCCCGTCAGCAGCACTTTGCTGACGTGGCTTCCTTTCTTCGGGCCTTTCGGCCCTGCGGTACAGGTTCGTGCCATCGACGGGTCGGCGACGCCACCGACCTGAGCCGCTGTGTACAGCAACACCGCTGCCACGTGACCAGGGCAAGGAGCCATCAACTTCGTGACCGGATCCCGTTTGCAAGTAGGAAGTCGGATAACAGGTGGGATCAGAGCCCGAGCGTGAGCGTTCTTCAGGGCGTTTCGTTCTTGCGGGCCGGCCAGACTGACGTCGGTTTCTTCTTGGCGCAGGTCAGAAGGGGCCGCTCTCCGGATAGCCGGCCTTTATGGCGGCCTTGAGGGTCTTCGCGTTGAGTTTCTTCTCGCTGATGACCTTGCCGGCCGCCGGTGCAGTGATCTTCACCTTGGCGCCCCAGCCCGAATACTTGGTATCGGTGTGGAAGACCATCTGGTCATAGGCCGTGCTGTCGTCGTCCGGGTAGGTCGTCGTGTCGATGACCGTGCGGGTGAGCAGGTTGCGTTCATCGAAGTACAGGCTGAACTCGACTTTGCCTTCCCCGGCGGACTTGTCGTGCCGGAAGTCGGCGAGTGTGGCGGTGCCCTGATATTGGCCGGTCGCTACTTCTGATGCGTTGTTCAGCATGAACTGCAGTTCCGCTGGAGTGATGTCCATGTTGAGGATGGCGTTTTCGCGCCCACTGGCCTTCGACTGGATCCAGGAACGACCAGAAGGCAGCGCCTTGGCGATGCCGGCGTTGGTCACGTAGGCGTTTCTGCCCTCAGCGATGACCCGGTATGGAGGGTTGGGCCCTTTCTGGCGTGAGGACATGCGGACCCGGAGGTCGGCAGCCGCTACGTTACCTTTACCGAAAGTGAGAGTGCCGACCGTCTGAGTGTTCACCTGTACCTGCATCGCCTGGTCGTCGGCGGTGAAATCGAGGGTGATGCCGCTTGATTCGGTGATCTTTACGCTTTTGCCCGGGGCCAGTTGGGCCTTCAGGGCTTTCACCGGGTTCGCTGGAGCGGCCTGCTCGGATGCGGCGGATGCTGCCTGAGCGGGTACGGCTACCGCGCACACAGCCGCGACCGTTGCCGCGAGACCTGCTAAGAAGAGTTTCATTAGCGTCCTTGCTTAGTAAGGAGATATAGCAGGGAAAAGAGTAAGAGGGTGGTGCTGGCGAGATAAGGGATTTCTTGTAACAATCCTGTGGAGACCTTTGATCCCGAGTACCGCCTTCTTGGCGAGCTTGGAGAACGTGTCCGGAGCCGAGGGGCTGCCGCGCCGTGAGAGCCGAGGAGGCCAGCGTGTTACTCGCGATGATCCTTTGGTATGCGATACCAGTCGTTATCGTCGTGGCATCGCTCTTTGTGTGGTCCCGTAGCCCGCGACGCAAGGTCCGCTACTTGTCGGTTACTCTCGCCATCTTGATCACGGCGCTCGTGTTCGCCTGGATGGTGGATCGGGAGGAGTGGGGAGTCTGGCTCTTCTTCGTTCTCCCAGCGGCACTTGTCACGGGGGTACGGCTGATCGTCGCCTCCGTCGTTGCGTCCGAGGGCGTCCGTCGGTGACCGAGTTCCGACGTTCAGGACGGACCGAGCACTCGGCCGAGCCTTTATCCGCACGTCGGTGATCCGCCGGCTTCCAAGACACCGTCGCCGCGTCAGTGCCCTGACGCGTTGCCGTACGGCTCACCAAGCAGGTACGCGGGCGGGCTTGCCGGCGGATCACCACGACGAGTATCGGCAGCTCATGCGGGCACTGGCAAGCTCATTTCCGGGAGCGAGTGTGACGGAGGAGGGGATCAGGCCATGCCTCCGGTGGGAGCATTCCGCCAGCGACCGCTCCTGCCAGAGAGAGCCGCTCTTCTCGCGCGGACCGCAAGACGCTACGCTGATCACGATGAATACCTCCAACATCAGATTGGGGGCCCCGTTCACGCAAGGTGAGTGCTGATGCCGCACTCCACCCCGAACGAGGATCCCCGCCTTACCCTCTGGCTGCGCGTGCGCGAGTTCGCCGTGCCGCCCCCCATGATCGAGTCAGCGACCGCCCGCCGTACCACCGGAGACTGGGCAGCAGCGTGCGCGGCAGCACACGTGGACGTCGATCTCAACCTGCGCCGCATAGCGCGCCTCCACGGCCGGGAACTGGCCGCCCACCTCCGGACCGACCTCCGCCATCTGGCGCCTGACCTGCTGCGCTGGCACATGCCGAGGGTCGCCCCCAACGGCCTGATACGTCCGGGCCTGACCCTCTCGCTGGCCCGGTACCACGAGAGGGACAACCCGGTTCACCTCGTGGTCAGGACCCCGCCGGCCTGGGCGGATGCCGGTCAGCGGATCAGCCTGGCGCTCTGGGACGGTTCCCGGTCCGGACCGCATCCGCATCCCCATCCGACTCGACGCTTCCGTCTCGACCTGCATCGCCACCTGTGGGATGCGCGCAGGGCCGGTGAGCTGCGTGCGCGTTCCGAAACGGCGCCGCACGCACGGGGCTGGGCCGTCGATCGGTGGCCGGCCGAGGCCCGCTTGCTGCTCCGTGCCGAGGGGCAGGACGGGGGTACGGTCGCCGTCCGGGTCGGCGGGCGGCGTCAGGTGATGCTCGATGTGGACGCGTCCCAGGTCGGCGACGAAGGACCCGCGCCGCCCCCGATCCTGCCTGACGCGGCGACCTGGGTGCTGCCCGACCTGGCGTTGCTGCGTGCCGGGCTGATCGAGGCCGACAGGCTGCACCCGCTCGTCGCGGCGGCGCTCGTACCCGGCCGTTCGCCGGACGCCAAGCCGCACGGCCACCGGAGCGAGAACGGGCCGCGACTGGTCGAGTGCCGCGGCGCCCAGCACAGGATCGCGCTCGTGAACGGCGTGCTGGTCGCCCTGGATCACGACGCGAGCGAGATCCGGCGCGAGAAACTGCTGGCCGAGTTGACCGGCACCCCGTTGCCCTGTTTGCGACTGATCGAGGAGGCCCACCGCTCCCCGGAGTGCCTCCTCGACGTCCGCGCGCGGCTGGAGCACGGCGACGCCGCCGGTGCTCAGGCCACCGTCGACGGTCTCCTCGGACCTGGCGCGCAGCTGCCCGAGGGCGAGCTGCGCGACGTGCTGGAGAAGGCGGCGCGGCGGCGGATCGACCACGGGGTGTTCCGCGCCGGGCTCGGGTTGGAGCCGGAGCCGGCCGAGCGACCGGACCGCCGCTCCCGTAAGAGCCGGGCGCGCCCGCGCCACGCCACATTCCGCTGACACTTTCTAGACCTCAAAGGTGATTCATCATGCTTTCGTCTGTTCACACGTCGCGCCTTGAAGTCGCCGACGATCTGCTTTCTCTGCTCCGCGACACCACCACGGAGCCGCGTACCGACCCGCAGTTGGAGGCCCTGACCCTGGCCGTGGCGGCCGACCTGCCCGTTCTGCTGTGGGGGGAGCCGGGGATCGGCAAGACCGCGGCGCTGCAGCAACTCGCCGAGGCGCTCAACCTGCCGCTCACGACGGTGATCGCCAGCGTGCACGAGCCGTCCGACTTCTCCGGCCTGCCGGTGGTCGGTGACGACCCCGCGGTGCAGGGCGTCCCGATGGCGCCGCCGGATTGGGCCGTACGTCTGGCTCGCGCGGGCCGGGGGCTGCTCTTCCTGGACGAGCTGTCCACGGCACCGCCCGCCGTACAGGCCGCCCTGCTCCGCCTGGTTCTGGAACGGCGGGTCGGGGCCCTGCGGCTCCCGGCAGGTGTCCGGATCGTGGCGGCGGCCAACCCGCGTTCCTCTGCCGCTGATGGCTGGGAGCTGAGCCCGCCGCTCGCGAACCGGTTCGTCCACCTGCAGTGGCGTCACGATCACGATGTCGTCGTACGCGGCCTCGGCGGAACCTGGCCGCACGCGACCCTGCCGTGGCTCGACCCGGAGCGGCTGTCCGGGGCGGTGGCGTTCGCCCGGCGTGCGGTGTGCGGGCTCCTCACCGCCCGCCCCGATCTCGTGCACCGGCTGCCGAACAACGAGGCGCACCGGGGCGGCCCGTGGCCCTCGCCTCGCAGCTGGGAGATGGCGCTGCGCCTGACCGCCTTCGCCACCGCGGCCGACGCGTCCAAGGACGTGCTGTCCATGCTGGTCAGGGGCACGGTGGGAGACGGGCCTGGGCTGGAGCTGCTTGCCGCCATGGATCGGATGGACCTTCCCGACCCTGAGGCGCTGCTGGCCGACCCGGCGACGGCCGAGCTGCCCCAACGGGGTGACCTGCGTCAGGCCGTACTTGACGGGGTGGTGGCGGCCGTGCGGAAGCGGCCGGAGAAGGGCCGGTGGGACGCGGCATGGGCGCTGCTGGTGCGCGCGCTGGAGACCGGCGCCCCGGACCTGGTGGTCGTGCCCGCCTCCACGCTCGCCGCACTGCGCCGCGCGGACTGGAAGGTCCCGGCCGCGATCGAGAAGCTCGCAGGGGTGGTCGCCTTGAGCAGGAAGGCGGATGAGGTCGCGGCGCGGGTGGCGGGCTGATGGACCTTGAGAAGCTCTTCACCGCCCGGTTGTACGCCGCGCGGGCCCGGCCCTATCTGGCGACGGCGCTGTTCGCGCTGCACCCGGTGGAGTCGCGATCCGTGCCCACGATGGCCGTGGACCGGCACTGGCGGTGTTACGTCTCACCGGCGTTCGTCGCGCGGACCCCCGTTGAGGAACTGGCGAGCGTGTGGGTGCACGAGGTCTCCCACCTGCTGCGCGACCATCACGGCCGCAGCGACCGGGTCGCCCGGCAGCGGGAGCTGACGGGACGGGGAGAGCGGTTGCGGATGAACATCGCCGCTGACTTCGAGATCAACGACGACGTGTACGGTGACGGGCTGGCCTGGCCTGATGGCGTCGTCCAGCCGAAGATGCTGGGGCTGGAGGAAGGCCGGCTCATGGAGGACTATCTGCGCCAGTTCCGGCTCGGGGCGTACACGCAGGATCTGGTCTGGCTGGACTGCGGGAGCGGCGCCGACGGACTCGAACGGGAGTGGGACCTCGGGCCGGAGGGCGCGAACGGGCTCAGCGACCACGAGCGGGAGGCGGTCCGGTTCCGGGTGGCGCAGGGCATCAACGCCCGTCCTGGGAACGTGCCGAAGGGATGGCGGCGGTGGGCAGAGGAGGCGTTCCACCCGCCGCAGCCGTGGCGGGAACTGCTCGGCACGGCCATCCGCTCGGCCGCGTCAGGACCCGGTGTGGGCGAGGACTACACCTACGGCAGGCCGCCGCGGCGCTCGGCCGGCCTGCCCGGCGTCATCCTGCCGAGCCTGCGGCGCAGGCCGCCGCGGATCAGCGTGGTCATCGACACCTCCGCGTCGGTCAGCGACGCCGAACTGGGGAGCGCGTTGCTGGAGGTCTCCGCGATCGTCCGCACCGTGGGCGGTCGGCGCGACCTGGTCAGCGTTCTGTCCTGCGACGCGGCGGCCCGGGTCGCGGAACCGCTGTGCCGGGCAGAGGGGATGACGCTGGTGGGCGGCGGCGGCACGGACCTGCGTGCGGGCATCGCCAAGGCGCTGCGGGCGAGCCCGCGGCCGGACGTCATCGTGGTCCTGACCGACGGGCAGACGCCGTGGCCGCAGGAACGGCCGGCGTCCCGCATGGTGGTGGGGCTGTTCGCCCGGACCAAGCGGTCGTACGAGGACGATCCCGACTACGTGCCGGACACGCCGCCTTCATGGGCGCGGGTGGTCGACATCGGGTAGGTGTGGGCACTCGCTGTGACCGCTCCCGTCGCTGGGCGCAGCGCTACAGCGAGCGGGGTGCCGCCAGGAGGAGCGACCGCTCCAGCAGGCTGTGTCGTACCTGACCCGGACCGAACGGCGCATCATCAATGCCTGGCTACTGCGCCGGTAGGGAACGGCAGTGGGGAATCCAGGGTCGCTGGAAGATGGGGCGGGATTTGGAGCAAACAGCCAGCCCTCCTCATTGCTGGCCGGTTCGGGGAGGGACCAATATGCACGCCGGAAGCCGATGCTTTGAGGGTTTGCCTCAGCGATGTCATGCCTACCTGTGAACAGATCGCCAGAACGCGAGGCACGGTCCCCAACCAGGGCCGAGACGTCACGCTCAGTCAGGAAGTCCCATCGCTGGGACCGGCGAATTCGTCGCCGGTGAGCTGGGATATCGCCCGTTCGAACGCGGCCGAGAGGGGGAGTCGGCTCAGTTCGGCGGCTTGGCCGGTGGCTGTGATCGTCCGCGCGAGCCGGACGATATCTGGGTTGTGGCGTTCGTGCGCCCGCAGAGCCGGCGTGTCCTGAGAACGACGTAGCTGAAAGAGTGCCGAGCACAGGACTTGCCAGGCACTCAACGGTGAGGTGAGTGGCCCGTCCCACGTCGGCCATTTGCGTGCGACATGCTCGTTCAGCTCGGGAAGGGCTTCTAGTCCGGCCCACAGCGGGTCGGCAGCCGCGTACCTCACGGTTCCGATCGAGCAATGGATGACCGCCGTCGTGCACAGCGAGCAGGGCTGGAGCGTGGTGTAGAGGACATGATCGCTGTAGTTGCCGCACGGTAGCCCGGTCAGTGCGTTGACCTCCGCGTGAGCAAGGCTGGTCCCGAAGAGTTGACCGACCGGGCCTGCCACCTCACCCCGACGATTGCGGCCCGAGGCGACGACCTCGCCAGTGGGTGCCAGCACAACGGCCCCAATGGGTGAGCTACCTGACTGAAAGGCCTCCCACGCCAACATGAAGCAGGTGGCCCAAGGCTCACATACCTGGGTCCACTTCACGTCCACCTCCGTGGCTGGTTCCGGGCTGGCGGGCAGTCCGGCTACTGGAATCGCCACAGAGCCGACAGCGCGGGTATGGCTGGATCTGATAGGTCGCGCGCGGACATGGGTTCAGGATAGACCTGCGATGCCCGCACTGCGATCTTGCTGGTACGCATGACCACAACGGCTTCGAATGATCTCGGGCCCTTGGGGATGGACCTGCCCAAGCTGTGCTCAGCCCCTGGCTGCACGTCTGGGAAATTCAAATGCGTGGAGGCGCGGCTGGGTGTTGCATGGTTCAGATGATCGACGAACCGCTGGAGCGGCTCCGCATCGCCGCACGACGCGCTCGGGAGCTGGCCCGAAATCGGGCGGTAACCGGCCTGCGCCACGAGGACGCCGACGACGACGTGGGCACGATCGACACGGACGGGGCTCTCGGGTTCGACCCGTTCCCGCTGCTCGAAGCCCTCCACCGAAACGGCGTCCGGGCCGTGGTGATCGGCCAGGTCGCCGGCATCATGCATGGATCCACCGAACTGACCGGCGATCTGGACCTGCTCTGGGACGGTGTCCCGGCCCACGCCCCAGCCCTGGCGGCGGCCTTCACCTCTGTCAACGCCCAACTCGCCGACGAAACGGGCACCCCTCTTGCAACTGACCCGGATTCCTTTCTTCGCCCCAAGGTTCAGTTCACCTCACCCGGAGCCGGCGGTGACTGCTGCACTCCGGCGCTTCCCTGGGGGACCCTCTCGGTCCGAGAGTTTCTCGACCGCGCGATCATCGCGGTCGATCCGAGCGGCCTGGAGGTTCACTATGCCTCCCGGGAGGATCTGATCCAGATGCGCCGGGCCTTGGGCCGGCCCAAGGACCTCCGCCGAGCAGAAGAACTGGACTCTCTACGCGCCCCCTGACCTGAGTGACGCGCACGATGCTCCCCACGATCACGGCCGCCGGGTGATCCGTGAGGCTCCAGGCACTGCGCCGTCAGGTTGGGATTCGGTGTCGCAGCGCTGCGGCTGTGCGTCGAACCGCCGGTTCAGGGGTCGCGGCGCAGTGAGGACAGGCCCCACAGTTCGGCGATGCGGCCGTCGCGCACGCGGAAGATTTCCAGCATGGTCGGAGGTTGCCAGCCGGGAATGCCGTGCACGCTGGTGCGGACGGCGGCCGTGTCTCCTTCGACGACCATGTCCTCGACGACGACCTGGGCGTCAGGGAATGCCTCATGGAACCGTTGCCACGACTGGGCGACGCTCTCGGGGCCGGTCGTGGCCAGAGGGTGGCTGTAGAAGTCCGCTGTGAAGATCTCCGTCGTGGCGGCGTGGTCGTGGGCGTTGAACGCCGCGTACATGCGTTGGGCTGCGGCCCGCACGTCTTCGGTCATCGGCTCTCCTGCTTCGTCATGTTCGCGCGGACGCGGTGTAGAACGTCCAGCACGATTTCCTGCTGTTGTGGGGTGATGGCGTCGAGAAGCTGCTCCTGGTAGGTCTGGTGTGATCGCTCCAGATCGGCCGCGACCCGTTTGCCTTCGGGGGTCAGCGCGGCCAGGGTATAGCGGTTGTCCGCCGGGTCCAGGCGACGACCGATCAGCCCTTCGGCTTCGAACTCTTTGACCAGCCGGGTGACGCTCGCGCCGTCGATGCCCAGGGTCTGGCGCAGGTCGCTGTGGCTGGTCTCGCCGTCACGCCACAGCCGGATGAGCAGCTGTACTCGGTGGGGGCTCATGCCCACGTGCCGGGCGAATGCCTGCCGCAGCTCGGCGCAGGCCCCTCCGAGCTCTCGGAAGAACGTGTCCTCCGACGTCTCTTCACGCACTATCTCTTTATATCTTCAACTCTTGAAGCCATCAAGAGATGCGGTGCAGGGGGGTTGATTTCCCTCGTCGGCCTGGAGCCGGAAGCGGATTCGGATCCTCGTGCGGTGACCGCGCTGCTCGTCACATGCCCAAGCCGTCGTCGGGAAGTCCGGGCGGCGGAGGAACGCAGTCATGGGCATTGATCCAGACGCCGGCCTGTTCCAGGAGAGGCGTGGAACTCTCGGCGGTTCGGAACACGAAGCTGACACCTGCTGGTTGGGTGCGCAGTTCAAGGCTGCCGGGCGCGTCCTTCGGTTCGGACTGCCAGCGGCAGCCGGCCTCGTTCAAGGCTTCCGTGATCTGCCCGTAGGTCAGGCGAGCAGGAAAGGTTCCTCGGGTGGGAAGCTCGATGGAGTCGTGGCGTGCTTGAACGCTGATGCCCGTCACCGTGCGGCAGCGGCAGACGCACAGCTCGACGTGTCCGTAAGAGAACAGGTGTGGCCACCTCTTGCGCTTGCTGATGCGGCCGAGGTCCCATGGCCGGCCGAGAGTCTTGACGATGTCGTTCATCGATGCGCCGCAGCGTAGGGGGCCAAGCTCGCCTGTCGCACCGAAGAGAGCCAGGGTGGTGAGCGCTGTCACGTGCTGGAGGATAGTCGCGTGGCGGTTCGATCACCGCCGTTGACTCAGGCGACGGCGGGCCGCTGGTCTGGGACGCGGTCGAGCGGGGCGATCCGACGACGCCGAGTGTGGCGGCGGTGTAGAGGTACTGGGCGGGTCGCGTGCAGATGGTCCCGCGGGTGGGGCGCCGCCCGTACCGTCGCTGGGTATGCGGACAGTGGACGTACTGGTCGTGGGTGCGGGCCTGGCCGGCCTGCGCACGGCCCGCCTGCTCGCGCTGCGAGGGTTGGACGTGATGGTGGTCGACCGGCGCAGGTCGCTGTCGACGGGCATCCGTACGACCGGGATCTTCGTGCGTCGTACCCTTGACGACTTCGACCTGCCGGACCAGCTGCTCGGGCCCGGTGTCCGGGACGTACTGCTTTATCCGCCGTCGCGGCGGGCGCCGATCCGCCTGACCAGTGAGCGGGACGAGTACCGCGTGGCTGACATGTCGGCCGTCTACGAACACGCGCGCCGTGCGGCGGAGGCGGCCGGGGCTCGGGTCCTCCTGGGCGTACGGTATGTCGACGCGTCGACGGGACTCGTACGGTTCGAGGGCGCGGAGCCGGTGACGGCCCGGTTCATCGTCGGCGCGGACGGCGCCCGCTCCCGGGTGGCGCGTGATCTCGGCCTGGACGTCAACCGGCGGTTCCTGGTCGGCGCCGAGATCGTCCATCCGATCGCATCGGGCACGACCACCCCGGCGTTCCACTGCGTGCTGGACCCTCGGGTCGCTCCGGGGTACCTGGGGTGGGTCATCGACGACGGCAGGCACGCGCATGTCGGCGTCGCGGGGTATCCGGACGCGATGCGTACCGGCGTCCGCCACCTGCTGGACGCTTTCGCCGCGGACGCGCCCGGCCGGGCGGCGCCGACCGGGCCGGTCGAGCGGCGAGGTGGTCCGATCCCGGTCGGCGGGGTGCTGCGACGGCTGGCGTGCCCCGCGGGGCTGCTCGTCGGGGACGCGGCGGGCGCGGTGTCGCCGCTGACGGCCGGTGGGCTGGATCCGTGCTTACGCATGTCCGAACTGGCCGCGGCGGTCGCGGCCGGGTACCTGCGTACTGGCGACCAGCGCGTGTTGAGCCTGTACGACGGGGGCGCGTTGCGGGCCCGGTTCCGGGGGCGGCTGGTGTTGCGCCGCGTGTTCGCCGGTATCCGAGCCCCTGCTGCGGCAGAGGCGGCGGTGGCCGTGCTGCGCGGGCGTGCCGGTCGTGCCCTCGCGGCGCGGATCCTGTTCGGTGACGGCTCGTTTCCGGCTGTCGACCCACGGCTCGTGGGCTCCGCGGTCGATCACCTCTGCCGGTAACGTCAACGCGTGGTCTGACAGGGCGGGTGAAGCCCGGGCGGAGGAGGGTTCGTGTGGAGGGTGATCGCGGGGCTGTTCCTGGTGCTGTTTCTGGGCTCCTGCGGCCGGTCGCAGGGCGTTCCGCCGGATGAGTTCGAGAGTCGGGCGCGGGAGGTGGCGGAGCGGTGGCAGGGCTCGGCCGACGACCGCGACTGGCGCGGTGGGTTCGTCGCGCTGGAAGTGCTGAACCCGCGAGGATGGGCCCGCGTGGGCTCTGTCCCGGCCTGGGTGAACAGGAGCGCGCACAACGGGGCCTGGCGGCTGGCCGCCGAGCTGCCCGCGGAGTCCCCGCGCCGCGCCGATGTGCGGTGGCCGGACGGTGAGGTCTCGCAGGTGCCGCTCATCACGGCGGCGAGCGCGTACGCGGAGTTCAGCGAGCCGGCCGGTCTCATCGAGGAGGAGTGCCCGGCCAAGGGGTGCCGCCCGCTGCGGGTGACCGGCGCGAAGCTGGGCGAGGTGCCGCTGGAGACCAGCCGGGGCGCGGTCCGGGTGCCCGCCTGGCTCTTCACCGTGGAGGGGGTCGAGCAGAAGAAGGTTCACGTGGCGGTGGATCCCGCGGCGGTCGCTGCCCGTCCCGAGCGGGTGCAGGGGGCGGTTGAAGAGGTGATGGGGTACGACGTCGTCGGCGGCAAGCCACGTGACCTGGTGCTCCGGTACGGATACGGCGCCTGCGACACCGTTCGCGGGGCACGCGCTTATGAGACGGACCAGGTGGTGGTGGTCGACGTGGACGAGGAGGGCCCCGGCTTCGGCAAGATATGCCCGAAAATACTCAAGACGGCCACGGCCATCGTCACACTCGGGCGACCGCTGGGCGACCGCCTCGTGCTCGATTTCAGTACGGGGCTGCCGGTGCTGCGGGGGCTGGGTCGGCGCTGATGGCTCGCCGGTCCGGGGGACGCTGCTTGCTGCCAGGTCGGGGGGCCGTCTCGGCGCACCTGCGGTGAGCACTCCTGTTCGGGTGCCATCGTGGGAGC
Organism: Nonomuraea sp. NPDC005650; assembly: GCF_040605375.1. Classification (NCBI taxonomy): domain Bacteria; kingdom Bacillati; phylum Actinomycetota; class Actinomycetes; order Streptosporangiales; family Streptosporangiaceae; genus Nonomuraea; species Nonomuraea sp. NPDC005650. Next base: position 32,572 of record NZ_JBEXCR010000049.1, read on the forward strand.
ATGGAACCCACCCCTCCGAGTCGAGGCCCAGGACGCGTCATCATCCTCAACGGGGCCTCCAGTTCCGGGAAATCGACCCTGGCCAAGGCGCTCCAGCGCGCGATCGACGAGCCGTTCATGTACGTCTCCTCCGACCAGTTCGTGGCCAGCGGCATGCTCCCGGAGCGGCGTGAGCGCGAGGGGCCCTTCTCCTGGTGGCTCGAGATGCGGCCACGCTTCTTCAAGGGCTTTCACCGGTGCCTGCCCGCCCTGGCGAGCGCGGGCAACGACCTGGTCGTCGAGCACATCATCGAATTCCCGGCCTGGCGCGAAGACCTGTCGCAGTTGCTGGCAGGTCTCGACGTCTTCCTGGTCGGGGTGCATTGCGATCTTGCGGAGATCGACCGGCGAGAGCGCGAGCGCGGGGATCGCCGCATCGGGGAAGGGCGTGGGCACGTCGAGGTCGACGGCATCCACACGTTCGGCCCGTACGACTACGAGGTGGACACCAGTCCAGGCGTTTCGACGGCACTCGTGGAGTCCGTGCTGACCGCCTGGCGCGCGAGAGGCACGCGACGCGTGCTGACCGCCGCCCCGCAGGACGGTCAGGGGGAAGGGATGCCCGCGATGGCCTGAGCCAGGGCGTTGCTCCCCGCCGGAGTCACCGGTTCGGTCAGGAAGACGGGCGTCTGGGCCATGAACCTCGGCTCGTCGCCTCGATGTTCGTCGGCCGCGTGGACGGTGAGGGGATGGACCAGGTAGATGTCGCCCGGCAGGCCCGTCGCGTAGGCGGTCGGACGGTGCGAGCTGGCCGCGTCCACCATCGGCCCGGCCTCGAACGGGTCCAGCACGCGCCCCGCCAGCGCCGCGGCCGCGTCCCGGTGTGAACCGACCCTGATGCGGGTCGGCGCGTCGTCGGGGCCGACCTCCGACAGCAGGACCAGGAGCAGCAGCGTCTGCGGATGCCCGCCGCACAGATAGCCGCCGTCCGGCTGGACGATACTGGCATCGACATGCCAGCCCCGGTCGTCGGCGGGCGGGAGGCGCGGGAACCGGATCGGCACCATGCCGAGTGAGCCGCGCGGCCCCCAGCCACCGGCGCCGCAGAGCTCGTCGAGCGCCCCGGCGAGGCGGGGGCTCCGGATGAGCTCCCCGAGCGGGCCCTCGCCCGTGAGGTCCGAGGCCCACACCACGGGCTCCTTCCAGGTGGCCGGGTCCTGCGGCGACAGGCCGGTCTGCCGCCACAGCAACGCCCTGGCGGCGTCGCCGACCTCGCGCGGGGCGGCTGCTTCGAGCTTGACGAACCCGTCGGCGACGAAGCGATCAACGTCTACTACGCCCATGCCTGGGACGCTAACAGCCATGTCCATCCATTTTCGGGAGCCGATGGCCATTCGGCCTACTTCCCGCGGCGGAGGCCGCCGGTCGATATCAGGGTTGCCGTGGGTGGTTCCTCCGATGCCGTACTGCCCCGCCATGGCCGATCTTGATGTGGCGGAGGCCGAGAGGCGGGCTCCGGGAGGAGGAGCAACGTGAAGCGGAAGTGTGTCAGTGTGGCCGTCGCGGCGGGTCTGGTCACGTCGACGGTGGTGGCGGCACCTGCTGAGGCCGGGTCGAACGCCGGCGGCCGGGCGGACTACCAGGCGCTGCTGGACAAGATCGTCGATGCCGGTGCGGTCGCGGCGATCGTCGAAGTACGCGACGGGAACAAGGTCTGGCGTGGCACCAGCGGCAGGGCGAGGCTCGGCAGGGCTCAGGCGGCTCCGGCGGACGGGCGTTTCCGGGTGGGAAGCGTGACCAAGTCGTTCACCGCGACCGTGGTGCTCCAGCTCGTGAAAGAGGGCAGGCTGGAGCTGTCCGACAGCGTGGAGCAGTGGTTACCCGGGCTCGTGGACAAGGGGGCCGACATCACGGTCAGGCACCTTCTCCAGCACACCAGCGGCCTGGCCGACTACACGGCGGGCCTGTTCGACGAGGCGAGCGTCCCCAAGGAACGCTTCCGGTCCTGGACGGCGCGAGAACTGGTCGAAAGGTCGGAGAGACTCCCGCGCGAATTCCGGCCCGGAGCCAGGTACAGCTACTCCAACACCAACTACATCGTGCTCGGGATGCTGATCGAGAGTGTCACCGGCAGACCGTACGCGACGGAGATCAGGGAGCGGATCCTGCGGCCGCTCGGCCTGCGGCGCACCCTCCTGCCGGGCGCCTCGCCGGAGATTCCCGGGCCGCACACCCACGCTTATGAGCAGGTCACCAAGGGAGGCAAGGTCGATGTCACCCGGTTCGACCCCACGATCGCCGGCGCGGCCGGTGAGATCATCTCCACGACGGAGGACCTCAACCGGTTCTATCGCGCGCTGTTCCAGGGCAGGCTGCTGCCCGCCGCCCTGCTGAAGGAGATGAAGAACCCCGGCACGACCAAGGGGACGTACGGGCTGGGCCTGGAACTGGCGCCGTTGCCCTGCGGCAGCGCGCTGGGCCATGGCGGGGGCGCTTCCGGCTATCTCACGGTGGCGTTCAGCTCGGCCGACGGGGCGCGGCAGGTGGCTCTGTCGATGACCCCGTTCTCGGGCGATCCCGAGAAGGCGGCCGTGGCGCTGCTGACCTCCGCGCTCTGCCCTGGGCGGTCCTGACTGCATATGCCCAGGTCATGGCCGGTATCAGAGTGTGAATCCCGGGAAATCCGGATACAAGATCTGGCATGGAAACCGCGCCCAGCTTCGCCGCCGACATCAAGCCTCTCTTCCGGGAGATGGACCGGCAGGCCATGCTCGACCATTTCGACCTGTGGAGCTACGACGACGTCTGGCACAACGGCCAGAGGATCCTCGACAAGCTGATCACCGGCGCCATGCCCTGCGACGGCGCGTGGGGCGAGGCGAACGTGGCGACCTTTCAGAACTGGCTGGACTCGGGCATGAACCCCTGAGCCAGGTCGTGGCTCAACGGCAGCCGCGGCGGGTGCAGCTCGTCCCGGTCAGGTACGTCCAGCGCCCGCTGTTCTTCTGGAGCAGGTCCACGGTGACCTCGGTGATGCCGCCACGCCGGTCGTACTGCCGCCGGAAGCCGTGACCCCCCGTCCGGGAGCACACGACCCGCTCCGCCTGCCCGACCAGCGTGCGACCGTGCCAGAACTTGTACCGGGCCTTGGCGCAGTTGTCCTCGTTCGCCTTGAGCGAGGCGCCGAGCTGCACCGTGCGGTTGTACCAGATGATGTTGCCCTTGAGGGTGTACTCGCCCCGCCCGTAGGACAGGCTGTAGTGCGTTCTCGGGTTGACAGCCGCGTTCGCCGCGGGCGCGTCGGGGGCCGCGGCCATGATGAGCAGGCCGCTGATGAGCGTGGCCGGCGCCAGGAGGATCTTCTTGTTCATGCACAGGACGATGGCGCACGCCGGTTGAGGATCCGTTGAGTTCCTGTTGACCTGGCCGGCCGGACCCGGCCCGCCGGACGCGGCCGGCGGGCCGGTGGCTCACCGTACGGGGACGCCGAGTTCGCGGCCCTGGTAGAAGCCTTCGCGCTCGTCGAGGACGTAAGGGCTCATGATCTCGCGCCGGCGGTTCTCGGCCTCGGAGTTCCGCCAGGAGTCGCACGCCTCCTTCGAGTCCCAGAACGACACCCCGGTGATCTCCTGCCCGTCCTCGGACCAGTACGCGTAGGCGTGGCGCAGGCCCTCCGGGTACGGGTCAGGACGCCAGGCCCTTTCGAACTCCTCCAACGCGCCCGGCCTGATGCGGCGCGTCGTCACCCAGACGAAGTGCTCTCTCATCGCAGCCTCCTCCGCGGAGCCGATTCGGCTTTCATTCCACCATAGGCTCCGGAGGTGGTGATATAAGGGAAAATATCGTCGTAAAAGGCTGCTGTTTCTATGCCCTGCCTTGGGGCTTGCTTGACGATCACGGGTAACCGACGTCATCATTGATCCAAGCGATGACACGACGCCCAGATTGAGGCCCGCAGAGATGCGGGCCTCAAATCTTTCACAGGTCGGTGGCGATGATTTTCTCGATGTTCCGCTCGGCCAGGGCCGTGATGGTGACGAACGGGTTCACGCTGGTGTTGCCCGGGATCAGCGCCCCGTCGATGACGTACAGCCCGGGGTAGGCGGCCAGCCGCCCGTAATTGTCGGTCGCCTTGTTCAGGACGGCGCCCCCGAGCGGGTGGTACGTCAGATGGTCGCCCCAGATCTTGTAGACGCCGAACAAGTCGGTGCGGTAAATCGTCCCCTCTTTCGCGTTTATTTTGTCGAAAATGGTCTTGGCCATGTCGATGGACGGTTGTTTCCAGGCCGTTTGCCAGTTCAGGTCGACCTTTCCTGTCGCGGCGTTCCAGGCGAACTGGGCCCGGTTCGGGTTCTTGGTGATGGAGAGATAGAACGACGCGAAGGTCTCGATCCCGGTGGGAAGCGGGGCGATTTCCGCGAAGGCGCCGCCCGCGGCCCAGTTGTCGATGCCGCAGCACGGGATGGACGACTGGAGCGACCCGGTCGGGTCCCAGAGGTGGTTCGCGCGGCCGCACATGACGTTGCCGTTGTCGCCCCAGCCCTTGCCGACCTCGCCGTTCAGGTTGGGCAGCGCGCCGGTGGCCTTCAGCTTGACCAGTAACTTGCTGGTGCCCACGCTGCCGGCCGCGAAGAACACCCGGTCCGCGGTCACGGTCTTGGTGGCCGTGGTGTCGCCGCCGGTGTTCAGCTGCTCGATGGTCACCGTGTAGGCGCCGCCGGAGGCGGGCGCGACCGAGGTCACCCTGTGCAAGGGGGAGATGGTGACCCTGCCGGTGGCCTTGGCCTGGGCGAGATACGTCTTCTGCAGGGACTTCTTGCCGTAGTTGTTGCCGTAGAGGATCTCGCCGGCCAGGGCCGACTTGGTGACCGTTCCGGCCGCTTCCTGCTCCATGTAGTCCCAGTCGTACACGTCCGGCACGAAGGTGAACGGGAAGCCGGAGCGCTGGGCGTGCTTGCGGCCCACCCGGGCGTACTGGTAGCAGTCGGTGGTGTCGAACCAGGCCGGGTCCACGAGGCCGACTCCGAGGCCGGCGTTCGCGCGGGGGTAGTAGGTGTCGTACATCTCGGCGGGGTTCACCGAGGGCAGGATGGCGGCGAAGTTCTCGCGCTTGGGGGTGACGGCCATGCCGCCGTTCACCAGCGAGCCGCCGCCGACGCCGCGGCCCTGGTAGACCGTGATGCCGCTGAACTCCTCGGCGTCCAGGACGCCGGTGTAGCGGGAGATGTCCCGGTCGATGGGGAAGCCGAGGAAGTAGTTGAGCGGGGCTTTCGTCCGGGTGCGGAGCCAGTAGGAGCGGTTGTCCGGCTGGAGCGTGTTGCAGAAGATCTTGCCGTCGGAGCCGGGCGTGTCCCAGGCCATGCCCATCTCGATCATGTGCACGTCGACGCCTGCCTGGGCCAGGCGCAGGGCGGCCACGGAGCCGCCGTACCCGGTTCCGACGACCAGGACCGGTACGCGTGCCCCGTCGGAGATGGGGCCGGCAGCGGCGGCGGCCGGGCGGCCGAGGGCCGCCGCGCCCAGGATGGTTCCGGTGCCGACGAGGAAGCCGCGGCGGGAGATGTCGGGGGAGGAGGTCTTTCCGATGCTGCTCATGCGGTACCTCACTTCATGGTTCTCATCTTCCGGGGGCGGGTGATGAGCCGCCGGTCAGCGTGCACGCGGTGTCGAGGCCGAGTACGTGGTTGAGGCGGCCGAATGCCAGCCACGAGCCGAGGCACATGCTCAGCTCCACGATTTCGAGCTGGCTGTAATGCGCCGCCATCCGGGTCCAGAACTCCTCGTCCAGGCCGTGGTGGTCCAGGGCGTACCGCTCGGCGTACTCGGCGGCCAGGCGGGTGCGGTCGTCGAACGCGCCGGTCGTGCGCCACTCCATGACGGCTTCGGCGAACGTGTCCTCGACCTTCTGCCCGTCCCGCTCCGTACGCCAGTCGAGGCAGAAGGCGCACCCGTTGATCTGCGCGATCCGCAGCCGCGCGGCCTCGAACTCGCGCAGTCCGAGCGTCGTGTGGGTGTAGACCGACATCGAGAACTTCGAGGCGGCGATCCCGATGCCGGGGACCATCTCGCCCCACACGTACGCGATCGGGTCCTTGCCATCGGGGATGTCGATGTTCACGGTCGGTTGCCTCCGAGTCTGCCGGGTCGCAGCGGGACGTCGAGCGCGTCGTACAGGCCGGGTCCGGCCTCCACGAGCCAGTCGATGGCGCCCACCAGCCGGGCGACCGCGGTGGCGTTCCCCCCGGCGGACAGGTTGCCGCCCTCGTCGGTGGCCTCCACCGTGACCTCGATGCGCGGCCGGCCCTCGATGATCACGCGGTGCGCGCCCACGCCGTTCGGCGCCGTCGGCCAGTCGGGCGCGCAGGAGGAGTGGATGCGGGTGACGTGCTCGACGACGATGCGGGGCTCGCCCTCGACGACGCCCTGCACCTCGAACCGCACCGCGCCCTGCGTCCCCGCCTCGAACTCGCCCACCGTGGCGTCGAGCGCGCGCCGGTCCCGGGTCTCGCGGATCTCGTCGAGCTCGACGTCGAGCGCCCTGGCCATCAGCCGGACCTGACCGCCCCACACCATGGTCGGGACCGTCGGCGCGATCATGGGCGGTTCGTAGTCCATCGGCTGGCCCATGCCGACCAGGTATCGGACGGAGTCGGGCTGGTCGTACGTGGAGTAGTCGAAGATCTCCTGGCAGCGGATCGCGTCGATCGTGGAGCCGAGTCCGCTGATCAGCAACGGCAGCACGTCGTTGCCCCAGCCGGGGTCGATCCCGGAGACGAACAGCGAGCCGCCGCCCTCGCCGATCGCGGCCAGCACCGGCTCGCGCAGCTCGGGCGGGGCGTTGCGCTGGTCGTAGAGCGCGTAGAGGGAGGGGGTGACGACGACGGCCCCGGCTCGGACGGCCCTCGTGACGTCGGCGAGGGCCTCCTGGGGGCGCAGGTCGCCGGAGGCCGCGTAGACCACCGCGCGAGGGCTCGCGCCCAGGACTCCTTCGACGTCGTCGGTGGCCGCGACCCCGAGCTCGTGATCGAGCCCGCCGAGGTCGCCGGCGTCTTTGCCGACCTTGTCCCGATCGTGGACGAGTACGGCTGTGAGCTTCAGCCCCGGATGGGCTTCGACCGCGCGAATGGCCGCGCGGCCGACGTTGCCCGTGCCCCAGACAACCGTGGACATCATGGGCGGAGCGTAGCAAGCGCTTGGTTAGTCGTACAGAGGTCAACCGCGCACGGCGCACAGCAAGCGGTTGTTCCCCCGCTGCCAGAGCGTGCCGATCTCTGAGAAGCCGGCCTCTTTGAGCGCCTTGACGTGATGCGACAGGAGGTGCGACTCCGAGCCGTGGTGCGTGGCCCCGGCCGTGGTCCGGCGCGCCTCGCTGAGTTCGGCGAAGGCCGGGTCCGCCGCGACGGCGTCCCACCAGGCCCGCCAGTCCTCCGGCGGGTTCGCGCCGAACGTCCGCTCCGTCTCCCTGTCGTGGACGGCGCGCTCAAGGTGGGCGAGGGTCGGGGCGGCGTCGTCGCTGTCCAGGTGGTCGCCGTTGAGCAGCAGGCCGCCGGGGCGCAGCACGCTCGCCACCTCGCCGTACACCCCCTTGAGGTCCTCGGCGGAGATCCAGTGCAGCGCCGTCGTGCTGATCGCGGCGTCGGCGGGCCCGTCCAGCCCGAGCAGTTCCGTCCAGCCCCCGGTACGCAGGTCCGCCGCGACGAACGTGAGCCCCGGGTACGCCGCCCGCCCGAGCCCGAGCAGCAGCGGGTCGGCGTCCACCGAGATCACCCGCGCCTCGGGCAGGCGGTCGAGCAGCCGCGCCGACAGGGATCCGGGGCCGCAGCCCAGGTCGATCACCACCGGGTCGGGCCGGCCCAGCGCCTCCACGGCGTCGATCAAGGCGGTGAAACGCTCCTCGCGGTCGGGCAGGTAGCCCTCCTGCTGGCGGTCCCAACGCGCGATCCACTCCAATGCGGCATCGTGAGTGAGCACGTACGTCTCCTTGTGACTGTCGTTTATGCTTTGGGCAGTCACAACCTAAAACACGAAGGTGTAACCGGTCAATTGGATTACAACAGTCACACGGATGGCGTGGTCAGGACCACGGTGGCTATCGTCAACGCGCTGACCCCCGGCGAGCAGCGGGGACGGGCCTATCCGGCGCCGGGCAGCGCCGGTGCCGCGGCCGCCGAGAGCCTGCGTACGGTCTATCCGGATCACCGCGAGGTCTCCGACGCGGAGGGCGCCGAGCTGGCAGAGGTGGCCGCCCGCCTGCGCACGGTCTTCGCCGCCGTGGCCGCCGGCGACATCGACGCCGCGGCCACCGAGGTGAACGCGCTGCTGGAGGAGAGCCACGCCAGGCCGATGCTGGAGCGGCACGACGGCGAGCCGTGGCACCTGCACTTCCACGGCCCCGGCGGCACGCTGGCGGGCGAGTGGGCGGCGAGCTGCGCGACGGGGCTCGCGATCGTGCTGGGCAGCGAGTTCAGCGACCGCCTCGGGGTCTGCACGGCGCCGCACTGCGACCGGGTCTACGTGGACGTCTCGCGCAACGGCACCCGGAGGTTCTGCTCCACGGCCTGCCAGAACCGCGTCAAGACGGCCGCCTTCCGCGCCAGGAGCCGGGCCGACTGACGGCTAGAGGGCCCTGATCGGGGCGCCGGCCAGGAAGGCGTCGATGTCCTCGACGGCCTCGCGGAAGTACGTGCCGTAGTTCAGCTCCGTCACGTACCCCAGATGCGGCGTGGCCAGCACGTTGGGCAGCGTGCGCAACGCGTGGCCGGCGGGCAGCGGCTCCGTCTCGAACACGTCCAGCCCGGCCCCCGCGATGCGCCCCGCCCGCAGGGCCGCCACCAGCGCCTCCTGGTCGACGATCGCCGCCCGCGAGGTGTTGACCAGGTACGCGGACGGCCGCATCAGCGACAGCTCGCGCTCGCCGATCAGCCCCCGCGTGCGGTCGCTCAGCACGAGGTGGACGGAGACGACGTCGGACTCGGACAGCAGCGCGTCCTTCCCGGGGGCGAGCCGCACGCCGAGCGCGTCCGTGCGCTCCTCGGTGAGGTTCTGGCTCCACGCCACGACGTCCATGCCGAACGCCCGGCCGATCGCCGCCATCCGGGACCCGATCTTGCCGAGCCCGAGCAGCCCGAGCGTGCGGCCGTGCAGGTCCGTGCCGACGGTGGCCTGCCAGGGGCCGCCCGCGCGCAGGGCCGCCGCCTCGGGCAGCAGGTGGCGGGCGAGGCCGAGGATCAGGGCCCAGGTCAGCTCCACCGGCGCGGTCGAGCCGCTGGCCGTGCCGCAGACCGTCACGCCGTGCGCCCGCGCGGCGGCCAGGTCGACGGCGGCGTTGCGCATGCCCGAGGTGATGAGCAGCCGCAGGTTCGGCAGCCGGTCGAACACCTCGGCCGGGAACGGCGTGCGCTCCCGCATGATGACCACGATCTCGTAGTCGTGGAGGGCGGCCACGAGGTCGTCCTGGGTGGCGAAGTGGTCGCGGAAGCCGGTCGCCCGCACCCTCGACCAGTCGGCCAGGCCGAGAGCCACTCCCTGGTAGTCGTCAAGCACGGCGCAGCGCAGCATGACCAGCAATCCTACGGAGTGCCGATCCGTCCCCCTGCTCCAGCTCCCCCGGTGGGGGAGCTGGAGCCCGCTCATCAGGCGGTCAACTCTTCCGCCTCTTCGTGCAGCGCCAGGATCAGGGCCAGCTCCAGTTGGAGCTCCTCCAGATCGGGCGCCGTGAGACCGTGTAGGACGCGCATGTCGGGCCTCCCTGACCATAGGACGCCCCACATGTCACAACGGTTCACATTTCAGGTCTCGCTCCTGAACCGTTCCCATGCGGATTGCCGCGTCATGCCGAGCGAGGCGCCGATGCGTTCCCAGCTGACGTCCCTGCCGCGAAGGTGTGCCACCCAGTCGCGCAGGTTGTCGTCCACCTGAGCCTGTACGGCGGCGATTTTCGGGAGATGGTCGAGTATTTGGTCCTCTGTCATGGACTCCCACATCGGGAGCCGGGGCTCGGTAGAGGTGGCGAGGCGCTCCTGCGTGAGGATTTCATTGCACAGTTCGATGCATTGGTCGCAAATGTGCACACCGGGACCGGCAATCATCTTGCTCACCTCCGCGCTCTTCTTGTGGCAGAAAGAGCAGCGGATCTTGTCCTTCCAGTCGTCAGGCATGACCTGACACTAGCGCCGTCAGGCCACACCTGACAACCCCAGCTGCTCCTGCAGGATGGCCTGACGCTCCTCGGCGATCTTGCGACAGATCGTCACGTACGCGTCGAGCACCTTGCGGTACAGCCCGCGCGTATGTTCCAACTGGGCGCGCAACTCCAGCACGCGGTCGGCGTCGCCGCGCTGCTCGGCCTCCGCCAGCAGGGTCCGTGCCTCGTCCACGATCTCCTCGGCCCGCAACCTCGTACGGCGAAGCACGGCGGAGCACTGATGCAGCTCTTCCAAGCGAGCCGCGGAGACGATGAACTCGGCAGAGTGCACGGGCGAGTCGTCCGACGCCCGCCTGCGGAGATCCGATGCCATTTACCGCCACCTCCCGGTCAAGGTTGCCTAACTGTAGACGCGCAAGCCCGTCGAGCGGATCACCGGGGGGCGGCCGGGGTTAGCCAAATGCTCCTGGCGGAGAGGTTTCTATTCCTCGGTAGGAAAACCTCATTCCTGAAACTCATTCGGTCCAGGATAAATGTGGTACTGCCAGGGGCTATTAGCGGAATGCCGTAAATCTCCGTTGGCTGCAAATGAACGGGGTGAAGACATACGATCGGCCCTCGCAGGGGCCGGGGCTCGTCACATACTGAAGCGAGACGGCAGCACAACGTGACTCTCTGAAGTGGTGGCGGTGGTGGCGATGTCTGCAACGGGGAACGGTGACGACGCGGTCGATGTCAGCGTCGTCATCCCCGCACACAACTGCCGGGCCTACCTCGACAGGTGCCTCACCTCCGTGCTCGTGCAGCGCGTCAAGAAGGAGATCGTCGTCGTCGACGACGGCTCCACGGACGGCAGCGCCGAGCTCCTCGACCTCTACGCCGCCTATCACAAGGCCAGCGTCAAGGTCGTCCACGTCGACGGCGGCGGCGGCGCGGGCCGGCCGCGCAACATCGGCATCGAGCACGCCTCGGGCCGTTACGTGTTCTTCTGCGACGCCGACGACTACCTCGGCCCCGAGGCGCTGGAGCGCATGGTCGCCATGGCCGACAAGAACGGCTCCGACATCGTCCTCGGCAAGATCGTGGGCCACGGCAGGCGGGCGCCGGTGTCGATGTTCCAGCAGAGCGCCGCCCGGGTGACCCTCGGCGACAGCAACGTCTACAACAGCCTGTGCTGCTTCAAGCTGTTCAGGAGGGACCTGCTGGAGCGCCACCGCATCAGGTTCGGCGAGGGCATGCTCGTCGGCGAGGACATCCTCTTCACCGTCCACGCCTACTGCCACGCCGGGACCATCTCCGTGGTGGCCGACTACGACTGCTACCACCTCGTATCCAGACCTGACGGCTCCAGCATCATGCAGCAGCGCGGCAGTAGAGACCCGCTCGCGTGGCTGGCCATGATCAGGGCGCCGATCCGGCTCATGGCCGAGCACGTCGAGCCGGGCCCGCTCCGCGACCACCTGCTGCGCAGGCACTTCAGGCTGGACGCGTTCGCGCAGCTCGGGGCGGTGTTCCTGGACAGCGACGACGTGCGGCGCAAGGACATCGCGCGGGAGGTGGCCGCCCTCTGCGACGAGTGGTACACCCCCGGCGTGCACGAACTGCTCAACAGCGTCGACAGGCAGCGGGTGACCGCGCTCGACGACATCGACCGCCTCGTGCGCCTGGCGCGCATCGAGAACGCCGCCGTGCGGCGCAGGCTGACCGGGCTGTGCTGGGACGGCGACGACCTCGTGGTGCGGGGCTCTGCCGGGCTCGACGGCATCAGCGCGGACGACGGCCTGGCCGTGGTGCTGCGCGCGCGCAACGAACCGGCCGTCGAGGTGGTGGTCCCGGCCGAGCGCAAGGGGGGCGAGTTCACCGCGCGGGTGGACGTGTCCGCGCTCGGTTCGGGGATCTGGGACCTGCGGGTGGCGGTCGAGATCGAAGGCGTGGTGCGGCTCGGCCGGCTCGGGGCCGAACGCGACAGCGGCGTCAACCGCCCGCCGCCCCGGCTGATCGGCGCCGTCGTGGCCCTGCCGTACTTCACCAGGGACAACGGCAACCTCAGCATCGACGTCGGCGGCCACGTCGTCGGGGTGCCCGGCACGGTGCGGCTCCTCAGGACGCGGTGGGCGCTGGGGCACCGGCTGCTCATCGACGGCGAGGTCAGCGTCGCGGGCGCCGCTCCCGCGGGCTCGGCGGTCAAGCGGGTCGTCTGGCGCGAGCGGCGCAGCGGGCGGGAGCGGTTCGAGCGCGTCGTGGCGCTGCCGAGCGGCGGTTTCGTGGCCAGGCTCGGGGTCGGCTGGCTGCCGCCCGGCACCTGGGACGCGTACCTGGAGCTGGATCTGGGCGGGCCGCCCGCGCGGTTCAGGATCGAGACCGACGCCGAGACGGTGGCGGCGCCGCGGCGGTGGTGGGGCGCGGCGCTGCTGCGGAGCGTGCGTCCGTACGCCACGTCGGGGAAGGGGCGGCTGAGCACCGTCGTGCGGCGGCTCACGGCGCGGACGATCATCCGAAGGATCATGCGCTAATTGCCACCTATATGCAGGTGCAAGGCGATGTCCTAAAGTAGGACCGTTTGCTCTTGCAGGAGGTGTGCTGTGCACGTACCAGATGGCTTCTTCAACGCGGCGACATCCGTCTCGGCCGGAGTCGTCGCCGCGGCCGGATTGGCCGTCTGCCTACGGGGGGCGCGGCGCGAGCTCGATGATCGGACCGCTCCAATGGCCGGGCTCGTCGCGGCCTTCATCTTCGCCGTCCAGATGCTGAACTTCCCCGTCGCCGCCGGCACCAGCGGCCACCTGCTGGGCGGTGCGCTGGCCGCGATACTCGTCGGGCCGTACACAGGCGTGCTGTGTATGGCCGTGGTCCTCCTCGTGCAGGGCGTGTTCTTCGCCGACGGCGGGCTGACCGCGCTCGGCATCAACATCACGATCATGGGCATCGTCACCGTGCTGGTCGGCTGGGGCGTCTTCCGGCTGATCGCGGGGCTGTCCAGGGGGCGCGTGACGGTGGCGGCGTTCCTGGCGGCGCTGGTCTCCGTGCCCGCCTCCGCGCTGGCGTTCACGCTGCTGTTCTGGATCGGCGGCACCGCGCCGATCGAGGTGGGCGCGGTGGCGGCGGCCATGGGAGGCGTGCACGTCCTGATCGGGATCGGCGAGGCGCTGATCACGGCCGCGACGGTCGGCGCGGTGCTGGCCGTGCGGCCCGACCTCGTGTACGGCGCCCGCGGCCTGGCCAAGCCGCTGGTCCTGCGCGGAGCCGAGGGCGCGACCACCACCGTGGGCGAGCCGGAGCCGGCCGCCGCCCCCGGCAGGCTCAAGCCGTTCCTGCTCGGCGGGGTCGGCCTGACGCTGGTGCTGGCCGGGGTCGTGTCGTTCTTCGCCTCGTCCTCGCCCGACGGGCTGGAGGCGGTCGCCGAGAACAAGGGCTTCCTCAGCCAGGCGAGCGACCACCTGGTGACGTGGGGGCTGGCCGACTACGGCGAGGTGGGCGGCATCCCGGTCGGCGTGGCCGGGATCATCGGCGTCGGGCTCGTGCTGCTCCTCGCCGGGGCCGTGGCGTACGCCGCCCGCGGGCGCGCCGCGACCAGGGTGTGACGCGTGGGCGCGGGGCACCATCACCAGCTCTACCTGCCGGGCGACTCGGTCGTGCACCGGCTGCCGCCGCAGTGCAAGCTGCTGGCCGTCTTCGCCTTCGCGATCGTCGTGGTGGCCACGCCCAGGGAGCGGTTCTGGGCGTTCGCGGTCTATGCCGCCCTCCTGGGGGTCGTGGCCGTGGCCGCGAGGGTGCCGGTGACGTACGTGCTGCGGCGCATGGTGATCGAGGTGCCCTTCGTGCTGTTCGCCTTCCTCATCCCGGTCATCGGGCTGGGGGAGCGGACCACGGTCCTGGGCGTCTCGCTGAGCGTCCCCGGCCTCTGGGCGGCCTGGAACATCCTGGCCAAGGCCACGCTCGGCGTGATCGCCTCCATCCTGCTCGCGGCCACCACCGAGCCGCGGGTGATCCTGATCGGCGCGCAGCGGCTGCGGCTGCCGGCCCTGCTGGTGCAGATCGCCATGTTCATGCTGAGGTACATGGACGTGATCATGGACGAGATGCGGCGGATGTGGGTGGCCAGGGAGTCACGCGGGTTCGTGGCGCGTGATCTCCGGCACATCCCCGTGATCGCCCGGTCCGCGGGGGCGCTGTTCATCCGTTCGTACGAGCGGGGCGAGCGCGTGCATCTGGCCATGCTCAGCCGGGGATACACCGGCCAAATGCCGATAATCCAAGATATTTCGGCATCTGTACGTCAATGGGGCATCGCGCTGGCCCTCCCGGCCGCGGCCCTCGCAATATGGGGACTCTCGTGGTGAACTCTCTCGACGTCAGGCAGCTCGCCTACGCCTATCCCGACGGCACGCAGGCGCTGTTCGGCGTGGACCTGTCGATCGCCCGCGGCGAGCGCGTGGCCCTGCTCGGCCCGAACGGCGCCGGCAAGACCACCCTCGTCATGCATCTCAACGGGATTCTCACCCCGGGTCACGGGAGCGTCACCATCGGCGGCACGCCGGTGCGCAAAGACACGCTCAAAGAGGTCAGGCAGCGCGTCGGCCTGGTCTTCCAGGACCCGGACGACCAGCTCTTCATGCCCACGGTCCGCGACGACGTCGCCTTCGGCCCGGCCAACGCGGGCCTGCGGGGCGAGGACCTCGACCGCGTGGTCAAGGACGCGCTGGAGCGGGTCGGCATGCTGGCGGCCATCGACCGGCCGCCGCACCACCTGTCCTTCGGCCAGCGGCGCCGGGTGGCGGTGGCGACCGTGCTGGCGATGGCGCCGGAGATCCTGGTGCTCGACGAGCCCTCGTCCAACCTCGACCCGGCCGCGCGCAGGGAGCTGGCCGAGATCCTGCGCTCGCTCGACGTGACGGTGCTCATGGTCACGCACGACCTGCCGTACGCGCTGGAATTGTGCGAACGTTCGCTGATCCTTTCCGGCGGCGTCATCGCCGCCGACGGCACCACGCGTGAGCTGCTCTCCGACGCGGAACTGCTGGCCGAGCACCGCTTGGAGCTTCCATACGGATTCGCGATCCCTGCGGTGTGAGTGCATTTATCCGCCTCGCGCCCGCCTCTTCGTAGTTTGTGCATGCCCGGGACCCGGGGATGTCGAAGTACAGTGGCTCATCGAGGAGGGGCCAAATGAAGCTGCGGCTTGCGCGACACGCCCTTGGCGATGCCGTGGTGGTGGCCGTTGAGGGAGAGCTCGATCTGTTCACCGCACCGTTCCTGCGCGACGAGGTGCGTGACGCGATCAAGCAGGACAGCGCCAGGCTGGTGCTCGACCTGCAGCAGCTGTCGTTCATGGACTCCAGTGGCCTGTCGGTGCTGATCGAGGCCTGGCGGCTGGCGACGGGGGAGGGTGGCGGCGTGTCCCTGGCGGCGCCCCAGGCGCCCGTCGCGCGCATTCTCCGCACCACGGGGCTCGACCGCCGGATCAAGGTGTATGCCGACGTCGACAGCGCTGTGGGGGAGATTTGACGCCCCCCGAGTAGAACTTCATTCGGTCGGCGGGTTAGGGTCCGGGATATGGACGTGAACGGATCTGCAGCAATCATCTCCGGCGGCGCCAGCGGCCTCGGCGAGGCCACGGCCCGCGAGCTGGCCCGCGCGGGCGCCACGGTCGTCGTCGCCGACCTCAACGAGGAGCGCGGCAAGACGGTCGCCGACGAGATCGGCGGGGTGTTCGTCAGGACCGACGTGTCGGACGACGAGCAGGTGCAGGCGGCCGTGGACGCCGCCGTGGCGACCGGCAAGCCGCTGCGCGTGGTGGTCAACAGCGCCGGCATCGGCTGGGCCGAGCGCACGGTCAACCGGGACGGCAGTCCGCACAACCCGGCCTCGTACCGCAAGGTCATCGAGGTCAACCTGATCGGCACGTTCAACCTCATGCGCGTCGGCGCCGCGGCGATCGCCAAGACGGAGCCGGCCGACGCCGACGGCCAGCGGGGCGTGGTGATCAACACGGCCTCCGTGGCGGCGCTGGAGGGCCAGACGGGGCAGCTGGCGTACTCGGCCTCCAAGGGCGGCATCGTGGGCATGACGGTGCCCGCGGCGCGCGACCTGGCCGCGATCGGCGTACGGGTCAACACGATCTGCCCGGGCATCATCGACACGCCCATCTACGGGTTCACGCCCAACTCGGAGGAGTTCAAGGCCAAGCTGGTGGCGCCGGTGGTGTTCCCCAAGCGCATGGGGCGGGCCGACGAGTTCGCGCACCTGGTGCACTCGCTGATCCAGAACGACTACATGAACGCCGAGGTCATCCGCTTCGACGGCGGCATCCGCTTCCAGCCCAAGTGAGGTCTCGTTGTCTGACGAAGTGCTCGTCGAGGAATCCGAGAACGTCGCCGTAATCACGATAAATCGCCCCAAGGCGCGTAATGCCGTGAACGGGGCGGTGGCGCGGGGGATCGCCGAGGCGCTGGACACGCTCGACGCCCGCCCCGACATTTCCGCCTATGTCCTGACCGGTGCTGGCGGCACCTTCTCCGCGGGCATGGACCTCAAGGGGTTCCTGTCCGGCGACTTCCCGGTGGTCGAGGGGCGCGGCTTCGGCGGGCTCGCCGAGTCGCCGCCGAAGAAGCCGCTGGTGGCCGCCGTGGAGGGGTACGCGCTGGCGGGCGGGTTCGAGCTGGCGCTGTCGTGCGACGTCATCGTGGCGTCGTCGGAGGCCAAGTTCGGGCTCCCGGAGCCCAAGCGCGGGCTGGTGGCGGGCGCGGGCGGCGTCATGCGGCTGCCGCGCCGGATCCCGTACCACGTGGCCATGGAGATCGCCCTGACCGGCGACCACTATCCGGCGGCGCGGCTGTACGAGCTCGGGCTGGTCAACCGGATCACCCCGCCGGGGGAGGCGTTGGAGGGGGCGCTGGAGCTGGCCCGCAAGATCGCCGCCAACGCGCCGCTGGCGCTCGCCGCGACCAAGAAGGTGATCATCGAGTCGCAGGACTGGTCGCTGGAGGAGATGTTCGCCAAGCAGGGGGCGATCGTCGGGCCGGTGTTCGGCTCCAAGGACGCCATGGAGGGCGCGGCCGCCTTCGCCGAGAAGCGCGCCCCGCGGTGGAAGGGCGAGTGACGGGCGGGCGGTAGACCCCTCGCGGCCGGGAGAGCGGCCCACCGCCGCTCTCCCGCACACCTGCCGCGCGGTCGCCACGTGCGTCTGTGGCGCTCTGTCGCGCGGCCACTGCGGTCCGCGTCCATTGCGGCCCCCGTGCGGCCCCCGTGCGGCCGCTGTGCGCGTCTGTGGGCTCTCCGGCGCCTCTCGGGTTGCCCGCCGCTTCCCCTCGCCCACCAGGGATCGGATTTAGCGCGTGCATAAGTGTTCCTGGCTACGGTAAAGAAAGAGAAGGCAACGTACCGGGAGAGCGCATGAGCGACTATTCGGGTTACAGGTTCGAGTCGGCCAAGCGTGGCGCCGGGGCGCTCCTGTCCGGTGCGCTGAGCGCGCTCATCATCGTGGTCGCCATGCTGGCCGTCATGTGGGTCGTCGAGGGCGTCGACTACGTGCTCAACGGCGCGCTCGACCGCGAGTTCGGCATCATCGGCTGGGAGCCCGACGGCCTGATCGGCATCCTGTTCGCGCCGTTCCTGCACGGCGGCTTCGGCCACCTCATGGCCAACTCGCTGCCCCTGCTGGTCCTCGGCTTCCTGGCCGGCCTGCGCGACCTGCGCAAGTTCCTATGGGCCAGCGTGCTGATCATCCTCATCGGCGGCTTCGGCACCTGGCTGACCAGCCCCAACGTCTACACGGTCGGCGCCAGCGGCCTGATCTTCGGCTACTTCGGCTACATCCTGGCCCGCGGCCTGTTCGACCGCAGGCTGCTCGACATCGCCATCGCCGTCGGCGTGGGGTTCGCGTACTGGGGGATCCTGGCGGGCCTGCTGCCCAACCAGCAGGGCATCTCCTGGCAGGGCCACCTGTTCGGGCTCATCGGCGGCGTGGTGGCCGGCTGGGTGCTGCGCCGCAAGCGCCAGCTCCCGGCGTACTGAGGGTCACAGATGTGAGCGCGTGTGCTCCGCGGGGGAGGAGGACAGCAGGCGGTCGATGTAGGCGAGGCCGATGGCCGAGGCCACGAAGGCCAGGTGCATGATCGTCTGCCACATGATCTTGTCGTTGGGCGTCGACTGAGCCCTGATGAACGTCTGCAGCAGGTGCACCGACGAGATGCCGATGATGGCCGTGGCCAGCTTGACCTTCAGCACGTTCGCGTTGACGTGGGAGAGCCACTCGGGCTCGTCGGGATGGTCGTTGAGGTTGATGCGGGAGACGAACGTCTCGTAACCGCCGATGATCACCATGATGAGCAGGTTGGAGATCATCACCACGTCGATGAGCGCCAGGACCGTGAGCATGACCACGACGTCGGCCGACGGCGTCGCCGACGTGGCCGGCGCGGTGTGCAGGAACACCGTCTCGATCAGGTGCCAGAGCTCCAGCGCGAACTGGTAGACGTACACCGCCTGCGCCACGATCAGGCCCAGATAGAGCGGGACCTGGAGCCAGCGGCTGGCGAACATCAGATAACCGAGGCTCTTCGGCCGCGAGATTCCCTGGCCGGAGGTGAGCTTTTCGGGCAACAATGTTTCCTACTAATCGAGCCGGAGGGTTGGTCAGTTGGCGAACCTGGGGTCCCTGGAACGCGCGATCATGGACGTGCTGTGGGATGCCGGTAAACCTATGCGCGTCAGGGAACTGCTGGCCAGGCTCAACGAGGAGCGCGAGCTGGCGTACACGACGGTGCAGACCGTGGCCGAGCGGCTGGTGAAGAAGGGGCTGCTCGTACGCACGCCGTACCGCAACGCCTTCCGCTATGCCACGGTCAAGTCGAGGGACGAGCACGTCACCGACCTCATGCTCGAAGCGCTCTCGGCCGGCGGCGACAGGTTGCCGGTGCTGGCCAGGTTCGCGCAGAGCGTCGAGGAGGAGGACGCGCTCGCCCTCATGGCGGAGCTGTTACGCCGTCAGAGACGCTCGACCACGTAGTCGACGCAGACCGTCAGCGCCTCGATGTCGGCCGGGTCGATGGCCGGGAACATCGCGACGCGCAGCTGGTTGCGGCCCAGCTTGCGGTACGGCTCGGTGTCGACGATGCCGTTGGCCCGCAGCACCTTGGCCACGGCGGCGGCGTCGACGGACTCGGCGAAGTCGATCGTGCCGACGACCTGGGAGCGGAACTCCGGAGCGGCGAACGGCGTGGCGTAGGCCGACTTCTCCGCCCACGTGTAGAGGCGCTGGCTGGACTCGCCCGTGCGGGCGGTGGTCCAGGCCAGGCCGCCGTTGGAGTTCATCCAGTCGAGCTGGTCGGCCAGCAGGAACAGCGTGGCCACGGCCGGCGTGTTGTAGGTCTGGTCCTTCGCGGAGTTGTCGATCGCGACCGGCAGGCTGAAGAACTCCGGCACGAAACGGCCGGTCGCGGCGATCTCCTCGACCCTGGCCAGCGCCCGCGGCGACATGATCGCGATCCACAGGCCGCCGTCGGAGGCGAAGCTCTTCTGCGGGGCGAAGTAGTAGACGTCGGTCTCGGCGATGTCGACGGGCAGGCCGCCGGCGCCGGAGGTGGCGTCGACGAGCACCAGCGAGTCGTCGGAGCCCACGCGCCCGATGGGCATGGCCACGCCGGTCGAGGTCTCGTTGTGGGTGAGCGCGTACGCGTCCACCCCCTCCTCGGTCACGGCCGTGGGGTAGGTGCCGACCTCGGACTTGATGACGCTAGGGTCGGCCAGCCACGGGGCCTTCTTGGTGACCGTCGCGAACTTCGAGGAGAACTCGCCGAACGACAGGTGCTGCGACTTGTCGCGGATCAACCCGAAGGCGGCGATGTCCCAGAACGCGGTGGTGCCGCCGTTGCCCAGCACGACCTGGTAGCCCTCGGGCAGCGAGAACAGGTCGGCGAGCCCGGAGCGTACGCGGCCGACCAGGTTCTTGACCGGCTTCTGGCGATGGGAGGTGCCCATGAGGCTCGCGCCGGAGGCGGCGAGCGCGGCCAGTTGCTCGGTGCGTACCTTCGAGGGCCCGCAGCCGAAGCGGCCGTCGGCGGGCTTGATGTCAGCGGGAATTACGATGTCAGCCACCTGACCAGGGTACTGATCCCGCGCGGCTGATTTGGGACCGGGGCGGGAATCTGAGAAGAACCCCACAGCCAAAAGATCGCAAATGCCAACGAAAAGGGCCCCGGTCGACACGCCGGGGCCCGATTCCGATCCGTCAGTACGTCACTTCCCGGCGACCTCGGCGGCGCCGGGGACGTCGCTCAGGGGACGCGAGGCGGGGCCGATGTAGTTCGCGCTCGGGCGCACGAGGCGGCCCGTGAGCTTCTGCTCCAGGATGTGCGCGGCCCAGCCGGCCGTGCGGGCGCAGGTGAACATCGAGGTGAACATGTGGGACGGCACCTCGGCGAAGTCCAGCACCACGGCCGCCCAGTACTCCACGTTGGTGGCCAGCACGCGGTCGGGCTTGCGCGCGTGCAGCTCGTCCAGCGCGGCCTGCTCCAGCGCCGCGGCGACCTCGTAGCGGGGGGCGTCGAGCTCCTTGGCGGTACGGCGGAGCACACGGGCGCGCGGGTCCTCGGCGCGGTAGACGCGGTGCCCGAAGCCCATGAGCCTGTTGCCCTTGTCGAGCTCGCTCTGGACGTACTTCTTGGCGTCGCCGAGCTGCTCGACGCCCTCGATCATGTGCAGGACGCGGGCCGGGGCGCCACCGTGCAGCGGGCCCGACATGGCGCCGACGGCACCGGAGAGCGCGGCGGCCACGTCGGCGCCGGTGGAGGCGATGACGCGGGCGGTGAACGTGGAGGCGTTCATGCCGTGCTCGGCCGCGGAGGTCCAGTAAGCGTCGATGGCCTTGACGTGCTTGGGATCAGGCTCACCGCGCCAGCGGATCATGAAGCGTTCGACGATGGTCTCGGCCTCGTCGACCCGGCTCTGCGGCACCATCGGCAGGCCGAGGCCGCGCGCGGACTGCGCGACGAACGAGAGGGCCATGACGGAGGCGCGGGCGAGCTGGTCGCGGGCCTCCTCGTCGGTGATGTCGAGCAGGGGCTTGAAGCCGTAGGCCGGAGCCAGCATGGCCAGCGCGCTCTGCACGTCTACGCGGATGTCACCGGAGTGGACAGGGATGGGGTACGGCTCCGCCGGGGGCAGGCCCGGCTGGAACTTGTTGTCGACCAGCAGGCCCCAGACAGCCCCGAACGGGACCCGGCCGACCAGTTCCTCGATGTCGACGCCCCGGTATCGAAGGGCGCCCCCTTCTTTGTCCGGTTCCGCGATCTCAGTCTCGAAAGCTACGACGCCTTCGAGCCCGGGTTTGAAGTCGGACATGTGCGGCCGCCTCCCTTTCCCTTGCCATGTTTGGGCAATGCTGTGTCAATGGTCGCGGCCGCTTCGGAGGTCGTTGGCATCGTTTGCACTCACTCTCTCCCCCCGAGCTCCTCCGCTATGTTGATGTCGAGATACCGGCGGGTCAATTTAACCCCTTCCCAGCTCGTGCTCGGTCTCGGGACCCGCCGTAAGGCCAAACCCGCTGGTGAGGGGGGGTGCATGGGATCTACCACACAAGCGCGCAAGAATACCGTCTCGTGGATGCCACCCCGCGCCCGCCCGTGCTGGCGGGGCTACGCCGAACGTACGAGGGCGAGCCGCTGCTCGAATCCGACCTCGCGTCGGACCCCATAGAGCAATTCACCTTCTGGTTCCAGGACGCGCTCGAGTCCGGCCTGCCCGAACCCAACGCCATGGTCCTGGCCACCGCCTCGGCCGGCGGCCGTCCGAGCGCCAGGACGGTCCTGCTGAAGGGCTACGACGAACGCGGATTCGTCTTCTACACCAACTACGAGTCCCGCAAGGGCCGCGACCTGGGCGAGAACCCCCGCGCGTCCCTGCTGTTCCCCTGGCACCCGATCCGCCGCCAGGTACGCATCGAGGGCACCGTGACCCGGATGTCCCACGAGGAGTCGGCCGAGTACTACAACTCCCGCCCGTACGGCTCGCGCATCGGCGCCTGGGCGTCGCGGCAGTCGGCCGTCGTGCGGTCCAGACAGGAGCTGGACGACCGCTACACCGAGCTGGCGGAGCGCTGGCCGGAGAATCCCCCGGTGCCCGACTTCTGGGGAGGTTTCCGGGTCTATCCGATCGAGATGGAGTTCTGGCAGGGACAACTCGACCGGATGCACGACAGGCTCCGCTATCGGCGCACAAGACCCGGTTGGGCCCTGGAAAGACTGGCCCCTTAGTGTTCATGGAGTGGCGATCGCGGAGCTGGTCAAGCGTCATCTGGTAGACACCCGGCCGCTCGGGGTGCCCGAGTACCGGCGGCTCTGGCTCGGCCAGGCGGTCTCGCACGTGGGCGTCGGGGCGACCGTCGTGGTCGTCGGGCAGCAGGTCTGGGAGCTCACCCACTCCTCGTTCTACGTGGGGCTGCTGGGGATGGCCAACCTGATCCCGCTGATCGTCTTCGGCCTGTGGGGAGGGGCGATCGCCGACGCCGTCGACCGGCGCAAGCTGCTGATCGTCGGCTCGCTCATCGCGTGGTCGGCGACGCTCCTCATCCTCACGCAGGCGCTGCTCGGCCTGGGGAACGTCTACCTGATCTTCGGCGCGGTCGCCCTGAACGCCACCGGCTTCGCGATCACCAGCCCGACCAGGGGCGCGATCATCCCCAGGATCCTGGAGAGGGAGCTGGTGCCCGCCGCGAACGCGCTCAACTCGCTGGTCTTCAGCATCGGCGCGGTCGCGGGTCCGATGATCGGCGCGGTCGTGCTGACCTCCGCCGGCTTCGCGACGGCGTACGCGATGGACGCCCTGCTCTTCACCGCGAGCCTCTACGCGGCCCTCAGACTGCCCTCACTGCCCCCGTTGGGCGAAGTGCGACGTCCGGGTGCCCGGGCGGTGCTGGAGGGGCTCAGCTTCATCGTCAGGAGCCCGGTGCTGCTGATGTCGTTCGTCGTGGACATCATCGCGATGGTGTTCGCCCTGCCGCGCGCGCTCTTCCCGGAGCTGACCGCCGACAGGTTCGGCGGCTCGATGATCGCGCTCGGCTGGATGAGCTCCGCCATGGCCATCGGCTCGGTGGCCGGGGCGCTGTTCTCCGGCTGGGTGGCGCGGGTCTCGCGGCAGGGGGTCGCGCTCGTCATCGTGATCGCCGTCTGGGGCCTGGCCGTGGCCGCCGCGGGGCTGGCGAACGAGCTCTGGCTGGTGGTGGCGTTCATGGCCGTGGGCGGGGTGGCGGACGTGATCTCGTCGGTGTGGCGGCAGTCCATCCTGCAGCTGTACGCGCCCGACGAGATGCGGGGGCGGCTGCAGGGGGCGTTCATGGTGGTCGTGGCGGGCGGGCCGCGCCTGGGCGACCTGCGGGCCGGCGCGACGGCGACGGTGATGGGGGTGAGCGGGGCCTGGGTGGGCGGCGGTCTCGCCTGCGCCGTCACGGTGCTGATCGTGGGCCTGTCCGTGCGCAGGTTCCGCAATTACCGGGCTCGCTAAAGGTCTGAGGTCAGATGACCTGAGCGTCGGGTGCGTAGCGCTGGAGGCAGGCGGCGACAAGATCGTGCTCGTCGGGAAGGAACTCGGCCCCTCCCTTGTTTCCGTCCTTAACCATCGTCGGTCGTTCTCCCAATAGGGTTCCTGTGGCTTCTGTGCCCGCTGCGGACGGGCTCGGTCCCCGCCACGACCGGCGTAACATTTGATTGGGAGGACTGCCTTGACCGCACACGGCCTGATCGACACCACGGAGATGTACCTCCGCACGATTTACGAGCTCGAGGAGGAGGGCATCGTCCCCCTCCGCGCCCGCATCGCGGAGCGCCTGCAGCAGAGCGGCCCCACTGTCAGCCAGACCGTCGCGCGGATGGAGCGCGACGGGCTCGTTCGCGTCGAGGGCGACCGCCACCTGTCCATGACCGATCTGGGCCGCACGCTGGCCACGCGGGTGATGCGCAAGCACCGGCTCGCCGAGTGCCTCCTCACCCAGGTCATCGGCCTGCCGTGGGAAGAGGTGCACATCGAGGCGTGCCGCTGGGAGCACGTCATGTCGGAGTCGGTCGAGGCGCGCCTGGTGACGCTGCTCGACAACCCGACCCTGTGCCCGCACGGAAACCCCATCCCGGGGCTCGCGGAGCTGGGCGCCAAGGAGCCCGCCGAGGGCGGCGCCGGCGTGCTGACATCGATGTCGGACCTGGCGGGTCCGAGGGACACGCCGGTCGTCGTGCGTCGAATTAGCGAACAAGTGCAAAGCGATCCTGCTGTGATGCTTAAACTCAAGCAAGTTGGGATACAACCCGGACGCGAGGTGACGCTCGCGGCGAGCGACGACGGTGTGCGGGTGACAGGTGACGGTGACGCAAACGACACTCCCGCGGAGCTTCCGCGTGATGTCGCCGCGCACGTTTTTGTCTCCAAGCGCTGACGCGCGCGCAGCGGCTTGGTTGAATCCCTCCTGGGAGGCCCTCCACTCTCCCCTGGCCAAGACTGTTGCAGGAGCGCCCGTGGTCCGCTTTGCGTGCATGCCACCCCAAGGAGTGGTCTCCGGATGAATCGATGGGGGGATCTGTCACAGGAAACGGCTGATCACCTGGGTGCCGGATCCGTGCTCGACCACGCTGAAATGGCCGTGATCGTCACCGACCGTTTCAGCAATCTCCTCTATTGGAACCCCTTCGCCGAGAAGCTCTTCGGCCGTCAGGGCAAGTCGACCTCACGCGACGCGTCCGTCCTGTCCCTCGGGATCATGGAGAAGGACCACCCGCTGGCGATCGAGCTGGCCAAGCACGTGCTCAAGGGCGGCGTCTGGGAGGGCACGTTCGACGTCAGGCGCGGCGACGGCACCATCATCTACGTACGCGCCCAGGCCGTGCCGCTGCGCCACGCCTCCGGCTCGGTGACGGGCATCGTCATCATGGCCCGCGAGGCCCTGCGCAGCAACGAGCGCGAGAAGGACCGGTTCGGCCTCCTGGAGCGCATCGGCGAGCGGCTGGCGGGCTCGCTCTACGTCGAGGAGACGCTCAAGCGGGTCGCCGAGATGCTGGTCCCCCAGTTCGCCGACCACTGCTTCATCGAGCTGATGGAGGGCGACCGGCTGGTCCGCCGGGTCTCCCAGCACGTGCAGGGGTGGACACCGCCGTCGGGCACGTGGAAGCCGGTGGGCGCGGAGATCCGCTACCCCTCCGGCCACTACGCGGACACCGCGCTGCGCCGCCAGGAGACGATCCTGGTCGAGAGCTTCGCCACCAGCAGCCACCCGTCCCCCAGCGAGGGCAGCGCGCGGCTGTGCGGCGAGATCGGCATGACCTCCGCCATCGTCGCCCCCCTGCTGGTGCGCGGCGAGACGCTCGGGCTGATGTACCTGGGCCTGTCCAACCTCACCGACCGGCGCAGCCCCCACTACGACGCCTTCGACCGTGACTTCGTGGGCGCCATCGCCACCCGGGTGGCGCTGGCCATCGACAACGCGCTGCTGTTCGAGGAGGAGCGGCACACGGCGGAGTCGTTCCAGAAATACCTGCTGCCCCGGGCGCTGCCGCAGCTCGACGGCCTGCAGATCGCGGTGCGCTACTACCCGGCGGCCCCGCTCGCCTCCCACGGCCAGGGCATCCAGACCCAGGTCGGCGGCGACTGGTACGACGTGATCCCGCTGTCGGCGGGCCGGGTCGGCATCGTGATCGGCGACGTCGAGGGCCGGGGCGCCAAGGCGGCGGCCATCATGGGCCAGCTCAGGGCCGCGCTGCGGGCCTTCGCGCAGGACGACAAGTCGCCGGCCGACATCCTGGCCAGGCTCGACGAGTGGACCCGCATCATCGCCACGCCCGAGCACGACGACAACGGCACCGAGGTCACCATCCCGCCCATCGTGACCTGCCAGTACCTCGTCTACGACGCCTGGTCGCGCCAGCTCTCCTTCGCCAACGCGGGCCACGCGCCGCCGCTGCTGCTGGTCGACGGCCAGTGCGTGGAGCTCGACATCGAGGAGGTCGGCCAGCCGCTCGGCGTCCACGCCAAGGGCCTGCACGCCGACCTGGTCTACAAGGAAGAGACGCGCACGCTGCCGCCGGGCGCGGCGCTGCTGCTCTACACCGACGGCCTGGTGGACCGGCGTCCGGGCCGCGACGGGCGGGTGCCGACCGAGGAAGAGACGCTCGGCGTGCTCTGCGACAAGCTCGCCAAGATGTCCGGCGCCGAGGTCGAGCGCATCGCCGACGCCGCCACGGTGGCCGTGCCCGGCGACATCGACGACGACATGGCGATCCTGGTCGTCCGCTCCAGCGACGTCGACCTCGACGTGGAGGAGCGCACGTTCCCCGCCCAGCCGATCATGGTGGGCGAGGCGCGCCGCATGGCGTCGGAGGCGTTCTCGAGCTGGAACGTGCCGGAGGAGCGGGCCGAGCTGGCCTGCCTGCTCGTCTCCGAGGTCGTGACCAACGTCGTGCTCCACGCCGCCACCGCCACCGTGCCGCGCAGGGAGCTGGTCGTGGAGGGGCCGCCGCTGCCGTTCGACGAGTCCTGGGACATGCCGGGCTTCGAGGACGAAGTGGTCGGCGACAAGGAGTTCACCCTGAGGCTGCGCAGGGGCGAGGAGTCGGTCTGGGTCGAGGTCTTCGACCAGGACCTGCGCCTGCCGCGCATCCGCAGCGCGGGGGAGAACGACGAGGGCGGGCGCGGCCTCTACCTCGTCGACCAGCTGGCCAGACGCTGGGGGTCGCGACCTACCAGGGAAGGCAAAGCCGTCTGGTTCGAGATTCCCACTCGCGGCAGGTGAGTGATTAGCTGGAGATATGGAGCTGGCCTTCGAACGACGGGGCACCGGCACGCCGCTGATCCTCATCCACGGCATCGGCCATCACTGGCAAGGGTGGTTGCCGGTGCTGGACCGCCTGGCGGCCGCGCACACGGTGATCGCGCTCGATCTGCCCGGCTTCGGCAGGTCCCCCGGCCTGCCCGAGGACATCACCTACACCGCTGAGTCGCTGGCCGACGCGGTCGAGTCGTTCTGCGCGCTGCTGGGCGTGCGCGAGCCGCACGTGGCGGGCAACTCGCTCGGCGGCTACATCGCGCTGGAGCTGGCCTCGCGCGGCGTCGTACGCACGGCCACCGCGCTGTCGCCGGCCGGCTTCTGGTCCCGGTCCGAGCTGATCTACTGCCAGTCCATGCTGCGCGCCCTGCGGGCCTCGGCCCGCACGATCCCGGCGAAGCAGGCCGCCAGGGCCGCCGAGATCCCGCTGCTGCGGGCCGTCTCGACCGGCATCCTGGTCGCCCACCCCTCCAGGCTCTCCGTCACCGCGCAGGTCGCGGCCACGCAGGCGCTGGCCTGGGCCGAGGGCTTCGACGAGACGCTGGAGTCGTTCGCCGGCCTGATGCCGCCCGCCCCGCCGAAGTCGCCCATCACGATCGCGTGGGGCGAGCACGACCGGCTCCTGCCGCGCCGCCAGGCCGTACGCGCGGCCCGCTGGTCGGGGCAGCGGGTCAAGCTGCTGAAGGGCTGCGGTCACCTGCCGATGAGCGACGACCCCGAGCTCGTCGCCCGCGTCATTCTGGAATCCAGCGCCATTTCATGAATTTCTCTGCCCCCGGCAAAGGGATGGGATAGGTTTCCCGGTATCGATCGCTCATCCGGTATTGCCATATGGCGGAATTCATGGCGGACGACTCCTGGTACCCGCTGTTGCGAGATTGTCTCCAGCGAACTCATCCTTCCGGGCAGCACGAGCTGCCCGTCATCTTTCTGCTCGGACTGGCGGGCACCGGGAAGACCGCGACCCTCGCGCGGATCTCGGACAGCGTGCGGAAACCGCCCTCTCCGGTGGTCAACCTGCCGTTGCACGCGGAGCTCGGCAGCACGGTCGCCGACGTGATCCAGCGGATCACCTATGATCTGGCGGCGCTCGACAAAGTGCACCTGCCCCGCACGGTCTTCACACTGGTGGTGCTCGGCCTGGATCCGGAATTACCGCGTAAGGAACTCGAAGATCAGCTGCAGCGGAGTCTTCAGCGCAAGGCGCGCATTGATCCCGCTGTCGCGGCACAATTGCGAGATATCGCCTCCTTACTGCCAAAAATTGGGATTTGGCTGAAATTTCTGGTTTATGCCGCGGAGCTTCTCGGGCGCCATCTGGACGCCGCCGATCGGGTTCACCGCGTGGCCAGGACGTGGCTCTCGGAACGTCTCGGTGGCGACGTCCTGAATCTCGTACAGGACCAGAAGGTCGGCGGGGAGCGGGCGGAGGGTGCGCGGGGGATCCTCGTCGAGGCGTTCCTGGAGGACCTCGCCCAGGCGTGGGCGAAGCCGCGCCACGCGCGCAACTGCCTCCTGCTGCTGGACGACGCCGACACCCCGGCGGGCAGCGCCTTCCTGCAGGCGCTGGTCGCCGCCAGGGCCAGGCGCTCGGAAGCCGGTGCGAGCGCGGATCCCCTGGTGGTCGTGGCCGCGTCGCGGACCTGGCCGAAGGGGATGACGGGCTGGGCGTGCCCGGGAACGCCGGGAGCCCGTCGGCCGCCCCCGCTCGCCGAGGCCACGTACGAGGACTGGCTGGGGCGGCGGGACGGCGGGGAGCAGCGCTGGTGGTATCCCGTGCTCATGCCCGGCCTGCGGACCGGCAGGACCGCCGCGGTGCACGCGCGCGCGGTCCACGAGCTGACCGGGGGCTACCCGTACGCCGCCGGCAAACTGGGCGATCTGCTCGGAAACCCCAAGGACGACGACGAGTTCCGCGCCATCCTGTGTGAAAAGGACGCCCTGCGCCGGCTGATGCCCGACCACCTGCCCCGGCGCGACCTGCTGATGGCCTGGTCGGCGGCCAGGAACGTGGACGACGCCGAGAACGCGCTGCCCGACGGGGCGAGCACCGCCTCCCACCTCCGCCGCGAGCTGGCCGAGCGGCTGTGGCTCACCGCGCAGAGCGCCGCGGAGAACCGCGGAGTCACCTGGGAGCACTCCTCCTCCGACGGGGAGAGGATCACCGTCATCCATCCCTGGCTCAGGAGGCTGCTGCTGCACCACCTCGCCGCGGAGCCGGAGCGCTGGGACCAGGTCCACGAGACGATGGAGAGCTTCTACCGCAAGCAGGAGGTGGCCGACGACGCTTCGGCCGTCCATCACACGCTGGCCCGCGTGACGGACGGGGACGATCCGCGCCTGGAGACCGTCGTGGCGTTCCTGAACGAGCGGTTCGCGCAGCTCGACGTGGTCGGCCGCCGCGGCAGCCGCCTGTCGGAGTGGGTCGAGCTCTACGAGCAGGTGACCGCGGCCCCCAACCGCCTGCCCCTCGGCCGGCCCTCGGCGGCGCTGTTCGACTCGCTGGCGGTGAGCTCGGCCGACACGGAACGGCGGGACCGGACCTCCATGATCAGAACGCTGGTGGTGGCCCGCTGGTTCTGGCTCGACCCCGTCCTCGATCCCCCCGGCCGGCGGGCTGCGGAGATCGCGTACGAGTTCAGGCAGCTCGCGGGCCTCAGGACGACCGGCCGGTCGATCTTCATAGGAAAGGCCGAGCAGTATGAGCAACATCACCGTCGCTAGCCCCCGGATCGGGCCGGCCCCCGTCTACGTCACGCGTCGCCGCCGGCGGTTGATCGTCATCGTCGGCCTCGTCGTCGTGCTCGTCGTGGCGGGCCTGTTCTACGTCCTCCGCGCGCCGTCCAGGCTGACCGACGCGAGTGACGCCTTCGACCCGAGCCTGGCCGGCATCATGGGGCGCATCCACGCGGAGAACGCCGACGTGATCGCGAAGCATCCGGGCGAGTACGTCACCATCCTGGTGCTGCTCCCGATGTCGGGTGACGTGACCGAGACGGGGATGGGCCTCGACACCATCCGGCATGCCCTGCAGGGGTCGCATCTGGCGCAACTGTGGCGCAACAGGGAGCAGTCCGCGGCGCCGTACATCCGGCTGCTCGTCGGCAACATCAGCTCGGACGCGTGGGAGGACACGGTCGCGGACCTGGAGGGCCGCGTGCAGGGCGAACGCATCCTCGCCGTCACCGGGCTCGGGAACAGCGTCGACGCCACCAGGCGCGTGATCGACCGGCTCAGCAGGGACAAGATCGCGATGGTCGCGGCCGTGATCACCTCCGACGAGTTGCAGCGTCACCAGGCACTGGTGCGGATGGCGCCGCTGAACAGCGACGAGGCGGCGACTCTCGTGCGCTTCGCCGACCGGTCCGTGCCCACGCTCAAGCCGGTCGTCGTCATGGACACCAAGCCCGGCGACAGCTACAGCCGGACGCTGGGCGAGGCCTACGACAAGACTCTCGCCCGCGTCGTGGACGCCAAGAGACGCGGCCGGGCGCTGACGTTCGACTCGACGGCCAACGCCTCCAGCACGGTCATCGGGAACATCGCGGACACGATCTGCGGCTCCGACGCCAACGCCGTCTTCTACGCCGGCCGCGCCCGCGGCCTGCCCGCGCTGTTACGCGGTCTCAGCCTGTCGCGCCCCTGCGTCCAGCGCGACATCAGCGTCTTCGCCGGGGACGACACCAGCGAGCAGGCCCATCTCGTCAAAAGTCCCATCTGGGAGGACAACGGGGGCAGGATCCGGCTGTACTACACCGCCCTGGCCCATTCCGCGAACGTCACCGACCACGACAGCCGCGTCCTGTCCGCGATCAAGGCGAGATTCGGGAACGGTGACGAGAAAGGGTACGTGCGGCTGTTCCCCGCGGAGTCGCTCGACGACGGCCACGCGATCATGCACCATGACGCCGTGTACGTCGCGATCAAGGCCATCGACAGGTACGCGAAGGACGACCTGGCCAAGCTCGGGCCGCAGGAGGTGGCGGCCATGCTGCGCAGCGGCACCATCGACGTTCAGGGCGCCAGCGGCGACATCACGATCGACCGCGACGGCAATCCGCTCAGGCGGGAGATCCCCGTCCTGCGGCTCACCCCCTACGGGGCCACCGTCTTCGCCGCGTGGTCGTCCCCGGAGCCGGTGGGGGACACGCGCCAGTGATCGAGGTTGGCCGACATGCGGCGGAGCACGTCGACGGTGGCCAGATACTCCTGCGAGCTCACGCCTTCGAGCACCTTTTTCCGGAACTGGCCGACCTTCCCGGAGATCTCCTCGTGCGCGGCCCTGCCCGCGTCGGTGAGCCCGCCGTCCGCCAGCCAGCCCTTGGCGGTGAGCCGTTCCACGGCCTCGTCCACCCCGGTGAACGGCATGGTGTACGTGCTCTCCTGGGCCGCCAGGTTGAGCACCTGCCATTCCCGGCGGGTGGTGGTCTGGAGCGCCTGCTCCATGGCGTCTTCCAGCAGGTTGTCGAGATGCTTCAGCCAGTGGCCGATAGGTTTGTCCATAGATGTAGGATAGCAACAATATGTATGAAGACAACTATGTTGCCGCGGTCGAGCGGGCCATGGTCGCGATCAGGCGGCGGCAGAGCAGGCGGGCGCTGGCGCGGCAGCAGGGCGTCGTGGGGCCGGAGTACGACGTGCTCGACGTGATCGAGGGCGCCGGCGGATCCGTCACCGTGTCCACGGTCGCGCAGGCGCTCAGCGTCGATCAGCCGCGGGCGAGCCGGCTGGTGGCGGCGGCCGTGACGGCGGGCCTCGTCCGGCGGGAGGCCGATCAGGCCGACGGGCGCAAGGCGTGGCTGGTGCTGACCGAGGCCGGGCAGGCGGCGCTGGAGCAGGCCCGCCGGGGCAGGCAGGCGGCGTTCGCGGCGGTCATGGAGGAGTGGCCGGCGCAGGACCGGGCGGAGTTCGCCCGGCTGCTCACCCGCTTCGTCGAGGGCATGCCCGGTTAGATCTTGGTCGGGCCCCTAGATCTTGGTCTGGCCCCAGAGGAGGAGCATGACGATGACGAACACGATCATCACGCCGCCGTAGGCCACCGGCCCCAGGCGGATCGCCCGGCGCACGCGGTTGAGGCCCCAGGCGAACAGCAACGCCAGGAAAGCCAGGAGGATCAGGCCGCCGTCCATGGTGTCCAGTATGCGGTGCCGACCGCCTTCCCGCGCGGTCGGAATCCGAAAGGCCACCCTCCCGCGCGGTCGGAATCCGAAAGACCACCCTCCCGCGCGGTCAGAACCCGAAGGACCGTCCGATGATCTCCTTCATGATCTCGGTGGTGCCGCCGTAGATCGTCTGGACCCGGCTGTCGAGCCACGCCTTGGCGACCGGGTACTCCAACATGTAGCCGTACCCGCCGTGAAGCTGGAGGCAGCGGTCGATGACCTTGGTCTGCAGCTCGGTGGTCCACCACTTGGCCTTGGCCGCGTCCACCGCGTCGAGCTGCCCGGCGTTGAGCGCCAGGATGCACTTGTCCACGTAGTGGCGGGCGATCTCGGTCTCGGTGGCCAGCTCCGCGAGCACGAACCGGGTGTTCTGGAACGAGCCGATGCTCCGCCCGAAGGCCTGCCGGGTCTTGCAGTACTCGATGGTCTCCGCCAGCACGGCCTCCGCCGCGGCCACCGCCGCCACGGCGATCGACAGGCGCTCCTGCGGGAGGTTGTGCATGAGCTGGAAGAAGCCCTCGCCGTCGCGCGGGCCCAGGCGGTTGGCGACGGGCACGCGTACGTTCTCGAAGAACAGCTCGGCCGTGTCCTGCGCCTTCATCCCGATCTTCTCGAGATTGCGTCCCCGCTCGAACCCCTCCATGCCGCGCTCGACCACGATCAGCGTGGTCCCCCTGGCGCCCGCGTCGGGGTCGGTCTTGGCCACGACCACGACCAGGTCGGCGTTGATCCCGTTCGTGATGAACGTCTTCTGCCCGTTCACCAGGTAGTGGTCGCCCTCGCGGATGGCCGTGGTCCTGATGCCCTGCAGGTCGCTGCCGGCCCCCGGCTCGCTCATCGCGATCGCGGTGATCAGCTCCCCGCTCGCGAAGCCGGGCAGCCACCGCCGCTTCTGCCCGTCGTCCGTCAGATCCACGAAGTACGGCGCCATGACGTCGTTGTGCAGCGAGAACCCGAGCCCGCTGGCCCCGTTCCCGATGATCTCCTCGACGATCACGGCGTTGTACCGGAAGTCCCTGACCCCCGCCCCGCCGTACTCCTCCGGCACCGAGAACCCGAACATCCCGAGCTCCCCGGCCTTCTTCCAGACCTCACGCGGGACGATGCCGTCCTTCTCCCACTGAGCGTGGTGCGGCACGACCTCTCGGGCCATGAACTCGCGCACGGTCTCGCGGAAGAGCAGGTGCTCCTCGTCGAAGAGGTCTCGCCGCATGGGTCCTCCCGAATAGAGTTCTGTTACTCGCAGGTATACCCCTTTTCCCAGTGCGGCGGGTACCTGTGGACACGGCTTCATCACAAGTGCTGGACGTTGTCCCGATCGGCATGTGTCGCGGGTGTTTTCGACTCTAAGATCTACCCTCGGTCTATTTGTGGCGTGATCGGAGTCTCCTGTGGATCGATGGCGCAAGGTGTTGATCGCCGCATCGGCGGGCATGGTCGCGTCGGCGGCGTTCGTCGCCACATCCTCGATCCCGGGCCAGGCCGCGGCCTCGCTGGTGGCCAAGTACAGGTGTACGGGTGGCATCGCCGGCGCGAGCGTGGACCTCGAGGCTCGCGTGACTCCCCAGGTTGAGGCGGGCACCATGAACATCCGCTGGGACATGTCGTACAAGAGCCTGCAAAAGTTCGGGTCGCCCGGATTCTTCCCCGAGGGGTCCTCCCTGGACCTGGAGGGTGTCGTGGACATCAGCGGCGCCTGGATCGGCCAGCTCCGGCCCAGGGGCGGCAAGGAGCAGGGCGAGCTGCTGCCGGGTAACTACCTGGAGCTTCCCGAGGGGTTATCGGACAGCGCGTCTCTCACGCGCACCGGAACCATCCGCTTCAAGCCCACCACGCTGACCGTCAGATTCACGCCCGCCGAGGGCGAGGTGAAGGTCAACAACAACAGGAAGATCACCTACACGGGCTCCTGGGCTCACGAGTACACCGCGCCGGAATACTCCGACTTCCTCAACGACGTGCAGAAGACCAGCGAAAAGGATGCCACGGCCAAGCTGGAGTTCATCGGCACGAAGGTGGCCTACATCGGCCGGCGGGCGCCGGGCCTCGGGCCGATCCGGGTGATCCTCGACGGGCAGACCGTCACCGATCCCCTGGTCGAGCCGGGTCTGGACCGTAGCGGGAACGCTATGACGGGCACCGAGAGCCAGGAGGTCCTTTGGGAGTCCCCGCAGCTTGACTACGGGAGGCACACCATCGAGATCGTCAACACCGAGGCCAAGGACGCCTACGTGGACGCCTTCCAGGTGATCACCGGCGACATCCCCGAGCCGCCGACCCACAACCAGGCCACCTGCACGCTCCAGAACGACCCCGGTGAGATCGACGTCACCGTCTCCGGCCCCTCCGGCACGCAGACGCCGACCGTCACCCCCACCGTCACCCCCACCGTCACCCCCACCAGAAGTCCGACGACGAGCCCGACCTCGACGCCCACCGGGACCCAGACCACCCCGAACAACAACAGCGGCAACGACAACGGCCTCGGGCGGGTGATCGTGGTTCCCAATGCCACCGGCACCAGCTCGGCCACGCCCAAGGCCACCGGGCCGACCGCGACCAAGTACTACAGGGCGCAGGTGGCCAACACCCCCAAGGGCGGTGTGGACACCGGTGAGGCGCCGGAGCGCGAGGACGGGCCGTACGGGCTGATGGCCGCACTGGTGATCGGCGGCGCGGGCGGCGGGTTGCTGCTGCGCAGACGCAGGGCCGCGCACTCGGGAGGGGCGCACTGATGACCGAGCAGACACCGATGCAGCGGGCACTGCCCGGATTGCTGATCGCCGGCTCGCTGGGCGGCGTCGGCCTGGTCATGGTGAGCATGCTCTCGCTGTGGCCCACCCCGGACGAGGGCTCGGGCTCGCTGGCGGCGGCGCAGGACCAGCCGACGCAGGTGGAGGTGGCGAACGCGGGCGCGTTCGTCCTCCCGCCCACCGTGGGCCCCGGCGGCAAGGGCGTCCCCCTGACCCAGGCCCGCCTGGACGCGCCGGCCCCGCTCCCGGCGGTCCCGGCCGTGTCCCCGATCCCCTCGGCCAAGACCAAGTCCACCCGGGCCAGGCCGGTCCGCGTCAAGATCCCCAAGATCAAGGTGAACGCGCCCATCGGGGCCGTCACCGTGGACAGCAAGGGCAAGCTGAGCACCCCGCCCCTGACCAAGCCCAACCAGACGGGCTGGTACAAGGGTTCGCCGGTGCCCGGCGAGCTCGGCCCCTCGGTCATCAACGGCCACGTGAGCACCCGCAAGGGCCCGGCCGTCTTCGACCGCCTCCGCGAGCTGGCCAAGGGCGACCAGATCTACGTGTACCGGTCGGACGGGAAGGTCACGCGGTTCACGGTGAGCGGGATCGAGCAGGCGAGCAAGTCGACGTTCCCGACGTCTCGGGTGTACGGGAACACGAGCAACGCCCAGTTGAGGCTGATCACGTGTGGTGGGGTCTTCAACAAGACGGCGCACAGTTACACGGACAACATCGTCGTGTACGCAACGTTGTCGAAGAAGAAAGGCTAGGGTTTTGGCGGTTTACGGGAACTTGACAGGGACAGTTCGTAGGATCTCAACCTAACCGTGACCAATGGCTGGAATTCTGGCACGACTGTTGAACACTGGCTTTGAACGGAGATGGACCCGTGCTTATGTCCCAGGCGTGGCGCCGCCTCGCCCGTAAGACGTCGGCCGTGGGGCTCGTGAGCACACTCGTCCTCTTTGTCGGTTCGGCATTAGCCCTGTCGTCCCCGGCTCAGGCCGCCGCTGTCGACCCGCTGAAAGTTACATACAAGTGCACAGGCGGCTATCTGGCCGCCGAGTCGGTGCAGCTGACGGTCACCGCTCCCACCTCGGTGGAGCCCTCCAAAGCGGCGTCGATCAAGTGGACCTTCCCCGCGATGACGGCGACGAGGGCGATCACCGCCCAGGCGTCCGTCACGACCAGCGGCGGCGACCTCACGGTGACGGGAGGCACGCCGACGCCGCTGAAGGGCAGCGGTAGCGGCACGGTGACGACCGCCGTCCAGGCCAACGGGTCATACACGCCGCCGGAGATGACAGGCTCGGTCAACGTGACTGCCACCACTGGCGGCAATCTGGTCCTGGCTCCGGTGACGACCGCCAGCACGACCGTGCTGACCATCACCGTGGCCGGCGAGGCAACCACCTGCACCTATGTGTCGGCGACGCCCACGAGCATCTCGGTCCCCGTCCAGACCGGCGGTGGCGGTGGCGGGACCGAGGACGTCGTCGCCTATGACTGTGACCTCGCCAGCGGCGGCGGTGACGCCGACTACCCGGCCGACGTCGACATCAAGGTCGTCATGACGCCGCCCACCACCGCTACCGCCAACGCCGACGCCACGATCACCTGGACCGGCACCATCCAGTCCGGCAGCGACCAGCTGAAGGCCCCCACCGGCTTCCCCACCACCAGCCCCAAGATGTTCGTCACCGTCAAGGCGAGCGGCGCCGGAGCCCCCTCCACCGCCACCGGGGAGGCGACGCTCGGCACCGTCACCATCGGCCAGAACATCACGCTGCCCACCAGCGTCTCCATCAAGGTCAAGCCCACCAGCACGGGCACGGTGTCCCTGACCGCCGGCGATCTGGCCTTCGGCACCTCGGCGTCCTCGCCCACGATCAAGTGCCTGGCCCCCACGACCGGCCTCAAGGCGTACACCTTCCAGGTGAGCAGCGCATCCAGCACCCCGTCCTCCACCCCCACGAGCTCCACCCCCAAGCCCACCAAGACCAGCACCGCGACGGTGACCGTCACGCCCTCCAGCAAGAAGTCGAAGACCCCCAAGGCCGGGGCCGACACCGGTGCCGGCGGCGAGGCGGGACCCGACGGGCGGATGTTCATCCTGACCGGCACCGCGCTGGTGGGGGCCGCGGCCGTCGGCGGGCTCTTCATGCGGCGGCGTAACGCCACCAGGGGCTGACGGACATGTCGGGGCACTATCCGTACGGCGGCGGCGGGCAGCAGCTGCCGCCGCCCGCGGACAAGGGGAGCGCGGCGCTCAGGATCGTGCTCATCGTGGCGGCCATCGCCGGCGTCGTGACCGTCGTGGCCGGGCTGCTGATCGTGCTCAGGTCCCCCGAGGAGTACGGGCTCGCGAGCAACAACCGCGACACCCTGAAGCTGCAGGCGCAGCCGGACGGGAAGGCCACCGGGCAGCCCGAGCAGGCGCTCTTCCAGGCGGCTCCCGACGTGCCGCCGCCGCTGCCGCAGATCAACCCCGCGCCCCCCATGATGCCGTCCACGCCCAAGCGGATCGTGATCAAGAGGCTCGGGATCAACGCGCCGATCACGTCCGTCGGGCTGAAGAAGGACGGGACGATCGAGGTTCCTCCGTCGGAGAACCCCAACCTGGCCGGGTGGTACCGGAACATGTCCACCCCGGGTGAGGCGGGGCCGGCCGTGATCCTCGGGCACAAGGACACCCGGACGCGCAGCGCCGTGTTCAGCAGGTTGCCCGAGCTCAAGAACGGCGACACCATCGAGGTCCAGCGCCAGGACAGGACGACCGCGGTGTTCACGGTCGGCGGCATCGAGCAGGCGAGCAAGAAGACGTTCCCGACCCAGCGGGTCTACGGGCCCCAGGAGAACGCCCAACTTCACCTGATCACCTGCGGCGGGGCCTACGATCGCACTATCGGCCACTACGACGACAACGTCATCGTCTACGCGACGATGACGAGCTCCTATCGAAGCTGAACGGCGCGGAGGCGGGCTTATGGGCTGGATGGCGAAGCGGAGACTGCGTACTGGCCCGACGGCGGCCCTTCCGGCCAAGCCGGATCCGGCCGAGTTGTTGCGCATCGTACAGCTCGCGGACCCCGGCGCGAAGAAGGACGGCGACGACATCGTGGCCACCGACGTGCGGGTGCACGCGCCCGTGGAGGCCGAGCCCGAGCTGACCGGTGGCGAGCTGGAGAAGGTGTGGGCGGTCAGGGTGGCCGCCGAGGGGCCGCTGCCGCTGAACTTCTTCGACCGCTACCTCGCCGAGGGCCTGGCCTTCCGGCTCAAGGGGCTCGCGGTGTGCCGGGGCGAGGTGAGCGATCCCGCCGACGACGAGGAGGGCGGGCCCGCCGTCATCCTCCCGTCGCGGCCGACCGCCGAGGAGCTGGCGCCGCTGCTGGAGCAGGACGAGGAGGACGAGTTCGCCTTCACGGCCGGTGACATCCGGGCCGTGCTCGTCCCCCAGAAGGGGCAGCCGCCGGCCGTGCAGGAGCTCCTGCCCTTCGCCGTCGAGCTGACCGCGATCGAGTTGCGCGGTGACGAGCCCGCCAAGCTCGGCGAGCTCGCCCTGGAGCTGGCCGAGTCGCTGAACGGGCTGGTCGTGGACCGCTGGCGGTTCCGGGTGGACGCGGCGGAGGACCTGGTTCCGCCCGCACGTGAGTAGAACGTCATTCTGTTGTAGTCTGCCCCTAGTAACCGAATAATGCTCGGTTTCCAGGAGGCACTGTGGCAGAGGCGTACATCGTCGGGGCGGTCCGCACCCCGGTCGGCAAGAAGAAGGGCGGCCTTTCCACCGTCCACCCCACTGACCTGGCCGCGCACACGCTGAAGGCGCTGATCGACCGCACCGGCGTCGACCCCGCGGCGGTCGAGGACGTCATCATGGGGTGCGTCATGCAGTTCGGCCCCCAGAGCATGGACATCGCGCGGAACGCCTGGTTGTCGGCGGGCCTGCCGGAGACCACCGCCGGCGTCACGATCGACCGGCAGTGCGGCTCCTCGCAGCAGTCGATCCACTTCGCCGCCCAGGGCGTGCTGTCCGGCACCCAGGACCTGGTCGTGGCCGCCGGCGTGGAGTCGATGAGCGTCGTGCCGATGGGCTCGTCGATCACGGCTGCGCTGGAGAAGGGCATGCCTTTCCCGTTCGGCGACAAGTGGGTCGAACGGTACGGCAAGCAGGAGATCTCGCAGTTCCGCGGCGCGGAGCTGATGTGCGAGAAGTGGGGCTACACGAGGGAGACGCTGGAGCGGTTCGCGCTGGAGTCCCACCAGCGCGCCGCCAAGGCCATCGCGAACGGCTACTTCAAGGACCAGATCGCCCCCGTCAACGGCGTCGAGGACGACGAGGGCCCGCGGCCCGACTCGACGCTGGAGAAGATGGCCACGCTCAAGACGCTGAAGGAGGGCGGCCAGATCACCGCCGCCACCTCCTCGCAGATCTCCGACGGCTCCGGCGCGCTGCTGATCGCCTCCGAGCAGGCGGTCAGGGACCACGGCCTGACGCCGCGGGCTCGCATCCACCAGCTCGCCCTCATGGGCGACGACCCCGTCTACATGCTGACCGCGCCCATCCCCGCCACGCGGCGGGCGCTGGAGAAGGCCGGCATGTCGATCGACGACATCGACGTGGTGGAGATCAACGAGGCGTTCGCGCCGGTGCCGCTGGCCTGGACGCACGAGCTCGGCGCCGACCCGGCCAAGGTCAACCCGAACGGCGGGGCCATCGCGCTGGGCCACCCGCTCGGCGGCACGGGCGCGATCCTGATGACCAAGCTCCTGCACGAGCTCGAGCGCACGGGCGGCCGCTACGGGCTGCAGACGATGTGCGAGGGCGGCGGCCAGGCCAACGTCACCATCATCGAGCGCCTCTGAAAGGCATGAAAGGCGCGGGCGCCGCCTCCTGGCGTACGGTGGAGGCGGCGCCCGCCTAACTACCCATCCTGAGTAGTTGTCTAGCGGCCCTTCGGCGGGATGCGCCGGGGCGGCATGATCGGCCGTTGCGGCATCTTGGGCATCGGCCGCGTCACGGGCAATCCGGGAAGGTTCTTTTTCCTGGATGAACGGACTCGCATAGGGAAGCTCCTTTACACAGACTCACGACGCGGCTCATCGAGGCCGGTCTGCAAGCTCAGCTGCCGCGTCTGGACGGTTGACGGGCGGTCTCGCTGCCGAGCAGCGGCGAATCACAGGTAAAGGCGCATGTCCATGACAGTAGGGGCCGGCCGCGAGCCCGTGCAACCGAATTAACGCCGGGCCGCCGCCAGCGCCCGGATCCGGGCCGCCGCCACCGCCGCCCCCGACAGGGCGGCCACCAGCACCGTGATCGACAGGGGCGCGGCGAAGTAGGTGAGCTGGGCCCAGGTCACCGTCCGCCCGTTCATGAGGAACGAGATCAGGTCCGGATAGGCCGCCAGCACGGCCACGGGCAGCAGCACGGGCACCAGCCGCCACCAGTGCCGCCACCAGGCCGGCCCGCCCGCGCGCCGGGCGGCCCAGCGCCGCGAGCGCAGCACGCCCATGACGCCGAGGCCGGCCGCGACCGCCGCCAGCGCGCCCAGCACCAGCTCGAACAGCTGCCGGTCGCCTCCGGGCACCTCAGGGGCCCGGCCCTCGCTCATGGCGGTCAGCCCTTCCATGACGGTGTACGTCTCGTCGGTCAGCGCCGCCCCGTTCGTCATGACGGCGAAGCCGTACCCGGTCTTGGGGGAGATCGCCTCGACGGCGTTGTACGTGAACAGGTTCCCCGAGTGCACGAGTTGCCCGGTTTCGCGCTCGACGCCCCAGCCCATGCCGTAGTCGCGGATCCTGGTGGGCGTGTGCATGAGGTCCAGGCTCTCCCGCTTGACCAGCGGGCGGCCGTCGCCCGACTGCGCGATCAGCCACCTGCCCATGTCGGCGGCCGTGGTGACGACCCCGCCCGAGCCGCTGTCGTTGAGGAAGCCGGGCAGCTCGGGGCGCGGTAGCCAGGCGCCGAAGATCGAGTTGTAGCCGTCGGCCGGCCTGACGACCTGGTCGCTGACGGCACTGGACTTCATGCCGAGCGGCCCGAACACCCGATCCCGCAGGTAGTCGTCGAACCGCTGCCCTGAAGCCACCTCCACCAGCCGGGCGGCCAGGTCGTAGTTGACGTTGCAGTACTCCCACCGGGTGCCGGGGGCGGCGCGGAGCCCGGAGCCGGACAGCCGGGAGGTGTAGTCGGCGAGCGAGGTGGCCTCCTCCACGGCCGCGATGTCGACCGTCGTGTCCGACAGGCCGGAGGTCTGGTTCAGCAGCTGCCGTACGGTGATCGCGGCCGCGCGCGGATCCGCCATCCTGAACCCCGGCAGCTGCGCGGCCACCGGCTCGTCCAGCTTGATCTTGCCCCGCTCCACGAGCGTCATCACGGCCGTCGCGGTGAACGACTTGCTGACCGAGGCCACGCGCATCGGGGTGTTCTCGGTCACGGCCCGCCCCTCGGAGTCGTGCCCGTAGCCGGCCGCGTGCACGACCTCGCCGTTGTGCGTCACGACCACGGACATGCCGGGCAACCCGGTGGACTCCATGGCCTGCCGGAGATAGGCGTCGATGGACTGGGACGTCGGCTGCGGGGCGAGGGCGAGGGTCAGCGCCGTCGAGAGGCCGATCAGGAGGGACTTCACTGCTATCACGGGGAGAAAATCTAGGAAGTCACCCCCGCCTTCCGGATCGGCCGACCGTCCAGTACCACCCCTGACGAAAGTCAGGTCAGGCGCTCCGGGACGGTGTTGTGCACCTGCTGGAAGATCACCGACGTGCGGAAGCCGACGATCTCCTTGCGCTTGCTCAGCCGGTCGAGCAGGAACGAGTGCAGGTGGTCCAGGTCCGGCACCGCCACATGCAGGAGGAAGTCGTCCCCGCCCGCCAGCACGAACACGCTGAGCACCTCCGGCATCGCCGCCGCCGACGACTTGAACGCGTTGATCACCGGCCTGCTCAGCGGGCGCACCTGGACCGACACCATGGCCTGCACGCTCCGGTTGAGCGCGGCCGGGTCGATGTCGGCGTGGTAGCCGCGGATGACGCCGCGCCGGGTGAGCGACCTGACCCGCTCCAGGCAGGTCGAGGGCGCGACGCCGAGCTGCCGGGCCAGCTCGCGGTTGGACTGCCGCGCATCCGTTTGGAGCAGCCGCACGATTTCCGCATCAAGTTCGT
The DNA here is from genome assembly GCF_040605375.1 of Nonomuraea sp. NPDC005650. Lineage (NCBI taxonomy): Bacteria > Bacillati > Actinomycetota > Actinomycetes > Streptosporangiales > Streptosporangiaceae > Nonomuraea > Nonomuraea sp. NPDC005650. Next base: position 74,554 of record NZ_JBEXCR010000049.1, read on the forward strand.
CCATGTGTGGATGTTCTCACGAAGTTCCGGCCATTCGTTCGGCCAGCATGGGTTAGGGCCGAATGAGTGCACTAGTTTCAGCGGCATGACGGAACATCGCATAGGCGCAGGACACGGCACGGCCCTGCTGGTGGGAGCGGTCCTGGGGCCGGGGATGCTGGTGCTGCCGCACCTCGCCGCCGCTGCCGCGGGGCCCGCGTCCGTGCTGGCCTGGGCCGGGCTGCTCGCGCTGAGCGTCCCCGTCGCGCTGACCTTCGCCGCGCTCGGCACCAGATACCCCGACGGCGGGGGAGTGGCGAGCGTCGCCGGGCTCGCGTTCGGGAGGCAGGCCGCCGCCGTGGTCGGCTGGTGGTTCTACGGCGCCGTCCCCATCGGCACCGTGGCGGGCGCGCTGGTCGGCGGCCGGTACGTCGAGGCCACGCTGGGCATGGACGCCACCCTGGCCGCCGGCCTGATCCTGGGAGCCGCCTTCGCCGCCAACGCCGCCGGCCTGCGCACCTCGGGGCGGCTGCAGATCGGCTTCGTCGTCCTGCTCGTCGCGCTGCTGGCCACGGCCGTGGTCACCGCCGCGCCGCATGCCGATCCGGGAAACTTCGTCCCCTTCGCCCCGTACGGTGCCGCGGGCGTGGCGGACGCGGCCGGCGTGCTCCTGTTCGCCTTCGTCGGCTGGGAGGCGGCCGGCCACCTGTCGGCCGAGTTCGCCGGCAAGGGGGCCGTCCTGGTCAGGGCCACCGCGGTGACGCTCGTCGTGGTCGGGATCCTGTACGTGGGCGTGTCGGTCACCTCCGTCGGCGTGCTCGGCCCTGGCATGACCGGCGTGCCGCTCACCGCCATGCTGGAGACCGGCCTCGGCCCGGCCGCCCGGCCGGTCACCGGGGTGGTGGCCGTGCTGCTGACCTTCGGGGCGGTCAACACCTACCTGGCCGGGGCCTCCCGGCTGGGCGCGGCCATGGCCAGGGACGGGGCGCTGCCGGGCTGGTTCGCCAAGGGCGGGGCGCCGGGTGAGACGCCGTACCGGAGCCTGGGGCTGCTCGCCGTGCTCAGCGTGCCCGTGCTGGTGTGGGCGGTGGACCTGGACCTGCTCATGCGGGCCACCTCGGCGTGCCTGGCCGCCGTCACGGCGGCCGGGGTGGTGGCGGCCGTGCGGATGCTGCCCGCGGGGCGGCACCGGAACACGGCCGTGGTCGGCGCCGGGCTGTCGTTCGTGGCGCTGGCGTTCTGCGGCGGCTACCTCGTGGTGCCGGCCGTGCTCGCCCTGGTGGCGATCGGGGCTCTGACCGCGAATGCTCGCCGTTCGTACAAAATCCAGCTATAAACGGCGCATGGCGCCGTCAGGCGGGCAGTACTCCTAGCACAGAACGGCGCATCGTCGGGAGGTGCTATGACCGAGCACGCCAAGTACGCGGAATCCAGGGAGGTCGGCGAGCAGGCCCGCGAGAAGGAGTGGACGCGGCCCAGCTTCGCCAAGCAACTCTTCCTCGGCGACTTCCGGCTGGATCTGGTGTACCCCGTGCCGGCGCTGTCCGACGAGGCGACCAAGCGAGGTGAGGAGTTCGTCAGGGCGGTGCGGCGCTACCTCGACGCCCATGTCGACCCCGCGCTCATCGAGCGGACCGCGCAGGTGCCCGACGAGGTGGTCAAGGGGCTCGCGGGGCTCGGGGCCTTCGGCATCACGATCGGCGAGGAGTACGGCGGGCTCGGGCTGCCCTACCTGTACTACTGCCGCACGCTCATACTCGTCGGCTCGTACTGCCCGGCGCTGGCCACGCTGCTGTCGGCGCACCAGTCGATCGGGGTGCCGCAGCCGCTCAAGCTGTTCGGCACCGAAGAGCAGAAGCGGGAGTTCCTGCCGAGGTGCGCGGCGGGCGAGATCTCCGCGTTCCTGCTGACCGAGCCCGACGTCGGCTCCGACCCGGCACGGCTGTCCACGACCGCCGTCCGCGACGGCGACGACTACGTGCTCGACGGCGTCAAGCTGTGGACGACCAACGGCGTCGTCGCCGACCTCCTGGTGGTCATGGCCAGGACCGGCAAGAAGATCAGCGCGTTCGTGGTCGAGGCGGACTCTCCCGGCATCACGGTCAAGCGACGCAACGGCTTCATGGGACTGCGCGGCATCGAGAACGGGGTCACCGAGTTCTCCCAGGTCAGGGTGCCGGCCAAGAACCTGATCGGGCGCGAGGGGCAGGGCCTGAAGATCGCCCTGACCACGCTGAACACCGGCCGCCTGTCACTGCCGGCCACCTGCGCGGGCAACGCCAAGTGGGCCGTCAAGATCGCCCGCGAGTGGGGCAACGAGCGCGTGCAGTGGGGGCGCAAGGTCGGGCAGCACGAGGCCGTGGCCACGAAGATCGCGTTCATCGCCGCGACCGCGTACGCGCTCGAAGCCCTCTGCGAGCTCACCAGCCGCCTGGCCGACGACCAGCGCAACGACATCAGGATCGAGGCGGCGCTGGCCAAGCTGTACGCGTCGGAGCTGTCGTACCAGGCGCTCGACGAACTGGTCCAGATCAGGGGAGGGCGCGGCTACGAGACCGCCGAGTCGCTGGTGGCGCGCGGCGAGCGCGGCGTGCCCGCCGAGCAGATGCTGCGCGACTCCCGCATCAACCGCATCTTCGAGGGCTCCTCGGAGATCATGCGCCTGATGATCACCCGGGAGGCGGTGGACGCGCACCTGTCGGCCGCCGGCGAGCTGATCAACCCGGAGGCCTCCCGCCAGGAGCGCGCCCAGGCCCTGCGCCGGGCCAGTCGCTTCTACGCCAAGTGGCTGCCCACGCTGGTGGCCGGCACCGGCAACCTGCCCACGTCGTACGGCGACTTCGGCCCGCTGGCCGCGCACCTGCGCTTCGTGGAGCGGACCAGCCGCAAGCTGGCGCGGTCCACCTTCTACGGCATGTCCCGGTGGCAGGGCCGGCTGGAGCACAAGCAGTCGTTCCTCGGCAGGCTCGTGGACATCGGGGCCGAGCTGTTCGCCATGACCGCCGTGTGCGTCAAGGCCGAGGAGGACTCCAGGGACCTCGGGCGCCGCCCGTACGAGCTCGCCGACACCTTCTGCCACCAGGCACGACGCCGCGTCGACGCGCTGTTCGACCGGCTCTGGGACAACAGCGACGCCGGTGACGTGCGGCTGGCCGGCTACGTGCTCGACGGCCGCTACGAGTTCGTCGAGGAGGGCATCCTCGACCCCTCCATCGAGGGGCCGTGGATCGGCACGCCGCAGGGCGGGGAGAGCGTCCGGAGAAAAATCCTCTGACGCCCGGTCTAGACCGGTTGTGAGGGTTTGACGCCCTGGACGTTTTCAAACTGATACGAGCCGGTATAGACCGGCTCGCTAATCCAGGCTTACGCTTGCGCAAACGCGTCGAGCTGTACGCTCACGTGCCCCATCCCCCAGGACGGGGTCCGTCAGCTGGTACGGACCAGCACCCGTCCGACGAGAAGGCGGTATCTCCAGTGAACATGAAGCTTGTGGGCGGCGCCGCTCTCGGCCTTGCCACGATGCTGGTCCTGTCCAGCTGCGGCTCCGGCGGTTCCGGCGGCGGCGGAGGCAACACGCAGGCGTCGGGCGGCGGGCCGGTCACCCTGAAGATGGTCGCCGCCGACTACGGCGACGGCCCCGGCAAGCCGAACTCAGGCGAGACGTTCTGGAAGGGCGTCGTGGACGAGTTCCAGGCGGCCAACCCGAACATCAAGGTCGAGGTCCAGGTCATCAACTGGAACGACATCGACAAGCAGGTCGCCACCATGGTCCAGAACGGCCAGGTGCCCGACATCCTGCAGACCGGCGACTACTCCGGCTTCGTCAAGGACGGGCTGCTCTACAAGGTGGACGAGGTGCTGTCGCCGAACGTCTCGGGCGACATGCTGCAGAAGTTCGCCGAGTTCGGCAAGGTCGACGGCACCGCGTACGGCATCCCGTTCGTCTCCTCCGCGCGGGCGCTGTTCTACAACAAGGACCTGTTCCAGAAGGCCGGCATCGCCGAGCCGCCGAAGACGTGGGACGAGCTGAAGGCCGATGCCGAGAAGCTGAAGAAGGCCGGCGTCACGCAGCCGTTCGGCCTGCCTCTCGGCCAGGAGGAGGCCCAGGGCGAGTCGTTCCTGTGGATGCTGGGCAACGGCGGCGGCTACAAGGACGCCTCCGGTAAGTGGGCGATCAACTCGCCGCAGAACGTCGAGACGTTCACGTACATGAAGGGCCTGGTCGACGCGGGCCTGACCACCCCCAACCCGGGCACCAAGGACCGTAAGACGGTCTGGGAGGACTTCGGCGCGGGCAAGGTCGGCATGGTCAACGGCGGCCCCATGTCCATCCCGATCTTCGACGCGGCCGGGCTGAAGAACTACGGCGTCGCGCCGATCCCCGGCAAGAGCGGCCCGCTCGACACCACGCTCGGCGTCATGGACTGGATCATGGCGTTCAACAAGAACGGCCACGCCGCCGAGATCAAGAAGTTCTTCGACTTCTTCTACACCGGCAGCGCCGCCCAGAAGATCTCCGACACGTACAAGCTGCTGCCCGTCACCAACGGCGGCATCCAGAAGCTGTCGAGTGACGAGAAGCTCAAGCCGTTCCTCGACGCGCTGCCCAACGCCAGCTTCTACCCGTTCCAGGACCCCAAGTGGGCCGAGGTGAACCCGGCGATCAAGCAGACCATCGGCGGGGCCGTCAAGGACGACCCGGCCAAGGTCCTCGGTGAGCTGCAGAAGACCGCCGAAGCGGCCGGCTGATCCGTCGGGGGCCCGTGCGGCCGGCGCTCTCACCGGGGCCGGCCGCACCGTCTTGGAAGGTTGCTCATGAGAAGGTTGCGCGCCCTGGAACCCCTCGCGTGGGTCGGGCCCGCCGTGGTGCTCATCGCGCTGGTCGTGCTCTGGCCCGTGATCGAGATGATCAGATCGTCGTTCCTCAAGATCAGCCGGTTCGGCGTGGTCCAGGGGGGCAACGGCTTCGCGAACTACGACAAGCTGTTCGCCGAGAAGGACTTCGGCGACATCATGGTCCGCAGCGTGATCTGGGTGGTCGCGGTCGTCGCGCTCACCGTGCTGATCTCGCTGGCCCTCGCCCAGCTGTTCAACCAGAGCTTCCCGCTGCGCAAGGCGGCCCGGTGGGCGCTGATCGCGCCGTGGGCCGCGTCGGTGCTGATGACGGCGATCATCTTCAAGTGGATGCTCGACCCCGAGGTCGGCGTGATCAACCAGATCCGGCTGAAACTGGGGCTGATCGACGCGATGGGCGGGGCCTCGGCCGACCAGCTCGGCGACGCCTCCACGGCGATGCCGTGGCTGGTGTTCGTGGCGGTCTTCGTGTCGGTGCCGTTCACCACGTACGCGCTGCTGGCCGGGCTGGCGACGATCCCCGCCGACGTCTACGAGGCGGCCACGATGGACGGAGCCGGACGGTTCCGGACGTACTGGTCGATCACGCTGCCGCTGCTGCGCCCCGCGCTCACCGTCGCGGCGCTGATCAACGTCATGAACGTCTTCAACAGCTTCCCGATCATCTGGGCCATGACGCACGGCCAGCCGGGCTACTCCACGGCCACCTCGACGATCCTCATGTTCATCCTCAAGGGCTCGAACATCGGAGAGTCGGCGGCCATGTCCGTCGTCAACTTCGGCATGGTGATCATCCTGACCATGATCTTCCTCAGGGTCTCCCGCTGGAACAAGGAGGTGGCGTGATGGCCGTCAACACCCTGCCGTCACAGGCCACCAGGCCGCGTCAGCACGTCAGGCCGCCGGCGCGGCGCAGGATGCCGCGCCTCAAGACCGTGCTCGTCGCGGCCGCCGCGTACGTCATCTCGTTCGTCTTCCTGTTCCCGTACGTGGTGATGCTGCTCACCTCGCTGCGCTCACAGGAGTCCCTGCGTGAGGTGTCGTTCTGGCCGAAGGAGTGGGTGTGGTCGAACCTCGCCAACTTCTGGACCAGCGGCCTGGCCGGCAACCTGTGGGTGACGCTCAAGGTCGCCGGCGGCTCGACCGTGCTGGTGCTCCTGGTGGCGCTGCCCGCCGCGTACTACTCGGCCAGGCACAACTTCAGGGGCCGCACGGCGTTCCTGATCCTCGTGCTGATCACCCAGATGTTCCAGCCCACGGCCATGCTGGTCGGCATCTACCGCGAGTTCTTCCAGTTCGGGCTGGTGGACTCGATCTGGTCGCTGATCCTCGTCAACGGCGGGTTCAACCTGGCGTTCGCGGTGTGGATCCTGAACGCGTACTTCGCCTCGATCCCGCGCGAGCTGGAGGAGGCCGCGTTCATCGACGGGAACGGCCGCTTCGGCGCGCTGTTCAGGATCACGCTGCCGCTGGCCATGCCCGGCGTCATCACGGCCTTGATCTTCACCTTCATCGCCGCGTGGAACGAGTTCGTGGTCGCCCTGACCCTGACCACGACCCCGGAGAACCAGCCGCTCACGGTGGCACTCAACTCGTTCATCGGTCAGTACCAGGTGGACTGGCAGAACCTGTTCGCCGGGTCCGTGATCGCCACCATCCCGGTGATCATCCTCTTCGCGCTGATCGAGCGGAAGGTGGTGGGCGGCCTCACGGCCGGGTCGATCAAGTAGCCCTTACGCCTTGGGGCTGGGCACCCGTGCCACGCAGAAGACCGTCTGGCCGAACGGTGGCCTGATGAACCGCTCGATGAAGCGGGTCGTCGGGACCACCGTACGGTCGTAGATCTTGACCAGGCGCGGGTCGGGGTAGCCGACGCCGCCCCGGCGCACGGCGGCCCACCAGGCGATGCCGCCCAGGAAGTTGATCGGCTTGAGCACCTCGACGTCCAGGCCCGCCTTGGCGACCGCCGCGCCGAGCGTCTTGGGCGTGTAGCGCTGGACGTGGCCCACCTTGCGGTCGAAGTCCCCGTAGAGCTGCATGTAGCCGGGCACCCAGATGATGATCCGCCCGCCCGGCAGCGTGACCCTGGCCAGCGAGCGCAGCGCCCCGGCGTCGTCCTCGATGTGCTCCAGGACGTTCATCATGACGACGGTGTCGACCTTGTCCTGGAGCGGGATGTCGGTCGGCAGCCCGAACTGCAGGACGTCGATCTCGTCGCGGTCCGCGAACCGCTTTTCGAGCTGCTCGACGCAGTAGGGGTCGAAGTCGCTCACGACCAGCCGGTCGAGGCGCGGCAGGAACTGCTCGGCGAAGTGGCCGAGGCCCGAGCCGATCTCCAGCATCGAACGGCCGACATGCGGGGCGACCATGTCGAACTCGTACTGCCGATAGTTCTTGGCCTCGTCCCCACCCAGGTGGTTCTCCAGGGCCTCGTCACCGGCCGCCGGTTGCACTACACGGTCATACCCAGACATAGTCCCGTTCCTTCTCGGGGGGCTCATGGATTGCCCGAGTCTAGTGCCCCGATCAACGGTGACGTTCACCCGATACGCGAAAGACCCTTCCCCGGGGCACCTCGGATGGGGTGGAATCTGACTCGCCATGGACGACGACGAGGCGATCGAGCGCTCGCTCGCGGGAGACCAGGCGGCCTATGAGGTGCTGGTCGCCCGTTACAGCGCGCTCGCTCACCGTACCGCTTTCATGCTGGGGGCGGGGGACGAGGCCGAGGACGTGGTGCAGGAGGCGTTCGTCAAGGCGTACCGGCACCTGCCCGGCTTCCGCAGGGACGCGCCGTTCCGGCCGTGGCTGCTGCGGATCGTGGCCAACGAGACCCACAACCTGACCCGGTCCCGGGGGCGCCGCTCCGAGCTGGCCTTACGGCTGAGCGTCACGGCGTCCGTGGCCGCGCCCGACGACCCCGAGGGCACCGCGGTCGCCACCGACCGGCGCTCCCGCCTGCTGGAGGCGGTACGCCGGCTGCCCGAGCGGGAACGTCAGGCCGTCGTCTGCCGGTATTTCTTACAGCTGACCGAGGCGGAGACGGCGCAGGTGCTCGACTGGCCCGTGGGCACCGTCAAGTCCAGCACGCATCGGGGGCTGGCCCGGCTGAGGGAGGAGGTGGGCAATGAACTCGCGTGAGCCTTTCGACGACCTGGAGTCCGAACTGCTGGCGCTCGGCGACCTCATCGACGTCCCCAGCCCGCCGCCCGCGGACGTCGCCGCCGCCGTACGCGCCCGCATCGAGCCTGCTCCGGGCGAGGCGCCCGGCCCCGTCAGCACTCCAGAACGGCCGCACACCCCGGCGCGGCGCCGCCGGCGGGCGAGGTGGAAGGTCGTCACGGCCGTCGTCCTCGTCGTCATCGCGATCACGGCCGCGACCCCCCAGGGACGGGCGGCGGTGGTGCGGATCCTGCGGTTCGCCGGGATCGAGCTCCGCATCGGCGACACACCGCCGAAGGTCGTCACCGCCGTCACGCCCCTGCCGTACGAGCACCCCGTGGACGCGGACGCTCTCAAGGCCGAGGTGAAGTTCCAGGTCAGGACGCCGAAGGCGCTCGGCGAGCCCGAGCGCGTCACGGTCGCCGACCGGGGCCGGGTCGTGTCGATGTTCTGGCCGGGCGGCGTCCGGCTCGACCAGTTCGACGGCGGCCTCGACCCGGCGTTCTTCAAGAAGCTCGGCCCGCCCTGGCCCGACTACACCAAGGTCGGGCCCTACCAGGCGTGGTGGATCAAGGGGGCGCACCCCCTCGGCTACCTCAACCGCCAGGACGGCACCGAGATCCCGCTGCGCCAGGCGGGCCCCACCCTCATCTGGCAGCAGGACACGCTGAACTACCGCCTGGAAGGCGTCAAGACCCGGGAAGAGGCCGTCCGCATCGCCACGTCACTCGGGGGATGAGATCGCCGCGTCATTCGGGGAGGGCGAGCTGGTCAGCCACTCGTCCACGCCCGCGAGCAGCTCCTTGCGCACCGGCTCCGGGGCCGCGGAGGACCGTAGGGACTGGCGGGCCAGCTCGGCCAGCTCCGCGTCGCTGAAGCCGTAGACCTCCCTGGCCAGCTCGTACTGGCGCAGCAGCCGCGCGCCGAACAGCAGCGGGTCGTCGGAGCCCAGCGCGATCGGCACCCCCGCGTCGAACAGCCGTCGCAGGGGCACGTCGGCGGCCCGCTCGGCCACCCCCAGCCCCACGTTGGAGGTGGGGCAGATCTCGCAGCAGATCTGCCGGTCGGCCAGCCGGTGCATCAGCCGCTCGTCCTCCGCCGCCCGCACCCCGTGCCCGACCCGGTCGGCGTCCAGGTCGTCCACGCACTGCGACACGCTCCGCGGGCCCAGCAGCTCGCCCCCGTGCGGCACGGACAGCAGCCCGCCCCGCTTGGCGATCCTGAACGCCCGCTCGAAGTCCCTCGCCTCGCCCCGCCGCTCGTCGTTGGACAGCCCGAACCCCACCACGCCCTTGCCGGCGTACTGGGTGGCGAGCCTGGCCAGCGTGTTCGCGTCGAGCGGGTGGCGCGTCCTGTTGGCCGCCACGACCACCGCGATCCCGATCCCCGCGTGCTCGGCGGCCAGGCGGGCCGCGTCCAGCGTCAGCTCCAGCGTCGCCGTCAGCCCGCCGAACCGCTGCGCGTAACCCGACGGGTCCACCTGGATCTCCAGCCACCGCGACCCGGCCGCCGCCTCGTCCTCGGCCGTCTCGCGCAGCAGCCGGTAGACGTACTCGGGACGGGTCAGGACGGACCTGGCGATGTCGTACAGCCGCTGGAACCTGAACCACCCGCGCTCGTCGGTGGCCCGCAGCTTGGGCGGCCAGTCCTGCTCCAGCGCGTCCGGCAGGTGCAGCCCCTGCTCCCTGGCCAGCTCGATAAGCGTGGAATGCCGCATCGATCCGGTGAAATGCAGGTGCAGATGTGCCTTGGGCAGCGTGTTCAGGGGCCTTGCCATTTGCATATCTTGCCACTCAACCCCGGGACCGCTTCGCGCGTTGGGGAGGGCGAAAGGGGACCCTCGCTCATGACAGATGACGATGAAGCGGCCTTCGACGAGTTCCTGGCCGCCCGCAGCACCTCGCTGCTGCGCACCGCGATCCTGGTCTGCGGCGCGACCGTGCACGACGCCGAGGACCTGGTGCAGCACGCGTTGGAGAAGGTCTACCGGCACTGGGCGCGGATCAGGCGCGACAACCCCGAGGCGTACGCGCGCAAGGTCGTCGTGAACGCGGCGATCAGCAAGGCGCGGCGACGCAAGATCGTGCAGGAGATCACCTTCGCCCGGCCGCCCGAGACGGCCGCCGACTCGCCCGACCTCGACCTGCGCGACGCGCTCATCAGGGAGCTGCGCAGGCTGCCGCCCAGGATGCGGGCCGTGCTCGTCCTGCGCTACTGGGAGGACCAGACGGAACACGACACGGCCGCCCTGCTCGGCTGCTCGGTCGGGACGGTGAAGAGCCAGGCGGCGCGGGGGCTCGCCAGGATCCGCGAAAACATGACTCTCGCAGAGGAAGTGACCAGATGACGATCGAGGACGAGCTCACGGACGCCATGGCGGCACACGTCGCCGGCGTGCAGGCCCCGCCGGACCTGGGCGGGTCCGTACGGCGCCGCAACCGCTCCCGCGTGCTCCGGTTTCGCGTGGCGGGCGCGGCGCTCGTCACGGCGGCCGTGGCGGTGGCCGTGCCCGTGGCGCTGAACTCCGGGGAACCCGCCGGCGGGAACGCCGCGAGCGGCCAGAACCGGGCAGTGATGCAGGAGGACGTGACCGTGCCCGACGTGACGGGCAAGACCGCCACCGAGGCGACCGAAACCCTGCGCGCGGCCGGACTGCTGGCCGGCCTGGCGGCGACGGAGGCGCGGAACGACCGGGTGGCAGGTCAGAAGCCCGCGGCCGGGCAGCAGGTCGCGCCCGGCAGCCAGGTCGAGCTCACCCTGGAGCCGCCGCCGGCCACCATGCCGCAGGACCTGGGCGATCTGGGCGACGGGCGGGAGTTCGGCGGCATCCGCCTCGATTACCTGCCGGATGGGCTCGAATGGGGCAAGTGGTCGGGCAAGGACGGGTTCGGCAAGCGCAGCTACACCACCACCTTCGACAAGCCGGGCAATGAGCCGGGGCACTACTCCGTACAGGTGATCGTGTTCGAGGACGCGGCCGCCAAGAGCGCCGTCGCCCGCTTCCCCAAGGACGGCGCCGAGGTCGTGGACCTCGGCGGCGGCCTGAAGGCGCGCCTGGCGACGCTCGGCGAGGGCGGCGAGATCGTGCCGGACGGCGCGGACGGCACGCTCACGATCGCCTGGAAGCTGCGCGACGGGCTCGCGGTCGAGGTGTGCCTCAGCCCCGACTACGTCAAGGACGTGGACGGCCCCGCCGAGGCGAAGAAGATCGCGGAGGGCATCCGCGCGACCGGCTGAACGCGCGGTACGGATGAGGCCGAACGGGGGATCAACCTTGCATGATCCCTGAGGCGCCTTCTGGCATCGGCCAGGGCGGGCGGGCGGCGCTCACGGCACTCGCGTGCGCGGTGACCTCCCTGGTCATCTACGCGCTCTTCTCCTCGGGGTTCGGGCGCCCGCGCCCGGCCCCTGTGGAGAGCCCTGTCATGGTCGGGGCCACCGTCGCCGAGGCCACCCTGGCGGTGGTCTCCGACGATCTCTGGCTCACCTACCTCCCCGCGGGGCTGGAGCGCAGCGGCGGGGGAGCCGTCGAGCCGAAGGGGGCGTGGGCCAGGTTCGGCTCGGGCGGGCGGTTCGTGGAGGCCCAGGTCGAGCCCGCCGCCGACTGGGCGGGCTACGCCAGGAGGACCGCACTCCTCGACGCCCGCCCCATCACCGTACGCGGCCGGGCCGCCGTGGTCGGCAGGCATCCGGACGGGGGCCGGATGATCGTCTGGCTCGAACGTCCGGGCACGGGAGCCTGGATCAGGGTCAGCGACTCCCTCGGCGGCGAACTGGTGGCAATTGCCGCCTCAGTCAAGAGTCCTGTAGGAGACTAGGAGCCTTTTCCGTGCGTTTCTTGGTCCGGGTGGCTCTGGGGGGTCGATGCGGCGTCTGGCAGCGGTGCTCCTCATGTTCGCGCTCGGCGGGTGCGGTGCCGACGACCTGCCCGTGCCCGAGGCGATCGGCACACCGCCGCCGTCCGCGCACGCCGCGCACAAGGGCACCGCGCTGACCTGCGGCCAGACCAGGGTGGAGCTGCCCGCCATGCCCGAGGGGCTGGCCAGGGTGGGCTCGTTCGCCCGCCTGGGGTCGCTCACCCGGCCGCTCGAGGTCAAGGGCCTCATCTGGCGGCGCGAGGACGAGCAGATGTACGTCGGCGTCGTCTGCGGGGCGCGGACCGCCGACGAGTTCGTCACGCTGGTCGCCAAGTCGTCGCTGACGGCGTACAAGGGCATGCCGGCGCTGCGCTGGACCACGCGCACCGGCGTGCGCAACTTCATGTGGCTGGAGCGGCCGGGCACCGCGGTCTACATCGCCGCGACGCCCGGCCTGGCGGCCCAGATCAGGCACATCGCCGCCGGCGTCGGCCTGGACCGGTCACGCTGAACCGGCTAGTGGGCCTCTGACAGCAGCTTGGCCAGGCGGCTGACGCCCTCGACCAGGTCGTCGTCGCCCAGCGCGTACGACAGGCGGAAGTAGCCCGGCGTGCCGAACGCCTCGCCCGGCACCACCGCCACCTCGGCCTCCTCCAGGATCAGCTCGGCCAGCTCGCCGGACGACTGGGGCCGCTTGCCGCGCAGCTCCTTGCCGATCAGGTCCTTGACCGATGGGTACGCGTAGAACGCCCCCTTCGGTTCCGGGCAGAACACGCCCGGGATCTCGTTGAGCATCCGGACCATCGTCTGGCGGCGCCGGTCGAACGCCGTGCGCATCTCGGCCACCGCCGACAGGTCGCCGGACACGGCGGCCAGCGCGGCCATCTGGGACACGTTGGCGACGTTGGAGGTGGCGTGGGACTGCAGGTTGGTGGCCGCCTTGACGACGTCGGCGGGGCCGATCAGCCAGCCCACGCGCCAGCCCGTCATCGCGTACGTCTTGGCCACGCCGTTGAGGATCACGACCCGGTCGCCCAGCTCGGGCACGGCCGTGGCGATGCTGGTGAACTCGGTGCCGCCGTACACGAGGTGCTCGTAGATCTCGTCGGTGACGACCCACAGGCCGTGCTCGGCCGCCCAGCGGCCGATCGCGGTCGTCTCCTGGCGGGAGTAGACGGCGCCCGTCGGGTTGCACGGCGAGACGAACAGCAGGACCTTCGTCCGCTCGGTGCGCGCGGCCTCCAGCTGCTCGACGGTCGCCAGGTAGCCGGTGGACTCGTCGGCCACGACGTCGACCTGCACCCCGCCGGCGAGCTTGATCGCCTCGGGGTAGGTGGTCCAGTAGGGCGCCACGACCAGGACCTCGTCACCCGGGTCGAGCAGCGTCGCGAACGCCTCGTAGACCGCCTGCTTGCCACCGTTGGTCACCAGCACCTGCGACGCCTCGACCGCGTAGCCGGAGTCGCGCCGGGTCTTGTCGGCGATGGCCTGCCTGAGCTCGGGCAGGCCGCCCGCCGGCGTGTACTTGTGGAAGCGGGGCTCGCGGGCCGCCTGGATCGCCGCCTCCACGATGTAGCCGGGCGTCGGGAAGTCGGGCTCGCCCGCGCCGAAGCCGATGACGGGCCGCCCGGCCGCCTTCATCGCCTTGGCCTTGGCGTCCACGGCGAGCGTGGCGGACTCGGAAATAGCGGAGATTCTCGCGGAGACGCGGGGTCGGGTGGACATGGGTCCATGGTCCCATGTGGTCGGTGACCAGGGCGATCGGGATTGGGTTCGACGTACCCGGCAATCACCCGTATGCTTTCGATCGGTCCTTCCGCACAGCATGTCGCCGAGCGGTTCGGTCCATGCAGTGGGTCGATCAGGGTAGTCTGGTCTAACGACATAGGGCACTGGCGCAATTGGTAGCGCACCGGTCTCCAAAACCGGCGGTTGGGGGTTCGAGTCCCTCGTGCCCTGCGAGTGCGGTCCGCGCAATAATGGCGTGTAAGCGCGCCGCATAACTGCGTCGGATACGACAGATTTCAGGTGAGGACTGTGGCGATCGACACGCGCGGCGAGACCGCAGGCAAGCCGAGTGGCGAAAAGAAGACACGCACTTCACCTGCCCTTTTCTATCGGCAGGTCGTCAACGAGCTCCGCAAGGTCATCTGGCCGACACGCAAGGATCTCATCACCTACACCACGGTCGTTCTGGTATTCGTTCTGATCATGGTGGCGATCGTGTACGGGCTCGACAGCGCCCTGGGATGGGCAGTCCTCAAGGTCTTCGGCGGCAGCTGATCCAGCCGTCTCCGGTGACAAGCTGACGGAGTCGCCAGTTCGATACGACGAAAGAGGAAGAGTCACCGTGTCCGAGTCTTCAATTCCGGCCGGCGAGTCTCGCGACGAGCGGGACGACTCCCGCGAGGAGTGGGGCGACGAGCTGGAAGAGGCCGCTGAGGAGGCCGCCGAGGCGGCGCTCCAGGGGGCCGAGGTCGCGGAGAGCGACGAGGCAGCCGAAGTCGAGGCTTCCGCCGTCGAGGACGAGACGGTGCTTCCCGACGTCGACCCCGTCGAAGAGTTCAAGAGCTCGCTGCGTGGCCTGCCCGGTGAGTGGTACGTCATCCACTCCTACGCCGGTTACGAGAACCGCGTGAAGTCCAACATCGAGAGCCGCAACGTGTCGCTCAACATGGAGGACTACATCTACCAGGTCGAGGTGCCGACGCACACCGTCCAGGAGTTCAAGAGCGGCAAGAAGGTGCCGGTCAAGGAGCGCGTGCTGCCCGGCTACGTGCTGGTGCGCATGGAGCTGACCGACGAGTCCTGGGCCGCCGTGCGCAACACGCCCGGCGTGACCGGCTTCGTCGGCCTGTCCAACAAGCCGAGCCCGCTCAGCCTCGACGAGGTCGCCAAGCTGCTGGCCCCCGAGCCGACCGAGGAGACCAAGAAGGCCACGGCCAAGGCCAGCGCCGGCCCCGCGGTCGAGTTCGAGATCGGCGAGTCCGTCACGGTCATGGACGGCCCGTTCGCCACCCTGCCGGCCTCGGTGAGCGAGATCAGCCCCGAGTCGCAGAAGCTCAAGGTCCTTGTTTCGATCTTCGGCCGCGAGACTCCGGTGGAGCTCTCGTTCAACCAGGTCTCGAAGATCTAGGACAATCACATACACTGAGACGTTCGGTCGGTCGCCTGATCGCCCAACAAGAAACCTGCGCGGACTGCCGCTACGGACGCACCAGGTGCGGCCCTGGGGCGGCAGCCCAGTGAGCAGGTTTCTTGCTGGTAGGGCGGCCTCCGACGTGTCAGGGCTGCAATCCGTTGGCCCTGACAGGCATCGCAATCAGGACCCGGAGAAGGACAAATGCCTCCGAAGAAGAAAATCGCCGCTCTGGTGAAGGTCCAGCTCCCCGCTGGACAGGCCACCCCGGCGCCGCCGGTGGGTACCGCGCTCGGTCCCCACGGCGTCAACATCATGGACTTCGTCAAGCAGTACAACGCTGCGACGGAGTCCCAGCGGGGCAACATCATCCCCGTTGAGATCACCATTTTCGAAGACCGCAGCTTCACCTTCATCACGAAGACGCCGCCGGCGCCCGAGCTGATCAAGAAGGCCCTCGGTCTCGACAAGGGCAGCGCGGTCCCGCACCGCGACAAGGTGGGCAAGCTCAGCCGCGAGCAGCTGCGCAGCATCGCCGAGACGAAGATGCCCGACCTCAACGCCAACGACGTCGAGGCGGCCGAGAAGATCATCGCCGGCACCGCCCGGTCGATGGGCATCACCGTCGCCGAGTAACACCCTTTCCCAGACATCGTGGGAGGGCCCTCGGGCCCGCTGACCACTAGGAGTTAGCAATGAAGCGCAGCAAGGCGCACAAAGACGCGGCCGCCAAGGTCGACCGCGACAAGCTCTACTCGCCCGTCGAGGCAGCGAAGCTGGCCAAGGAGACGTCGACCACGAAGTTCGACGCCACCGTCGAGGTCGCGCTGCGGCTGGGCGTCGACCCTCGTAAGGCCGACCAGATCGTGCGCGGCACGGTCAACCTCCCGCACGGCACCGGCAAGACCGCCCGGGTCCTGGTCTTCGCGACCGGTGAGCGTGCCGAGGCAGCCCGCGAGGCGGGCGCCGACATCATCGGCGCCGACGAGCTGATCGACGAGATCTCCAAGGGCAACCGGCTCGGCGAGTTCGACGCCGTGGTGGCCACGCCCGACCTGATGGGCAAGGTGGGTCGCCTGGGCCGCGTGCTCGGTCCGCGTGGTCTCATGCCCAACCCCAAGACCGGCACGGTGACGCCCGACGTCGCCAAGGCCGTGACGGAGATCAAGGGCGGCAAGATCGAGTTCCGCACCGACCGCCAGGCCAACCTGCACTTCATCATCGGCAAGACGTCGTTCGGCGAGCGCCAGCTCATCGAGAACTACGCCGCCGCCCTTGACGAGGTGCTGCGTCTCAAGCCGTCCGCGGCCAAGGGGCGCTACCTGAAGAAGGTGACGTTCTCCACGACCATGGGCCCCGGCGTCCCGGTCGACCCGAACCTCACCCGCGGTCTCACCGCCGAGCTCGAGGCGTAACCGTTTTTCTGATTGAGCCCTGCCCGGTTCGGGCGGGGCTCTTTCGTTTTCCGGCGGCAGTCCGTGGCCGCCCACCCCTGTCCGGCCGTGCCCTGGGCCGGATCCAGCGGGCGTCCTCGCCGTCACCCCGCCCGGCTGCACTCTCCGGCTTCCGGCGTGGAAGGACGTCACGACCGTCTCGGCCGCACCCCTGGGCGCCTGACTCCGTACGGCGGGTGGCGGCGCGCGTTCGCCGGATCGGGCTTGAGGCGCGGCCAGGCGGCGTGGGCGGTGTGTGTGCGCTGGTCCGGTGTGGCTGAGGTGGGTTGTGAAGGGAATGTGTGAGGTGTGTGGGGGATAACCCTGGGTTTTCCCTTATTTGTAGGGGGAAGTCGCTACGGCGATGCCACTTAAACGTAGGGTCAAGACATGCTGAAGCGCACGATAGGACTCACCGCGGCCGGTGCCGCGCTCGTAGTAGCGGCGGTCGCCGGTTGTGGATCGAACGCACAGCCCATCCAGGTCAACCTGGCCGCCTCCGAGGTGCTCGCGCAGGCCGCGCAGAAGACCGCCGAGGTCACCAGCTACACGGTCGACGCCGTGGTGAACGTCACGCACCCGCAGGAGGGCTCCGGCAAGGTGCAGGGGCGCATGCTCTACCAGAGCAAGCCCCAGCTCGCCGTGGACCTCACCCTGGACACCGTCGACATGGGCGGCAGGAGCCTGCCGGGCGGCGTACGCGCCGTGCTGCAGGGCGACACCGTCTACGTCAAGGTCGAGGCGCTCAAGGACCTGGTGGGCGCGACCAAGCCATGGATCAAGGTCCCGCTCGGTGAGATGGGCGACTCGTCCCAGGTGAACGACTACCTGGGCAAGATCCAGCAGTTCGACCTGGGCAACGTGACCAAGCTCGTCACGGCTTCGCAGGACGTGAAGTCGGCCGGCAACGAGAGCGTCAACGGCACGGACACCACGCACTACAGCGGCACGTTCCCGGTGGACGCGGCCGTGCAGCTGCTGCCCGCCGACCAGCAGGAGCAGGCGCGTACGGGCCTGGCGGAGCTGAAGGACGTCAAGTTCGACATCTGGGTGGCCGCCGACGGGCTGCCGCGCAAGCTCGCGCTGAACGGCTCCAAGGAGGGCGCCACGCTGGACGCCACCCTGCTCTTCAAGGGCTTCAACGAGCCGGTCACCATCGAGACCCCGCCCGCCGACCAGGTCGGAGAGATCCCCAAGGGCACGACCAACTGAGAACGATTTGGAAACTCGGCGGCCAGGACGTACTCTGGTCGTTGCCAAAGACCGCCGGTCGTCGTCAGGTGCCTCAAAGCCTGACGACCGAAGGATCCACGTCATGTGGACGGCCCGCGCAGGTGTGATGCGAGTTTCCCACATGGTCTGATCCATGTGTGTGAGCCCCGTGTGCGCCCTGCGCCCGGGGCTGTTCTCATTTCTGGGGCCTTCGCCGGCGGCACATCTGGAAGGAGGCCCATGGCGAGGGCGGATAAGGCGACAGCGGTTGCCGAGCTCAAGAGTGAGTTCGAAGGCAGCGCTGCCGCCGTTCTGACCGAGTACCGCGGTCTCACCGTCGCGCAGCTCAAGGAGCTGCGTAAGTCTCTCGGTGAGAATGCGAAGTTCGCCGTGGCGAAGAACACCCTGACCAAGATCGCGGCCAACCAGGCCGGTTACTCGGGTCTCGACGACCTGCTCGCCGGTCCGACCGCGATCGCCTTCGTCAACGGCGACGTTGTCGAGGCGGCCAAGGGTCTGCGTGACTTCGCCAAGGCCAATCCCCTTCTGGTGATCAAGGGTGGTGTCCTCGAGGGCAAGACGCTCGACGCCACCGAAATCACCAAGCTCGCCGACCTCGAGTCCCGTGAGGTTCTCCTCGCGAAGCTTGCTGGCGCGCTCAAGGCGAAGCAGAGCGCTGCCGCTGCTGTGTTCGCCGCGCTGCCCACGCAGATGGCTCAGCTGGCCGAAGCCCTGCGCGCGAAGCGCGAAGAGCCGGGCGAGTAGCACGGGGGTTGCCGCAACACCCGCGGTCCCGTTTCTAGTTTCAGCAAGTCCCGAACGTAAGGAAAAAGCATCATGGCGAAGCTCAGCACCGACGAGCTGCTCGACGCGTTCAAGGAGATGACCCTCCTCGAGCTGTCCGAGTTCGTGAAGCAGTTCGAAGAGGTCTTCGACGTCAAGGCCGCCGCCCCCGTCGCCGTTGCCGCCGCCGCCCCCGCTGGTGGCGCCGAGGCCCCGGCCGTTGAGGAGCAGGACGAGTTCGACGTCATCCTCGAGGCTGCCGGCGACAAGAAGATCCAGGTCATCAAGGAGATCCGCGCCCTCACGTCCCTGGGCCTCAAGGAGGCCAAGGACCTGGTGGACGGCGCTCCCAAGGCCGTCTTCGACGGCAAGGTCAACAAGGAGCAGGCGGAGAAGGCCAAGGCTGCCCTCGAGGGCGCCGGCGCCACCGTGACCGTCAAGTAAGACGGTTTCTGTTCGCTGAAAAGGGGCGGGGACATCCTGGTGCCGGATGTCCGCCGCCCTTTTTTCGTGCCCTGAGCGGCGTCGCTCAGGAGATTCTCATGTCCGTCTCATCGCGTCGCGAAGCGGCTTGCCTAGCGTGCGAGCTGTGGTTACCGAAGCGAAGTCTCGTTGGGCGCCGGCCGCCCTGCTCATAGGCACCGGAGTGCTCTACATCTGGGGTCTCGGCGCCTCCGGATGGGCAAATTCGTTCTATTCCGCGGCCGTGCAGGCGGGCAGCCAGAGCTGGACGGCGTTCTTTTTCGGGTCCTCCGACGCCGCGAACGCGATAACCGTCGACAAGACGCCCGCCTCTTTGTGGCCGATGGCGCTCAGCGTGCGGCTGTTCGGGCTCAATTCCTGGGCCATTCTCATTCCGCAGGCCCTCATGGGCGTGGGCGCGGTGGCGCTGGTTTACGCGTCCGTGCGCAGGTTGTCCAACGTGTGGGCCGGGCTGCTGGCCGGGGTCGTGATGGCGCTGACGCCGGTGGCCGTGTTGATGTTCAGGTTCAACAACCCCGACGCGATGCTGGTGCTGCTGCTGACGGCCGCCGGGTACTGCGTGGTGCGGGCGCAGGAACGCGGGGCCACGCGGTGGCTGGTGCTGGCGGGGAGCGCGATCGGGTTCGCGTTCCTGGCGAAGATGTTGCAGGCGTTCCTGGTGTTGCCGGGGTTTGCGCTGGTTTATCTCCTTACGGCGCCGGTGCCGTTCTGGCGGCGGATGTGGCAGTTGTCGCTGGCGGGTGTGGCCATGGTGGTCTCGGCCGGATGGTGGCTGCTGGCGGTGGCGCTGGTGCCGGCCTCCGAGCGGCCGTACATCGGGGGCTCCCAGACCAACAGCGTGCTGGAGCTGGCGCTCGGCTACAACGGGATCGGGCGGCTCAACGGCGGCGACTACGGCGGGCTGGGCAATCTGAACCAGCAGGCCGGGTGGCTGCGGCTGTTCGACACCGAGGCGGGCGGGCAGATCTCCTGGCTGCTTCCTGCGGCGCTGGCGCTGCTGGCCGCCGCCACCTGGTTCACGCGGCGGGCGCCGCGGGTCGATCCGGTGCGTGCCGCGTTCTGGGTCTGGGGGAGCTGGCTGATCGTGACCGGGCTGGTCTTCAGCCTGATGCAGGGCATCTTCCACGCGTACTACACCGTGGCCCTGGCTCCGTCGATCGCGGTGCTCGTGGGCATGGGGGCGGCCGTCCTGTGGGAGCGGCGGGCGTACCGGCTGCTGGCGGTGATCACGGCGGGGACGGCGGTGTGGTCGTACGTGCTGCTGTCGCGCAGCGCGGAGTGGAACTCCTGGCTGGGCGCGGCCGTGCTGGTGGCGGGGCTGGGGGCGGCGCTGGCGATGTTGTTCGCGCGCCGGGCCCTGGTCGTGGTGGCCGTCGCGCTGGTGGCGTGCCTGGCGTCCTTGGCGGGTCCGGCCGCGTACGCGGTGGACACGGCGGCGTCCGCGCACACCGGGGCGATCCCGTCGGCGGGGCCCTCCACCGGTGGCTTCGGCAGGGGGTTCGGCGGGCCCGGGGGAGGCGGGCCTGGAGGCGGCGGGCCTGGGGGTGGTGGACAGCAGTTCCGCGGGCTGCCAGGGAACGGGAACGGCTGGTCGCCCGGCCGGCAGGCGTTCCAGGCGCCCGCCGGTGGCCGTGGGATGGGGCGTGGGGGCATGGGCGGGCTGCTCAACGCGGGCACGCCGGCCGCCGAGCTGACCGCGCTGCTGAAGACGGACGCGTCCGCGTACACGTGGGCGGCGGCGACGGTGGGCTCCAACAACGCGGCCGGCTACCAGCTGGCCAGTGGCCGGCCGGTGATGGCGGTGGGCGGCTTCAACGGCACCGACCCCGCGCCGACGCTGGAGCAGTTCAAGCAGTACGTCGCCGAGAAGAAGATCCATTACTTCGTCGGCACGGGGATGGGGATGGGCGGACGCGGCGGCGGCACCGGCGGCAGCGACGACGCGGCCCAGATCGCCGCCTGGGTGCAGGAGAACTTCACCGCCACCACGGTCGGCGGGACGACGGTCTTCGACCTCACTCAGCCCTGAGCGGCGGTGGCGGCACGGACCTGGGAGACGGCGCCGGTGTCCATGTAGTCCCGGGTGTGGATGATCCGGCCGTTCCTGATCCTGAGCACGAGGAGGCCCGGGACCGTGATCGACTGCCCGGCGACCGTGACCAGGGTGTCCTGCTCCACCAGCACGACCTCAGGATCCGACGTCAGGTGGAGCGATACGCGGCGTACCTCGTCGGGTTCGAACGGGAGGGCGCCCCACATCGCCCGGTAGCCGGCGCGGACCTCCTCCCTCCCTTTGAAGGGGGCCAGCCCTCCGAACGGGAACTCGTGCAGCGCGTCCTGCGCGTAGAGGTCGGCCAGTTCGTCGGCGGACTTGTGGAGCATGGCCGCGTGGTAGGCGGTGACGATCTCTTCGACGGACATGAGGGATCCCTCCGATTTCACTCAACAGGCGTTGACTCAACGAGCGTAGAGCGAAAAGGCGGGGCGGGTCAACGCATGTAGAGTCAGGGCGTGGGCGAGAAGGGGCTTCCGCGGGCCGAACGGCGGCGCAGGACCGAGGAGCGGATCCTGGAGTCCGCCAGGGCGCTGTTCGCCGAGGTGGGGTTCGAACGGGCCACCATCAGGGCCATCGCCGGGCGGGCCGAGGTCGATCCCGCCCTCGTGATGCAGTACTTCGGCAACAAGCAGGAGCTCTTCCAGCGGGCCGTGCGGGTGGCGCCGGCCTCGCACGACGAGGTGAACGCCGACGAGGTGGTCGAGCAGCTGCTCGGCACGCTCGGCCTGAAGATGGGCGAGCTGCCCCAGAGCTCGCTGGCCATGATGCGCTCCATGCTCACCCACCCCGAGGCGGCCGTGTCGGCACGCAAGGTGCTGGGCGAGCAGATCGACCGGCTGGCCCAGGCCGTACCGGGCGAGGACGCGAGGCTGCGGGCGGCGCTGATGATGACGATCATGCTCGGCGTGACCGTCGGGCATCAGCTGCTCGACCTCGACGAGCTGCGCGGGGTGCCCCCGGAGGACATCGCGCGGCTGCTGCGGCCCGGCCTGCAGGCGCTCGCCGGTCCGGCCGCCTCATAACCGCGCCGTAACAAGTTATTGGAACGGGTTCCAATTCGCCCGGCCGTCGTTACGGTGGAGAGGCCCCTGAATACTGCCTGCGATCGGAAGGTGTCCAGTGGGAGTCGAAGTCGTGGTCGACGGGTTGACCAAGTCGTTCGGCCGGCAGGTCATCTGGGAGGACGTCTCGCTCACGCTCCCCGCGGGCGAGATCTCCGTCCTGCTCGGCCCCTCGGGCACCGGGAAGTCGGTCTTCCTCAAGACGCTGGTGGGCCTGCTGCGGCCCGATCGCGGCCACATCTGGATCGACGGCTACGACCTGGCCAACTGCAACGAGAACAAGCTCTACGAGCTGCGCCGGCTGTTCGGGGTGCTCTTCCAGGACGGGGCGCTGTTCGGCTCGCTCAACCTCTACGACAACATCGCCTTCCCGCTGCGCGAGCACACCAAGAAGTCCGAGTCGCAGATCCGCCAGGTCGTGATGGAGAAGGTGGAGCTGGTCGGCCTGCTCGGCGCGGAGTCCAAGCTTCCCGGGGAGATCTCCGGCGGCATGCGCAAGCGGGCGGGGCTGGCCAGGGCGCTGGTGCTGGATCCGGAGATCATCCTGTTCGACGAGCCCGACTCCGGCCTCGACCCGGTCCGCACCGCGCTGCTCAACCAGACCATCGTCGACCTCAACGCCGAGATCGAGGCGACGTTCCTGATCGTGACGCACGACATCAACACCGCCCGTACGGTCCCCGACAGCATCGGGATGCTGTTCCGGCGCGAGCTGGTCATGTTCGGCCCGCGGGAGATGCTGCTGTCGAGCGACGAGCCGGTGGTGCGGCAGTTCCTCAACGCCAGGAGGCACGGCCCGATCGGCATGTCGGAGGAGAAGGACCTCTCCGAGCTGGAGGCCGAGGCCCAGCTGGGGCTCGATCCCGGCACGCTGCCGCCGATCCCGCCGCAGCTCATGCCGAGCGGTAACCGGATCCGGCGCACGCAGCAGCCGCCGGGGGCATGGCTGGCGGCCAACGGCGTGATCCCGCCGCAGGGGTCGTTCGTGGACGAACGCGGCCGTAACTGGCTGGAGGAGTATCCCCGCCTGGTTAATGCCTGGCTCCACGGCGTACAGTGACTCCCCGCTCTGCCCGAACGGCCTCCCCGGTCTATCCGGTGGGTGGGGCCGTGCCGGGCGCTCAGCGGGCAGCTGAGGGCCGCCTGAAGGCATATCGGGGAGATCCGGGCTCCTTGCCCGATTCGCGCCGGGGCTGAGGCGGTCCCTTACCGTCTCGGTTGGTTCAGGGGTTCCAGGACGGAGCCGGGGGTTATGATCCGGCGGACCGGCTGGAGAAGGGGGATCGACGTGGCAGGACTTGCCGCCCGGCCCGCCCGCATCCTGATCGCCGTACTCAGCGGAGTGCTCGCGGTGCTGGTCGGTACGGGCGTGTGGATCGCCGCGCAGGCGCGCGAAGAACAGGGCAGGGCAGGCGACAAGCAGGCCGCGCTCCTGGCCGCGGGGACCCACGCGAAGAACCTGATCTCGCTCGACTACAAGACCGTCGACGCCGACCTCAGGCGCATCCTCGACACCTCGACCGGGGCGGCCAGGGCGGAGTACGAGGCCAACGCGGCCAAGCTCAAGTCCACCACGGTCGGGAACAAGGTCGTCCAGCACGGCGTGCTGCGCGCGACGGGGCTGGTCTCCTTGGCCGGCGCCACGTCCAAGGTGCTGGTCGTGGCCGACGTGGAGATCCGCTGGGACGGCTCCAAGAGCCCGCCGCAGGAGCGGTACTACCGGTGGTCGATGGACCTGACCAAGGTCGGCGGCGCCTGGCTGGTGTCCAAGGCGGTGCAGGTGACGTGAGGTCCCGCTGTGGTCGAGGGTGGTGGGGGTCCAGGTGAGGACGATCACGGTCGTGCTGCTGGCGATCCTCGTGGTGGTGGCCGGAGTGCTGGTGCCCACGATGTGGTTCAACCTGCGCGACCTGCGGGCGGCCGACGCGGCGGGGACGCAGGCCATGGCGGCGGCCAAGGAGGTGGCGCCCGATCTGCTCTCTTACGACTATCGGACGGTGGAGGAGGACCTGGCGCGGGCGGGCACGCACACGACAGGGGAGCTGACCACGCACTACAAGGAGCTGACCAAGTCCCTGGTGTCCAGGGCCAAGGCGCAGAAGATCGTGCAGACCGTGACCGTGGCGGGGGCGGGGGTCGAGCGCGCGGAGCCTGATCGTGTAGAGGTTCTGCTGTTCGTGAACACGGGTACGGTCAAGGACGTCGCGGGTGAGACCGCGCCACGGCAACAGTTCACTCAGAACCGGGCCAGGTTCGTCATGGTCCGGCAAGGATCGCGCTGGCTGGTGGCCGACCTGTCGACCCTGTTGGGGACCGCCTGACGCCCCTGGCGCGCCGCTTCTTTCAATTGTTACCAAAAATCAGGTTTAGCGAAGCCTTAGGAACGGGTAACTCAGTCACAGATACACCGGTTGTCGGCATGGGTTCGACCCCCGGTGTGACGGAGCGTTAACCGCCCCCGTTCGCGGGTATCGTCTTGGGCCTGGCGGTAGGCGACCTGTCACACAGGGGAGAAAACCCAGCGTCCGGGCCCCTAGTCGGCTAAAAGTCGGGCTTGTGGGCTTGACGTTTCCGCCTGAACGGGCGATGCTGCGACCAACGTGGAGCATGCAGCGAGAGCGAAGTGGACAGGCGTGTGCCGTTCGGCTACACTGCCCCTTTGCGCTGCCCTTTGACGACCCGCGATGCTTGCTCACGTTGCGAGGTTGTCTGGCGTGCGTGTAGTCAGTCCGCCGCGAGCCCTCGGAAGGACATCTGTTGGCAGCCTCGCGCAACGCCTCCGCCGTACCCGCTGGTCCCCGTCGCGTGTCATTCGCGCGCATCCAGGAGCCCCTCGAAGTTCCTGACCTTCTCGCTCTGCAGACCGAGTCGTTCGACTGGTTGCTCGGAAACGAGAAGTGGAAGGCCCGGGTAGAGGCGGCTCGCCAGGCCGGGCGCAAGGACGTCCCGACTCAGTCGGGCCTCGAAGAGATCTTCGAAGAGATCAGTCCGATCGAGGACTTCTCGGGGACCATGTCCTTGTCGTTCCGCGACCACCGATTCGAGCCGCCGAAGTACTCAGTAGATGAGTGCAAAGACAAGGACATGACCTTCTCCGCCCCGATGTTCGTGACGGCGGAGTTCATCAATAACACCACCGGTGAGATCAAGAGCCAGACGGTGTTCATGGGCGATTTCCCGCTCATGACGCCGAAGGGCACATTCATCATCAACGGCACCGAGCGTGTCGTGGTCTCGCAGTTGGTCCGGTCGCCCGGTGTCTACTTCGAACGCAATGTCGACAAGACGTCCGACAAGGACCTGTTCGGCTGCAAGGTCATCCCGTCGCGGGGTGCCTGGCTGGAGTTCGAGATCGACAAGCGCGACAGCGTCGGTGTGCGCATCGACCGCAAGCGCAAGCAGGCCGTCACGGTGCTGCTCAAGGCGCTGGGCTGGACCAGCGAGCAGATTCTCGAGCGCTTCGGCCAGTACGAGTCGATGCGGGCGACCCTGGAGAAGGACCACACGGCCGGCCAGGACGACGCGCTGCTGGACATCTACCGCAAGCTGCGGCCGGGTGAGCCGCCGACCAAGGAGTCGGCGCAGACCCTGCTGGAGAACCTCTATTTCAACCCCAAGCGGTACGACCTGGCCAAGGTCGGTCGTTACAAGATCAACAAGAAGCTCGGGGTCGACTCGGAGATCTCGCAGGGCACCCTGACCGAGGACGACATCGTCGCCACGATCGAGTACATCGTGCGCCTGCACGCGGGCGAGGAGTCGATGCCGGGCGCCAATGACCGCGAGGTCATCGTCGAGGTCGACGACATCGACCACTTCGGCAACCGCCGGCTGCGCAGCGTGGGCGAGCTGATCCAGAACCAGGTCCGGCTGGGCCTGGCCCG